>CAYMAP010000066.1:0-5379 GCA_964388425.1 uncultured Planctomycetaceae bacterium
GTCCGGGCCCGCCCTCCGTGGCGAGCCAAGAAAAAAGGCACCGTCGCGAGGAACACGCTGTCGCGTCCGTCGCAACGATGCCTTCGACTTGCAGGTCCGTGACCTGCCCGACAAGGGGCCGGCCCCGTTCTTGGGGCCCGGCACGTTTCGAACGTTGTCTTGCTGCGCTTATCGTACGCCCCCCGGGGGGTAACTTCAAAAAAAAATATCACAAATCCTGTCCACGTTTATCGGATTTATCCCAGGGCGTCTTTGATGGCTTTGAGGATATCCTCGAAGTCGGTGGGCTTGACGAGGTAAGCCGTCACGGAGAGCTTGTAGGAGTCCAGGGCGGTGTCGACGGAGGGGTAGCCGGTGATGAGGATCACGGGGATGTCCTGGGCGAGTTCTTCGAGTTGTTCGATGAACTGGAGGCGTTCGTTGCCGGGCATGCGGATATCGGACAGCAGGACGTCGTATTGGTTTTGTCGCATGAGTGCGACGGCGTGGGTGGAGTCCATCGCGGTATCGCAGTGGTAGCCTTCCTGCCGCAGCAGTTCTGCTGTGGCGTAGAGGAAGGTTTCCTCGTCATCGGCGATGAGAATGCGCGGCTGGGGATTCATACAAATCCTTTCGTTGATCGAGTCGTTTTGGGAGGAGAACTTCAAAGACCGTTCCTGCGCCGGGCCTGGACTGGAAGCGGATCTCGCCGTTCATGTCGCATACGATGTTTCGCGAGATGCTCAGCCCCAGTCCCATTCCGCCTTGCCTTGGGCTGGCGGGGGTCTTGGTGGAAAAGAACGGATCGAACAATTGGTTCTGGATTTCCTCGGGGATGCCGCCGCCTTCATCGCGGACGGCCAGCAGGATGGATTCGCTTTGATCGTGGGCGTAGATTTCGACCTCGCCGCCCTGTTCGGAGGCGTCGATGGCGTTCTGGACGAGGTTGAACAGGACCTGGATAAGCTGGGCCTTGGGCAGCTCGAGGCGAATGTTCTCGGGTATTTCCACGAGGAGTCGGATTTTCTTGATCAATCCGGTCGTTTCGAGCATGCCGACAACGTGGAGGACGAGTTCTTCCAGCGGGAAGCTCTGGCCGGGCTGTTTGTCCTTGCCGTAGATGCCGAACATCTGCTGGACGATTCGCGTGACGCGGTCGATTTCGTCGTCGATGCGTTCCACGAAAGGGAAGTGGGGATGGTCGTCCGGGACGGCGGTGCGAACGAGCCGGAAGGCATTTTTGATCCCGGCCAGGGGGTTGTTGATTTCGTGGGCGATCTGGGCGGCCATGCGCCCCTGGGCGGCGAGGCGTTCGTTTTCGCTTCGCTGGCGTTCGAGTTCGCGTATTCGGCGTGTGTGCTGGTCCAGGAGGGTTTCGAGGTTTTCGTTGTACTGGCGGATCTGCTGGGTGGCGCGGATGCGGTCGCTGACGTCACGCAGAATCGCCAGATGCATGCCGGGCAGGATGTTCGCCACCGCGCGGTAATCCACGTGGATGGCTCGCCCGGTGCGGGTCAGGAGCGTGATCTCCCCGCGCAACTCCCCCTGGCGGAGCAGTTCCTCCCAGAGATCCGCAATGGACCGCGTCAGGCTGGGGGTCACGAGGTCACGGACGTTTCGGCCGAGGAGGTCTTCCCGTAGATAGTCGAGCATTCGGCAGGCGGAGGGATTGGTGTCAATCCACCACCCGCCGTCATCAGCGAGGAAGATGGCGTCCTGGGCGTTCTGGAAGATGGCATCGAGTCGGCGGTTGCTCTGTTCGAGCGCCTGTTCGGTCTGCCGGCGGGCGTGGACTTCGTCGCGTAGTTCGGCGTTGCTCTGGAGGAGGTCGCGATGCGCCTCCTGCAGCGCCCGGCCATGACGGTTCGTGAGCATGCCCCGCCTGCAAGCCCAGGCCAGCAGCAGCGTCCCGCTCAGCGCAGGGAGCCCGAACAGTCCCGCCCACGGGCTGAGAACGTAACACGCCGCCCCCGTTGCCAGAAGAGCCAGAACAACCAAGGCACCCCCGGCATGGCGACAGCGCCTGAGAGTTGAATCTCCTGAATCCATTCGTCCAGTGAACACGGACACGTCGTGTGCGGCCGGCACGACGGTGTGTTTTTCCTAGTGTATGCGTCGGCAGGAAACAAGGTTCGACAAGAGGAAAAAAGGGGGAACATCCCTGAGTCATTCCACTTTCAATTTCCATAACCATCGTTATACACTGCACGAACATGCGGCCGAGGATGATCCCGATAATACATGGCGATGATGACACCCAGGAAACGTGAGACTTCAGACGTGGCAGGATTGTATCTCGATCCTTCCCGACCGACCAGGACGTGGATTGATGACCGACTACCGCGTGGAACGTGATCTGCTGGGCGAGAGGGAGGTTCCCGCCGACGCGCTGTGGGGCGTCGAGACGTTGCGTGCGCGGGAGAACTTTCCTCTGGCGGGTCGGCCTGTTCGGAAGGAACTGGTGCGTGCCTACGGCGCGGTGAAGCTGGCGTGCGCGAGGATGAACCACGAGCTGGGGCGATGGGACGAGCGGACGTTTTCGGCCATCGGCGCGGCGTGCGAGGAGATGATCGCCGGCGATCTCGACGACCATGTCGTGGTTGACGCTCTGCAGGGCGGGGCGGGAACGAGCACGAACATGAACGTCAACGAGGTGCTGGCGAACCGCGCGCTGCAGCACCTGGGCCGAGGGCCGGGGGAGTACGGGATGATCAGCCCGCACGAGGACATCAACCGGCACCAGTCGACGAACGACACATATCCGACGGCGTTGCGTGTGGCGGGAATCGGGCTGTTGCGCCGGCTGGAGGAGCGGGTGGTGGGGCTGCTGGAGGCGTTTCAGGGCAAGGAGAAGGAATTCGCCGATGTGGTGAAGGTCGGGCGGACGCAGATGCAGGACGCCGTGCTGACGACGGTTGGTCGGGCGATGGGCGCGTATGCCGAGGCTTTTGCGCGGGACCGCTGGCGGCTGTACAAGTGCGAAGAACGGCTGCGGGTGGTGAACCTCGGGGGCACGGCGATCGGGACGGGCCTAGGCGCGCCGCGGGCGTTCGTCTTCGGGGCGGTCGAACATCTGCGGGCGATTACCGGGTACGGGCTGGCGCGGGCGGAGAACCTGATCGAGGCGACGCAGAACGCCGACGTGTACGTCGAGGTCCACGGGCTGGCCAGGACGTTGGCGGTGAATCTACTGAAGGTCGCCGGTGACCTTCGGCTGCTGTCGAGTGGGCCTGAGGCGGGCCTGGGCGAGCTTCGCCTGCCTGCGGTCCAGCCCGGCAGCAGCATCATGCCGGGCAAGGTCAACCCGGTCGTGCCCGAGGCGGTCAGTCAGGCGGCGATGCGGGTGATGGGCAACGACGTGACGGTCGCGCAAGCGTCGGCGGGAGGGAGCCTGGAGCTCAACCCCTTCGGCCCGTTGATCGCGGACTGCCTGCTGGAGAGCCTGGGCCTGCTGGGCAGCGCGTGCGAGGTTTTCCGGACGTCATGCGTCGAGGGGCTCGAAGTCGACGCGACGCGCTGCCGGGCGCATGTCGACGGTTCGTCGGCGACGCTGACGGCGATGGTCGAGACGATCGGCTATCAGCGCGCGACGGAACTGGCCCGCCGGGCCCGGCAGGAAGGGCGGAGCATCCACCACGTCGTGCTGGCCGAGGGCCTGATGCCGGAAGCGGAACTCGACGCGGCGATCTCGGCCGAGCGGGTGACGCAACTGGGTTCGAGACCCACCGACGACGATTCTCGCTGATCGGAAGGCTCGCGTGCGGTGTCCGCCCCGATCCGATACAATCGCAGGTGAGTCATGCAAGATGCTTCCACGGCATCGCGGGTTCGGTTGTTTCGAGGCCTGCTTCGGCAGGTGGGGTATCGGGTCCGCCTGCTGGATTGTGCGACGGGTTTGCTGGTTTCGGTGGCACTGGCGGGAGGGGTGCTGGGATGCGGTGTGGCGGCGGATCATCTTCTCCCCGGGGGGATGGGATCGACGGCCCGGATGGTGGTGCGGAACGGCCTGCTCCTGGCCGAGGCGGGGTTGGTGTTGTGGGTTTTGGCGATGCTGGTGCGTCGTCTGAATCTGCGCTGGCTGGCGAGGCAGGTCGAGCGGGACGAACCGGCGATGTACAACGACCTGACGACGGCGGTGGAGTTTCAGGAGCGGGCGGGCCAGCCGATTGCGGAGCTGTTGCTCGGCCGGGCCTGTCGGGAACTGCGCGACGCCGACGCCCATGCGGGCTTGCGGACGCGGGGGCTGAGATGGGCCGGGATCGCGACGGCGGGTTCGGCGGTGCTGATGCTGGTGGTCTGGGCTTCCGTGCCGCGGACGTTCGGCGTGTCGATATTGAGGCTGCTGGGGTTTTCCGATGCGCCCGCGCCCAGCCGGACGGAGCTGTTGGCCGTTCGGCCGGGCGAGGGCGAGGCGGTGTCGGCGGGGCGTGAGGAGACGTTCGAGGCGACGGTTCGCGATCCGGGCCGGGAGGTGCTGCTGGAGATTCGGCGGGGGAACTCGTCGGAAGTCCTGGACGGCGACGCGGTGGCGATGGAACCGCTAGGCCCGAGTCCGACGTATTCGGGCGCGGAGGGGTTTTCGGCGACGTGGCTGGCGGACCTGACGGAGCGTACCGTGTCGTTTCGGGTCGTCACGGGTGACGCGGCGATGCCGTGGCGTCGGGTGCGGGTGCTGCCGGTCCCGGGCGTCGAGCGGGTCGTCGCTCGCGTGGACTGGCCGGCGTATACGGGCCGGGCCCGACGGAAGCAGACGGGCGGGAACGTCGAGGGGCTGGACGGATCGGCGGTGTCGCTGGAGGCTCGGGTGAATCTCCCGGTCGAGCGTGCGCTGCTGGAGTTGGCCGGCGGGCGGTCGTTCGTGATGGCTGTCGGTGACGACGGGCGGTCGCTGCGGACGCGCTTTCGGCTGGCCGGAGACGACCGCTACCGCATCCGCTACTGGCCTGCGGAGATGGCCGACCCAGCGGAATCGGCGGAATTCGAGATTCGCTCGCTGAGGGACCGGCCCCCGACGGTTCGCTGGAGAGACCCCGTTGACGCTGTGGACGTCCGGGCGGATCAGACGCTTCAACTTGGCGGGGAGGCGAGGGACGATTTCGGCATTCGCCAGGTCGCCTGGGAAATTCGCAACGGCCAGGACGGGGCCCGACGGTTTGTGGTGCGGGACGGCGTCCCCGGGCGGTTGGTGGTCGAGCCCCGGCTGAGCGTCGTGGCGGGACAGCTCGGTCAGCCGGGCCAGACGGTTCGGCTGCGATGGCTGGCGTGGGACCACCATGCATCGCACGGGCCTTCGGTGTCGCAGGATCGGGTGGTCCGGATTCGTCCGGGGGACTTGACGCCGGCTCTGGCGTCGACAAATCGCCCCGATCCTCCCGAGGCCGAACCGATCCTGCCGACGGG
>CAYMAP010000066.1:5479-12274 GCA_964388425.1 uncultured Planctomycetaceae bacterium
TGGCGTCGACAAATCGCCCCGATCCTCCCGAGGCCGAACCGATCCTGCCGACGGGAAGCGACGGGGCCGGCGGGCAGCGGCAGGACCGTTCGGAGCGGGACGATTCTCCGCGGAGTTCCGACCGCCGTGAAACCCCGGTCGAGTCCGGTGACTCGGATTCCACCGAACCGCAGGACGATGGCCAGGCTTCGGCAGTCCCGGGGGCGGGGGGGAGTTCGAGCGGAGAGGATGCGTCGCAGCCGGGGGGAAACGAACCCTCCGACCCCGAGGAATCAGCCGACGGTAATGGCACGAGCGAGCCGCAGCCGGCCTCCACGCTAGCAGGGGGTCAGCAGCAGGAGGGTAAGCCGACGGGCAGCACGGACCGAAGCGGTCAACCGGGCGAATCGAGCGCGTCGTGCCAGGCCGATCAGGGCGACCCGTCGAGAGGCCAATCCGGCAAGGCCCGGCGAAGCGGACAGGCACGGCCTGCGGAGTCGGGCCCAACGGGCGAAGACGGTTCCGGCAGCGAGGGCTCAGAGGCCCCCGCTGGCGACGGCCGGTCGTCGGGGGAGTCCGACAGCTCCGAAGCTGGCGGACAGAGCGGGCCGACGGGCCCAGCAGGCCCGGACGCGGGTCAGGCCGGCCAGGCCGGGCAATCCGCGGGGCGGTTGGGAGGCGGGCGAAGCGGCCTGAGAGGTGCGGACTCTGCCGGTGGGCGTATCCCGCAGAGCGGCGGGCCGGTAACGCACGAGGCCGGCCCGGACGATCCGAAGGATCCGGCTGAGCTGGCCCGGCAGGCACGGGTGGAGCAGTTGGAGTCGATCGGGCGGGCGCTGAAGCAGGCCGAGCGGATGCTCGAACCGCCGCCGGACCAGCGGGACCTGCTGAGGGACCTGGGTATCGACCGGGTGGAGTTGGGGCAATTCGTCAAGGGCTTTCGGGAAGACATCGACGCGACGTTGCGTGAGGCGAAGCGCGACGCGGCGGGCGAGGGATCCGCCGGTCAAGCCGGACCGCTCGGCAGCGGGGAGGTCCGACGGGACGGGGCGAGCCGGGCAGAGGCAGTCTCGGGAACTGTCCGTTCCGAGGCGCAGCGGGCCGACGATGTTCGCAGCCAACCTGTACGCAACGTCGCTCCGCGATACCAGGAACAGCTCGAAGCGTATTTTCGGAGCGTCAGCGAGTCTTCGACGTCGAGCCCTGAGGATCGGCCCTGACCCATCCTTCCTGCTGGTATGGTGTGCCAGGTTCTCTCTCAAACGTGTAGCTCAGCCGCTCAGCGGGGAGCTAGGCTTTGTCTGAGAAGTCCATGGCGTGCTACACGATCAACGACGGTTGAAACAGAGCCTAAGCGGTCTGGCGTTCCCATCGTGCTTCGCGGGGGCTGAAGAGTTCGACGGGATGTTTGCGGAATTCGCGGAGGGTCCAGAGGTCGCGTCGCGGCGGTTGGCCGATCCGTTGGCTGAGGTCGTCGAGGTCGCTTAGGCATTGCTCGCGGGTCGGGCCGTGGACCATCGCGTAGAGGTTGAAGGGCCAGTCGTCGGCGGGGGGGCGGAGGTAGGCATGGCTGACGGCGGGATGGCGGGCGAGGTGGCGACCGGCGGTGTCGGCGAGTTCGTCGGGCACGGACCAGGCCGCCAGGACGTTCGCTACCGCTCCGACGGCGCGGTGGTCCGGAACGGCGGCGTAGCGGCGCATCACGCCCGAGGCGAGGCAGTCGGCGCCCATGACCAGCAGGTCGTCGGCCGACAGGCCGGTTCCGTCGGCGAGTTCGGCGAAGGGCTCCGGTGTAGCCGGCAGGTCGGCCTGCAGCGTGCGGACGGCGGACCGCTGAGTCTCGCAGAGAATGATCGACGGTTGCGTCCGGGCGGGCAACGGTGCGCCGGGAGGCTCGATTCGCCCGTTCGGACTGAATCGCACGTGCAGCTTGTACTGCCGTTTCGCCGGGAGGATCAGCGTGGAGGTCGCGCCCGCCCGTTCCCCCAGCCGACGGGCCGTGCCCTCCAGCCCCAGCGTCGATTCCGGCGAGACCGCCAGCGTGAACCAAAGTCGGTATCGTTCGTCCTGACGGGCGTAGGCGTGACTGACGCCGGGGTGGTCGGCGACTACCCGCCCCGCCCGGTCGAGGCGATCCTCCCCGACCGCCAGAGCCGCCAGCGATCGGCGGTAGCCGAGCCTGCCGAGGTCGAAAATCCCCCCAATCCGCCGAAGCAATCCAGCCCGGCGGATTTCTTCAACCGCTGCGCGAACTGCCTCGCCGTCGGCGCCGAGTGATCGGCCAAGAGCCGACCACGGATCGCGCAGCAGCGGGACGCTTTCTTGCATGAGCGTCAACAGGCTGTTGCGGCCCGGTAGCATCGTCTGGAACTCCTTGGGTGTTGCTGGAGCGCCAGTCTGGCCCATCCGTGGCTTGGCGGCAAGGGAGAACCCCAAAGCCTGCCCCGCCGACTGCTGGAATCCAACGGCCTCAAAGGATATCATACGGCGGAGGTGACCATGAAACGCATCGGGCTGATCGGATTCGGCGGGTACGGCTGGCAGTTGGCTCAGCAGATATTCCGCCACGGCGAGGACCTGGGATGCCGGCTTGTCGCGGCGGCGGACGGTCGACTGGACGCACTGGATGAACCGGTCCGGCAGCTCCGCGAGCGGGATGTGGCCCTGTACGACGATGCGCTGGCGATGTTGGACGACCGGCAGGGTCGCTGCGACATTGTCATGATCGCCACGGGGATTGCGACGCATCGTCCGTTGCTGGAGAGGGTCGCCGGCGGGGGCTTTGCGATTCATCTGGAGAAGCCCCCGGCCGCGGCGGTTCAGGACGTCGACGCCATGATCGACGCCGTCGACCGTGCCGGCGTGCCCTGCCTGGTGGGGTTCCAGCAGATACACGATGACAGCCTGCAGGAGTTCCACAGGTATCTCAGCGCGGGCAAGCTCGGGACGATTCGCTCGGCGACGTGCGTGGCGTGCTGGCCCCGCCCGAGAAGCTACTACGACCGCAACGACTGGGCCGGCCGGCTCGGCGGACCGGACGGATGGGTGCTGGACGGCCCGGCGAGCAACGCGCTGTCGCACCAGATCAACAACCTGCTGTTCCTGCTCGGTCCGCAGGAGGGCAGCTACGCGAGGCCGGCGTCAGTCCGCGGAGAACTGTACGTCGCCGGTCCGCTGGAAAGTCACAACACCGCCGCCATCGAGATGCACCTGCCCGATGGGCTGGCGGTGCAGTACCTCCTCAGCCATGCCGTCAGGGAACAGTCCGGCCCGGTGATCGAGATCGTCGGCGATCGCGGCCGGGCCCGCTGGCCGATCCGCAACGCCCTGGAGGTCGAGTACGCCGACGGCCGAACCGAAAGCGTCGAATCGACCGGTCGGGAACGTACCGCGATGATCGCCAATCTCCTTCACGCCGTCGAGACCGGCCGAGCCGAGGACCTCCGCTGCGACCTCCGGCAAGCGAGGCAGATGGTGCTGACCCTCGACACGGCCCACGAATCCAGCGGCTGCATCCACCGCATCGACGACCGTTATTGCACGCTGCACGAGCGCGACGACGCGCCCACGCTCGTCCATGTCGACGGGTTGGAAGCGATTCTCCAGCGCTGTGCCGAACAGCGCAGCCTGCCTTCCGACCTGTCCGACAAACCGGAATGGGCGGTTGCGACCGAGCCGTTTACGACCGACGGGTACGATCGGTTCCCGCAGCGGTTCGGGGCTGGGTAAACAGAGGGAACTTCCGAGTCCGGTAGGCGCTGCGTTTCGCCCCTTCGGGGCTTGGATTGAGCCTTCGACTTGTTCCGGGGGCTTAGGAGAGTCCCTTCCCCACTTTTCCTCCCGATTCCAATCCTTCGACTCGTTCCGCGGGCTTACGCCACCCGGCTATTGCTGTTTCGCCGCTTCGCGGCTGTATCAGCACAAAGTCAAAACCGATATCTTTAATCCAACTTTACCTTGCAGGATTCCCCCCCGGGGGGGGTAAGCTCTGGAGCATACATATCAACGTCAGGGCCTATCTCACCCGGGGCTATTCGATTCCGCCTGAGCCGGCGGAGGCCTCGCGGACGGGCGGGTCCATCACAAAGGAGGGCACGAAGATGCCTGGGAAAATCTCTTGGTTGATGCGCCCCTCAAAAGTCGACGGAACGAAAAAGCAGGGCGATTCGTCAACGCAAAGAATAGATGGACATCTCGCCGATCCGGGGTAATTCCACTGCGTTCAATCATCCGGCGACAGGCGGGTCATGAGGAAGCAGACCTTGCCGTGGATTTCGGCGGGGAGGCGTTTTTTGAGCACCCGTCGGGCGTAGGCGAGGTGGGTCCGGCGGGTCACGTGGGTCAGGACGATCCGCTCGTTGTTCATGCCCTCGAGAATCTCCGGCAGGTCGTCGACGTGGATATGCTTGCCCGCTCGGGCCCGGCTGCTGTGGTCGTCCTCGAAGAACGTACACTCGATCAGCAGCACCCGGGCGTCGCGGACACAGACGAGGTCGGAATAGTTCGCCCGGGCCGTATCCCCGAGGTACGCCACATGGGAGACTTCCGTCCGCCGGGCGATCTCCACGCCCTGTTCCTTGAGCTTGACGATCTCAGGACCGCTCAGGCCGAGGTACTGCTCTTTGAGTTTTCGGCGGACCTCGACCAGCGAGTAGCCGACCGATCCGCGGGGGTGGCGGTGGACGGTCGGGAAGACCCGCGCGAGAAGGTCCCGGCGGAGTTCGATGTCGTCGCCCGGCTTGACGCCGATGACTTCGTGGGGCGGAAGCTGGCCGTCGACCCGGCTCCAGGCGCGGAGGAGGTCTTTGACCGGCCCGACGAGTTTGTCCGGCACGAACGCCCGCCCGCCTTCGATGCCCTGGAAGTCCCGCTGGGCGAAGTAGTAGATCAGCCCAGCGCTGTGATCGGTGTGCCCGTGGCTCAGCAGGACGTTGTTGACCGTCAGGGCCTCGCGCGGGCATTTGCCGATGTCGAAGGCGACGTCGAATTCCGGCGCGAGGACGACGGCCTCCTCACCGGCGACGCTGTAGCCGGCGAGGGTGAAGTCGTCGAAGTCCAGTTGCGACAGTTTGTACGGGCGCAGCTTCATGCCGGGCAATCGGCCTTTCGGGCGTGAGTGAACGGGTATGGTGCGAACACGACGGAAAAACATCGCAGCCGATAAAAAACCGGCGGAACGGCGTGGCGGACCGTTGTATCCTAGCGGATTCGCTGCCGCAATGCGAAAGGTAGACGGCCTTGGCTTTTCCGCCTCCCCATCCTGATGCGCTGAAGCACGACAAGCCACTCTGGGGCCTGGGGGAAGTGCTTCGGCTGGCCTGGCCGGCGAGCCTGAGCATGCTCAACTCGACGGTCATGATGTTCGTCGACGGGATGATGGTCGCCCAGGTGGGACCGGCGGCGCTGGCGGCGCAGTTCACGGCGGGCATTCTCAGCTTCGTGCCCCTGGCGTTGGTGCTGGGGCTGCTGACGGTCGTCAACACCTACGTCAGCCAGAATTTCGGCGCGAAGCGCGAACAGCGCTGCGGCCAGTACGCCTGGGCGGGGCTGGTTGTTGCGACCGGGATGGCCCTGCTGTTCCAGGCCCTGCACGTCCCGACGTCCGCGGTCTTCCAGACTATCGGCCACGAACCCCAGGTAGTCGAGTACGAAATCCTCTACTTCCATTACATGCTCCTCAACGCGCTGCCGTTTCTGGCCTCGCGCGTGCTGGAGCAGTTTTTCTTCGGGCTGGAGCGAAGCGGCGTGGTGTTGGCCAGCTCCTTTGTGGGCAACCTGGTGAACTTTTTCGCCAACTGGGTGCTGATCTTCGGGAAGCTGGGCTTTCCGGCGATGGGTCTGGAAGGGGCCGCCATCGGTACACTCGTCGGGTCGGTGGTGCTGCTGGCGATTCTGGTCGGGGTGTTCTTCACCCGCCGGGTTCACCAGCGGTTCGGGACGCGCCATCCGCGCGACATGAAACTCCGCCAGTGCCGCGACATTTTCCGTATCGGCTGGCCGGCCGGCGTGCAGTTCTGCAACGACGTCTTCGCCTGGGGCATGGTGACAGCCTACCTCGTGGGACGGTTCGGCACGCTGCATATCGCCGCCAACACCGCCGCCGTCCGCTACATCTCCCTGTCGTTCATGCCGGCCGTCGGCATCTCCATCGCCACCACCGCGCTGGTCGGGCGGTACATCGGCGAGGGCAAGCCTCACGTCGCTCGTCGCCGCACCCACGTCGCAGCACTCACCGCCATCGGGTACATGGGTCTGTGCGGCCTGGCGTTCCTGCTCTGGGGCGAGCAGCTTGTGGGCTTCTACGTCCGCGTCGATACGCTCGCGGGGATGAGCGCTGAAGAACTGTCCGAGTCGACCCGCCAGATCATCGACATCGGCGGGCGGCTGATGCTGCTGGCAGCGCTGTTCCAGACCTTCGACGCCACCGCCATCGTCTTCAACGGAGCGCTGCGAGGCGCGGGCGATACGTTCTGGCCGATGATCGCGACGTTCCTGCTCAGTTGGGCCGTCCAGATCGGCCTGGGGCTGACGATGGTCTTCGCCTTTCCGGATCTGACCAGCATGGGCCCCTGGATCGCCACCAGCCTGTACATCGTCCTGCTGGCCGGGCTGTTCGCCTGGCGGTTCGAGAGCGGCGCCTGGCTGAAGATCGACCTGCTCGGCAAACAGCCCGAAACCGAACCGCTCCCGCCACCGGCCGAGCCCGACGTACCCCTGCCGTGACCATTCGCCGAACACCCGCTTTTCGGGGATGGCTCTGTCTCAAAAGTCATTTGATTGCGCAGCACAGACGCCCTCGGCCGTGACATGTCCTTG
>CAYMAP010000067.1:0-12253 GCA_964388425.1 uncultured Planctomycetaceae bacterium
GGACGACGAACATCTGCCCGCTGGCCTTGTGGAAACGCAAAGAAGGCACGCGACGATTTCCGAGGAAATCCTTCGCGTGCCTTCTTCCGGTGGTTGCCGCCGACGCTGGTGAGTTGCTCATGACCGTACTCCGTTTGGGCGAGTATTACTCGCTTCCTTCGGGTTACGGCCGCTCCGTCGTTTCCGACGGTCGACGCAACTCGCGTCGTCAGCCAACCTTACAACTAGCGGGGGGAGGATTCGAACCTCCGACCTCCGGGTTATGAGCCCGACGAGCTACCAGACTGCTCTACCCCGCGATCAATTCAATTATTATTTCCGTCTGATCTTACACAGTTGTGAAGCCGCTGTCAAACCGTTCCCTGGAGTTTTATGAAGTTTTCGTTTTCATCGGCATTGGGTGTGGGATTGACTTGTGAGCCGTTGCTGCAAGGCTAAGGAAGGGCAGGTCACATTGTGGCTACTGCCTGAATTTGACGGAATGTTTGTTTCGTGAGCGTGGAATCCAGGCCATGCGCCTTTGCCCGACGGTCTGGCTGGATGGGGTCGTGGTCCGGGGTCCGGCCTTCGCGGGACAATCCGAGCTGTTGCAGGGGAAGGGGCGTTTGGGTGGCATCTCAGTCATGCGGTCCGACGAGGAGGAGGGTGTTGTTCTGTCCGCCGAAGCCGAAGTTATTGGCCATCACGGTCTTGACAGAGGCCTGGCGGGGCTGGTTGGCGACGTAGTCCAGGTCGCAGTCGGGGTCGGACTGATGGAGGTTCATCGTCGGGGGTAGGACCTGGTCCCGCAGGGCGAGGACGCATGTGATCAGTTCGGTGGCGCCGGCTGCTGCGATGAGGTGCCCGATCATGCTCTTGACGCTGCTCATGGGCGGTATGGTTTTGCCGGAGTCTTCGAAGACGCGTTTGACGGCTCGGGTTTCGACCTGGTCGTTCTGCTTCGTGCCGGTTCCGTGCGCGGAGATGTAGTCGATGTCGGCCGGCTGCAGTCCGGCGTCGTTGAGGGCGGCGGTCATGGCGTGGGCGGCGCCTTCGCCGGAGGGGTCCTGGTCGGTGATTCGGAAGGCGTCGGCCGAGGCTCCGTAACCGACGATTTCGGCCAGGGGGGTAGCGCCGCGTCGGCGGGCATGATCGAGGTTTTCGAGGATCAGGACGCTGGCGCCCTCTCCGATGACGAATCCGTCGCGGGTCAGGTCGAAGGGTCGCGAGGAGTGGGGGATGTCGTCGTTTCGCTGGGACAGGGCGGTCAGGCGGTTGAAGCCGGTCACGCCGAAGGGGTGGATCATGCTGTGGGCCCCGCCGGTGATGACGCTCTCGACCATGCCGTAGCGGATTTGCATGGCCGCTTCGCCGATGGCCTGGTTGCTGGCGGCGCAGGCGGTCAGGACGTTGTAGGCCGGCCCGACGACGTCGAATTCGGCGGCGAGGTGGGCCAGGACCATGTTGGATTCCTGCTCGACCTCGCGGTAGAGGTCCATGCGGTCGAACGCCAGGTCGGGCCAGACGTCCGTATCGACCTGCCCGTCGCGCCAGGCGTCGATGAGCAGTCCGACGAAGTTGTTGAAGTCGATGCTGCCTTCCCCGCTGCCGAGGTAGATGCCCAGCCTGCTGCGGTCGAGGGAGTCGCAGGCTTCGAGGCCGGCTTGTTTCCAGGCCTGGAGAGCGGCGGCGAGGGCGAACTGGCAATGCCGCCCTGCATGGGCGTGCCGCTGGGCCCGCTGGGTGCCGAGGTGGTCGGCCGGGTCGAAGTCGCGGACCTGACAGGCGAAGGTGGTGGGGAAGGTGCCGGCGTCGAACAGTTCGATGGGGCTGGGTGCGAACTGGCCGTCCAGCAAGGCCCGCCAGGTGGCCTCGACCTCGTGGGCCAGCGGATTGACCGTGCCCATGCCCGTGATGACAACGCGGTTATTCATAAAACGGAAAGGATGAAGCGGAAAGCCAAAAAGGGGAAGGTCGGAGTTGTGACGTTTGGGGAATTCGAAATCCGAATCCCGAAATCCGAATCACAGCAAACTCCCGCTGCACACGATGCAACGAAATGGCGGTGCTGCATGTTGTTTTGATGTTGGGTCATTCGAATTCGTTTCGCATTTGGAATTTCGTGTTTTCTATTTACATGTGTTCCGTTTTTTTCAGGACGCAGGCTCCGGACTGTCCGCCGACGGTGTAGGCGCCGGTGACGACGTAGCGGAGGTCTTGCTGTCGGGGTTCGGCGGCGAGGTTCAGGTCGCATCCCTCGGCGGGGGAGTTGAAGTGGGCGGTGGGGGGAATGGTCTGTTCGGCCAGGGACTTGGCGGCGACGGCGAGTTGAACCCCACCGGAGCCTGCGAACATCGATCCGGTCGGCCCGGTGATGCTGGCGGCGGGGATCTCGGCTGCGCGGTCGCCGAGGGCCTCGTGCCATGCGAGGGCTTCGGCGGCGTCTTCGCCGGGCACGCCGGTCCCGTAGGTGAGGATCATGTCGACGTCGTCTGGGGTGATGCCGGCGTCGCGGAGGGCGTTGCTGACGGCCCGGCCGAGGTTTCCGGCGGTGGGTCGCAGGACGTTGATGGCGGCGGGGTCGCAGGCGGCGCCGAAGCCGACGGGTTCGGCGTAGATGCGGGCGTCGCGGTGTCGTGCGTGGTCGCGTTCTTCGAGGACGATCAGCCCGCCGCCCTCGCCGATGGCGGTACCGGCGTGGTCCGCGTCGAAGGGCCGGACGGCTCCGGGGGGGGCGTCGTTACGTGTTGTGCAGAGTCGCTGGAGTTTGCCTTGCCGGAGCAGGCCCATGGGGTTGAGTTTGCTCTCGGCGGCTCCGCAGAGGACGGCGTCGGCGGTATTTCGACGGATGTACAGAGCGGATTCCTGGATGGCGAGGTGTGCTGAGGCGTCTCCGCAGGTGATGCAGTTGCTCGGCCCCTTCAGGCCGTGAATGATCGTCGCGTGGCAGGAGAGCATGTTGGGCAGGTACTTCAGCAGCCAGAGGGGCGTGAGGTTGCCCATGCCGGCCTGGCCCCACTTGTGGAAGTCGAATTTCCCGTCGGTGACGGCGGAGTTGACGGCCAAGCCGAGTTCGTTGAGTTCGGTGCAGATCAGCCCCGCGCCGATGTTGCAGCCGGTGCGGTCGGGGTCGATGGCGGGTTCGCCGAGGTCGTCGGTGCCGACGGTGGGGAGGTTGGCGTCGCGGAAGGCGAGGTCGGCGGCGGCGACGGCGATTTCGATGTCGCGGGCCATGACCTTGACGGCCTTGCGGTAGCTTTTGGGGACGAACTTTCGTGCGGAGAAGTCGTTGAGCTGCCCGCCGATCTTACAGGGAAACTGTCCCGGGGCAAAGAGGTCGATGGTCTGGACGACCGATCGAGCCTCGATCAGGCCCGCCCAGGTCTGGTCGATGCCCACGCCGAGGGGGGTGATCACGCCCAGCCCTGTGATGACCGGTCGTTGGTCAGGCATCGGAGGACTCCAGGAAGGGAGCGACCATGCGTTGGAAGGCGCCCGTGAAGACGAAATTCTCGGGCAGTTCGTTGCCGATGTTGCTTTGGTTGGCGTGGGAGAACATGAGGCTGATCTCGCCGATGACCTGGCCGTTTTTTCGGACGGTGCCGGCGATGCCGGCTCCGCCTTCAGAGATGTTTTCGAGGACGGCTTCGTAGGTGAGTTGGTCGCCGGGGACGGCAATGTCGGTGAAGTCGGCCTTGGTGACTTTGGCGAGGACGACGTCGTTTCGGTAGTCCTCTGCCTGTCCGACGAGGATGCCGCCTGTCTGAGCCATGCCTTCGATCATGAGGCTGGCGGGCATGACGGGGAAACCGGGCCAGTGGTCGTGGAGGTGTTCCTCGGCCAGGGAGACGTTCTTGATGGCCAGCGCCCGCTGACGGGGCTGGAATTCTTCGAAGCGGTCTATCCAGATCCAACGCATGAAAGGCTTTCGGGGCCTACCGGGCTCTGGCCAGGACAGTCGGCGTGGGGCGACATCGCCGGGCCGAGCCTGCCGAGAGTTTCCGCCGGGCACAGGCCGGGCGAGGTTCAGTTCACCTTGCTTTGAATGTAGTTGCAGATGGTCTGGACCTTGAACAGTTCAGCCATCTTGTTGATGTCGGGGTCCTGCTCAAATTCGCTGAAGTCGGCGTGTGGCATACGGTCCTTGAGTTCCTTGAGTCCGGCGTCGGTGAGTTTGCCGTTCTGGACGAACTCGGGATTGTTCAGGATGTTGTCCGGAAAGAGCTCGCCTCGGGGGATTTTGATATCGAAGGCTTTTTCCAGCCTGAAGATGATATCGAGAAAGTCGATGGATTCCGCGCCGAGGTCCCCGGTAAGGGTCGCCTCGGGGGTGACTTCATCGTCGTCGACGCCAAGTGCCTCGACGAGGGTCTCCTGGACCTTCTCGAAGATGTCCTGCTCACTCATGGCCATGGGTTTGTCTCTCCTTACGATGCCTGTCGAAGTCATTTCCGCAATCGTTGGACCGGACCGACCGCATCGGTCTTCTACGCGCCGTGGCGAGGTCCGCGGATTCTTCTGTATAGGTTCTCAGGGATGGAATGTCAATGTTGAACCGGGCTGGTCTGTTCGAGGCGGATCAGGCCGGTGAGACCTGGGCTGCCTCGAGCGCATCGGGGCCACCGACCAGGGCGAAGGTCCGGCGGAGTTCGTGGCGGAGGGCTTTGTCGGTGTCTTTGCCGAATTGCCCCTGATTCTGAAGGTTTCGCCACATCAGTTCCAGTTTCGCCGAGACCGCCAGGCGGTCGCCGACGTAGCCGCTGGCCTTGAATTTCGCGACCTCTGAGTCCATCTCGGTGAGGTCGACTTCGCACCGCAACGTATTACCGGGCCTGAGAAAATAGGCATAGCGGACGTTGCGTGCGGTCTTGAGGACGACGATGCTGTTGGCGAAGTCCTGTTCCAGACGGACCAGCCAGGCTGCCGATTGCGTCATCGCCTCGAGCATCAGCACGCCGGGGAGAATGGGGAAGCTCGGAAAGTGATCAGCGAGATATTCTTCGGCCAGTGAAAGGTTCTTACTGGTGACAATGCGCTTGCCGGGCTGAAGGCTTTCAATCCTGTCGATCAGAACGAACTTCATGGATATCCCTGCGTCCAGGCCGGCCGGGGCGAATCCCCGTATCAGCCGACCCGGTCCTCATGTCTGTCTGCAACGGGCAGAATCCTTAACTTGTCAAATGCGAATTTGCGGGTTTGTAGCCCAGTTCGCCCCCGCTTGCAACCCTTTTTTGTCCGCATGCGAGGCTTTTATGCTCCCCAGGCCGAATCGGCGGCCAAACGTTCGACGATGCCGTCGGCCTGGTCGGGAAGGATGCCCAGCAGGTGGGCGAGGTCGAAGACGGTGAATCGGCTTCGGATTTCATGGGCGTTTCGGAGGAGCGTTTTGAGAAACTCCGGCGTCGTGCCGAGGTCCTCGGCTGTGGTGGCGGCCCCGGCGGAGGCCAGAGCGTCGCGGATGTGCTCGGGCGGGCGGAGAAAGCTGGCCAGGTCGGTGCGGAGCCGATCCCAGACGCCCGGGTCGGCGAGCTGCTGCCGGGCCGACTCCAGTCGGGGGCGTTTGGCGGCGAATTGGGAAGCGACTTCGTCGGCGAGATGTCCCCAGAGGGATCGGTCGATGGCGTCGGGCGGGTTGCGGAGGTCGGGCGAGTCGACGGCGAGGACGCGGGCGTAGACCTCGCTGGCCAGGACCGTGCCGAGACCGACCTGTCGGCCGTGGAGGTCGTGCTCACCGCCGGTCAGGTGGGCCTGCATGTCCAGGGCATGGCTGATGAGGTGCTCGGCCCCGCTGGCCGGGGCGCTGGTTTCGGCGAGGGTCATGGCCACGCCGGTGAGGATCAGGGCGTCGAAGAGCCCGGCCAGGGCGCGGTCGTCGCCGGCGTGGAGGGCGGGCGGATCGTCGAGGTAGAGCGGTTCGAGATCGGCGATGAGTTCGACAGCCGTCGGGCAGAAATAGTCGCCGAACAGCAGGTGGTTGAGTTTCCAGTCGGCGCTGCTGACGGACTTGGCCAGCACGTCGCCCAGGCCGGCTGAGGTCAGCGGCCAGGGCGCCTCGCGAAGGACGGCGGGTCCGGCCAGGACGGCGTGGGGCGGGCTGCCCTCGAGGAGGGTCTTGACCCCGTGGACGGTGGGAGCGATGTTCGCCGAGGCGTAGCCGTTCATGCTCGCGGCGGTGGCGACGGTCACCTGGGGCCGGTGGCCTTCCCGTGCGAGGTACTTGCCGAGGTCGCTGAGGACGCCCGCGCCGACGGGGACGATGACCTCGCAGTCTCGGGCTTCGGGGAGGAGTGCGTCGCGGGTCGGTTCGTCGCAGACCGGCTCGCGCGAGGGCGCGGGGTCGGGCACGACGATTTTCCGTGCGTACCAGCCGGCTGCGAGGAAGGCGTCCAGAACCGCCTCGCCGGCGACGGAGCCGGTCCGGGTGTCCATGAGGACGGCGGCCGATCCGCGGGAACGCCCCAGCGCCCGGGCGGCCAGATCGGGCGTCCGGCTGGGGAAGTCATCGTCGTAGACCAGTTCGACAGGGCGGACCTCGTGCCGCCTGCCGCAGGGGCAGTCGAAGGATCGGCCGAGATAGTCGTGACTCTTCAAGGGGCCTCTGTCGGTATCGGCCGGTCAGTCATCGTATTTGTCGTCATCGACGTCGCGGTCTTTGTCCCCGCTCCCGCCGTACTGTCGACGGTAGTCCTCGCCGACCCGCCGCCAGTGTTTCCCGTCGCCGTTCTTGACTTCGATCTTCTCGGGGGCCTTGACGTTGACGCACCCGACCAGGGGGCCCAACAGCAACGCCGCAGCCAGGCTCACCAGCAGTCCCATCAGGCACATTCGCATCATCTTCATAAAGGGGCTCCTTTCCTGCCAACAGTATAGTCCAAATCGGCTGCGGTGCGCAAGAGTTCGTTCAGCGGGCGGCGGTCTCGGGGGCGGGTCCGGATTCGTCCGGGGCGTGCTTCGAGACGGTCTCGGCGGTGGGCCAACGGCCCGTCCACACCCAGTGCCACACCCGCCGGAGGTCACTGCCGATGAGGTACAGGCACGGCACGACCACGAGGGTCAGCATCGTCGCGAACATCAGCCCGAAGGTAATCGAGACAGCCATCGGTTTGAGGAACTGCGCCTGGAAGCTCGGTTCGAGCAGCAGCGGACTCATGCCGAGCACCGTCGTGACGGTGGTGAGGATGATCGGTCGGAATCGACCCCTGGCGCCGTTGCGGGCAGCGTCCTCGACGGACGCGCCGTTGCGGACCTCGCTGTTGACCAGGTCGATCAGCACCAGCGAGTCGTTGACCACAATGCCGGCCAGGGCGACCATTCCGAACATACTCAGCAGCGTGATGTCGAACCCCAGCAGCCAGTGTCCGATCACCGCCCCGATCAGCCCGAAGGGAATGGCGATCATGACGATGATCGGCTGGAGGTAGCTGCGGAAGATCGCCGCGAGGATCGTGTAGATGCCCAGCAGGGCGACGGGAAACCAGACCTTCAGGGCGCCGAGGCTTTCGGTGCGCTGCTGGCGCTGGCCTTCGAGGTCGATCTTCGCGCCCGGACTCAGCGCGACGGCCTCGTCGAAGAATCCGCTGCGCGACAGGCCGGTGAGGATGTCCTCGGCATTGGCGAGGTCTTCGTCGATGTCGGCAGAGACGGTCACTACGCTCTTGCCCTCGACGCGCTTGAGCGTCGAGTAGCCCCGCTTGAAGGTGACCTCGGCGACTTCGTTGAAGGGCACCTCGTCGCCCTGCGGCGTGCGGATGCGCTTGTCATCGATGTTCCCCAGGCTCCGGCGGTATTCTTCGGGGTAGCGGACCATGACCTTGATTTCGTCGCGCCCACGCTGAATTTCGATCGACTCGTTGCCGTAGAACGCGTCGCGGAGTTGTCGGGCGAGCATCTGCTGGTCGATGCCCAGCGCGTAGGCCTTTCGGCGGGGGACGATCTGGAGTTCCATTTTTCCCGGCAGGGCGTCGTCCTCGATGTCGCTGACGCCGGCGAACGATTCGAGCTTGTCCTTGACCTTCTCGGCGACGGCTTTGGCGTCGTCGGTGTTCTCGGCCAGGACACGGACTTCCAGGGGCGTCCCGCCGGGCCCGGCGCGGAAGGCGCCGAAGGTCAGGCTCAGCGCGTCGGGGATGCGTCCGGCGTTCTCGCGCCACAGGCGGGTGATTTTCTCGCTGCGAAGCTTTCGGCCCCTTCGTTCGGTGGGCAGGAGTTCGACGATGATGTCGGCGACGTGCCCGCCGGACTGGCCTCGGGAGCGTCGGCCCTGCTGGCCGAGCAGGGTGTAGACCCGCTGGACGAGGGGTTCACCGGTTTTTGTTTCGGTCTGTTCGTTCAGGGCCATCGCGGCGTCGGAGATGCGTCGGGCGACTTCGGTGGTGCGTTCAGCGGGCGTGCCGGTCGGGAGGATCAGCGAGGCCCGAAGGGTGTCGGACTCGACTTTGGGAAAGATGTTCTGCTTGATGAACCCGCCGGCGAACGCTCCGGCCATCACGGTCACGACGGCGAGGCAGACGGTGAGCGTGACGTAGCGGTATCTCACGGCCAGCCGATAGAACCGCATGAATCCGAAGTCAATGGCGTCCTGGATGACGGTGTCGATTTTGCGGCGTACGCCGGCGGCGAATTCGCGGAGCACGCCGAGGTTGCCTTGTTCATGGGCCTTGTGCTGCTTGATGACGGTCAGGCTGTGGGCGAGGTGGCTGGGGAGGATGGTGAGGCACTCGATGAGGCTGAAGGCCAGAGCGAGGATGACGATCCAGGGCATTTGGCGGATGAAGCGTCCCATCACGCCGGGGATGAACATCAACGGCAGGAAGGCCAGCCAGGTAGTCACCACCGCCCCGATGACGGGCCAGACGACTTGTTGCGTGCCGGCGACGGCGGCGAGTTTCGGCAGCTCGCCCCGCTCGCGGTAGCTGTAGATGTTCTCCCCGACGACGATGGCGTCGTCGACGATCAGCCCCAGCGCGACGATCATGGCGAACATGCTCATCATGTTCAGCGTCGTGCCGGTGAAGTACATGACCATCAGAGTTCCGAGGACGGAGAGCGGAATGCCCAGGGCGACCCAGAAGCTCAGCCGGATGCCCAGGAACAGCCAGAGCACCCCCGCGACGAGAACCAGCCCCCAGATGCCGTTGCCGACCAGCATGTCCAAGCGGTCGCGGACCATGCGGGACAGGTCGCTCCAGGTGTCCAGGGCAATGCCGGCCGGCAGGTCCGGCTGCTTGTGGGCGATGTAGGCGCCGACGGCGTCGGCGATGGCGAGGGTGTCTTCCTCGGGGGTCTTGTAGACGCTGACCAGGGCGGCGGGTTTGCCGTTGAACAGCCCGCGGATGTCCACGTCCTCGAAGGTCTCGCGGATGGTGGCAAGGTCCCGCAGGTAGAGTACCGTCCCGTCGGGCTGGGTCAGGACGGGGATGGCTTCGTATTCCGGGGCGGTGTACTTCTGCCCGACGATCCGAAGGGCGAACTCGCCCCCGCCGGTTTTGATCCGGCCGGCCGGGAGGTCGAAGCTGTTGGCCCGGACGATCCCCGCCACCTCGTCCATCCTCAGCCCGTACCGCCGGAGGGTCTGCTCGTCGATCTCGATGGAGATTTCGATCTCGCGCACCCCGGAGACCTCGACCTGAGAAATTTCCGGCAGGGCGGTCAGGTCGTCCTTGATGTCGTAGGCGATCTCGCGAAGCGTTCGCTCCGGGGCCTCTCCGAAGACCGCGACCTGGATGACGTGCCGCCGGATCGTGCTCTCGCGAATGACGGGGTCCTCGGCGTTGTCGGGGAACTCGATCTTGTCGATTTCGCTCTTGACGTCGTCGAGGACTTTCCGCAGGTCGGTCGACGTGTCGACCTCGATGCTGACCGAACCGAGACCTTCCCGGCTGGTGGAGGAAACCTCGTCGACACCCTCGATGCTCGAGACGTAGTCCTCGATTTTCAGGCAGATGCTCTGTTCGATGTCGGCCGGGGGCGCGCCGGGATAGGCCACGGAGACGCGGATTTCATCCCGGCTGAACTCGGGGAACAGCTCGCGAGGGGTCAGGAAGGCGGCGACCAGGCCCCCGCCGAGGATGATGATCATCAGCATGTTGGCTGCGACCGGGTTGTCCACGAAGGTCTTGATCCAGCGCATGGCAAGCCTCCGTTACTGCGGCTCGGGCCCGTCGGGACCGGTTTGGGAGGTCGCGGTCAGCGGGGGGGGCGTGGCTGAGGCCGGTTCGGCCGGGCGGGTCGTCGGCTTGCCGTCCGAGCCGGCCAGGTCGGTCTCGACCTGCGTCTCGTCGGCCGGTTCGATCGGTTCGATCCGCATGCCGAGGACCGGCTTGGGCAGGTAGTTGAGGATCACGCGGTCGCCGGCCTTGAGTCCCCCGCCGGGGAGAATCATCGCCAGGCTGTCGGTAAAGCGTGCGACGTCCAGCCTCCGTAGGGCCAGCCGACCGTCCTGGATCAGGTATACCTCCCGCTCGCCGAGCAGGGCGCTTCTCGGCAGGAGGAACGCTTTGGGGATTGATCGGCCGAGGATCGTGACCTTGCAGTACATGTTGCGGTCGAGCGGGCGGTAGTTGTCGCTGCCGCTTTGCTGCTGCGGGTCGTTGCGCACCCGCACCACCAGCCGGGCCGTCCGTGTCCGGGCCTCGAGCCCGCCTTCGATCCGCTCGACGTGCCCTTCCCATCGCAGCACCCGGTCCGTGCCGGACTCGGCCCACTCGACGAGGGCGGCCGGCTTGCGATCCTCCGCCAGGTCGGGGTCGTCCAGCCCGATGCCCAGCCAGGGCAGGTCCGCAGCCGGGACCGAGACGGGAATTTCCATTTCCCCCAGCCCGTACATCTCTCCGCAGACCTGCCCGGGCTGGACCTGCTCGCCGATGTCGAGTTCGCAGACGATGATCCGCCCGGTCATCGGGCTGCGGACGGTCGTGTAGGACAGGTCGAGTTCGGCCTGCTTTCGGCGGATGCGGGCGGCGCGGAGCTGGACCTCGAGTTCTTTCTTCCGCAGGGGCAGCATGGCGAGCTGATTCTTGATCTGCTGCAGCCGGGTCTGGCTGGCCAGCAACGCCGAACGGGCCTGATCGATTTCGTTCTGCGTGCCCGCGCCCTGCTGTTCGAGGGCCTGGACCCGCTCGAGCTGCTGCTTGTCCAGTTGGACCTGCTCGGCTTCGAGCTTCCGGCTGGCGGTGAGGTTGGCCTGCTCCTGCTCGATCTTCCTGATCTGCGCCTCCAGCAGCGCCTCGCCCTCCCGGGCGTCCTCGACGGCGAGCTGGAACGGAGCCGGGTCAATCCGGAACAGCCTCTGCCCCGTGGTGCCGTCCTGTTGCGGACCTCGTACGATCCGCCCGGAAAAGAAATCCTCTGATTTCTCGACGATCTGGCCGGCCACCCGCGGGGCGATGTCGACCTGGACCCTCGGCCGGGCCGAGCCGTACCCGACGACGCGGACGCGGAAGTCGCGATCGATCTCCACCGCCGGGGCCAGCACTCGCGTGACGGGCCGGCGAGGCTGGCGGGTCGGAGGGGTCTTGCGCAGCGAGACCATCAGTGCCGCCACGCCTCCGGCCGCAGCCAGAACCGCCAGGATCAGAATCATCGTGACTTTGACTTCTCGTTTCATGTTCTTTTCACAACGTCGCGTCACCCTTTGGGCAGCGTCGAAATGCCCAACGGTTACAGGGCACTGGGGAGTTCCCCAAAGATTTCCAACCCCCATTGAACCATGTCCGGCCCGTCGGCTGGGGAACAATCTCGGAGGATTTCCGAAACGGGCTCAGTCGTCCTCCAGCAGATCCCCGTATTGATGCTTCGCGCAGGCCGGGCAAAGCCCGTGGGACCGGACGGGCGACTGGCCCAGGTGCGGGTGGTCGTCGGGTGCGATCCATCGCCCCTCGTGAAACGCCATGCCGCAAATGCTGCAAACCAGAACGATCGCGGGTTGTCGGGACTCCGACGGGCTCATGCTGCGCTCCCATGCCATGTACTCGTGAAACCCCTCAGCCGGAGAAATCGGCCTGTATTTCTGACCGATTTCTCCGGCTTGAGGAAGCGGTACGATTCACCTCCGCGGGGGGCTGCGGTGTTCACCGGCAGCGGCCGTGACCGCGATAGCGTCGGCCGGGCGAGACGATCACCGTCGGGTGCCCCCGGTAGGGCTGGACGGCGTAGACCGGCGGATGGCCGTAATACGGCGTGATGTCCTGAACCACCGGGCCGCGGCGATAGCTCCGCCGGTGGCCGCGATAATACGACCGCGACCGGTAATGCCGTCGGCCGTGATGGTAGGACC
>CAYMAP010000068.1:0-12197 GCA_964388425.1 uncultured Planctomycetaceae bacterium
CGCGCCATTCCCGCCACGGCCATGTCCCGTCCAGCCCCGATCGACCCTCGGGACATCGATCGCCAAAAATCTCTCCCCGCAGAGCCACCGCCCAACTCTACAACGCAACCGGCTCCCGGCGGGTCGACGGCCTGGCTGGCGGACTGGGACTGGGACGGCGAATACGGGGATGCGGGCCTCAATCCAGAATCGGAATATGTCCTCCGTTTTGGAGACGTCAAATCCGGCGAACTGAAAGTCAAGGATACTATCGGACCCCATGCCCCCACCGGACTGGATGCCGACACCGCCAATGGCGTGGACTGGACCTTCAGCTGGAATCACAACCAGTGGGCTGACAATAACGAATACCATGTCGCCTCGGATACCACTTTCGGGTCCGGATTCAAAGGCTTCGTCGTCAAGGTCGATGGCGATGTCGTTGCGGATGTCTCTGACAACCAGAATCCCTTCAACGACCTGGCCATCACCGTACCGGTCACCGACGGCGGGCAGCACACCTGGAGCGTGGAGGCGTTCGACTGGGATGGGAACGGTTCGGGCGAGGTCTCAGGCAGCTTTGAGACCTTCCAGATCAGTTCGCTGCGGTGGAACAACAGTTCGTTCGGAAAAATCTCTTCCGTCGAAGCTGGCACGCCAGTCTATCCGACGGTGTACGGCTCGGCCCTGGGCGGTTCGATTACCTTGGAAATCTGGGAAGACGACGGTTGGCCCCAAGGGAAGGAAAACACCGGCAAGACCGTTACGATCGACCTGGATTCCGGCGATGGCACGTATGGTTTCGCCACCTGGCTCGCTGATTGGGATCCCGATGACGGGTTGACCTTCAACAACGATTCGGAATATCGGCTGTACTATCCCGGCGCGGACGTCTGGTCCGATGATGCCATGACGGTCGTGGACACCGTCCCGCCTGACGCCCCGACGAATCTGGACGTCAACGGTTCGGACGGCTGGCGGGTGCTCAGCTGGTTCCACGACGGGCAGGACGAACCGAACAACACCCTCGGTTCAGGATTCAAGCAATTCAAGGTCACCGTCGATGGCGAGGGCACCTGGACCACCCAGGGCAACAGCCTTACGTTGAACGATCTTGATGCCGGGACGTATTCCTGGAGCGTCGAGGTGTCCGACAAGCGGGGCCGAAAACAGACCGTCGCCGGACCGGTATTTACCATCACGGACGAGCCTGCCGCGTTCAACCCGCGGTTCTACGATGCCCGCATGGTCGATCCGGTCGACTACAACCAGAACGGCTACGCCCAGCAGCGCACGCTGCAGGTCGACGTCGACAGCGACGAGCCGGGCGATTACTACCTCAAGATCTTCCAGGAAGGCAATGCCACCCCGCTGGTCGAGACACAGGACTACCACGTCGACGGCTACGCCTATGACTGGCACGACGTGAACCTCGCCGCGGACAGCTTCGCCTGGAGCCAGGGAACCGTCGATCTGCGGATCGAAATGTACGACGCCGCCACCGACGCCCTCCTGGGCACGCGCGACGCCTCGATGGACGCTTCCCTCAACGACGTGAAGTTCGAGCTGTCCAGCCAGGACTCGCCCTTCACGCCCTACGTCGAGGCCGTGCGGATCACCAACGGCATCGACCAGGATCTCGACGGGCACATGCATCAGTACGACGTCGAGTTCGACGTCACCGCCCAGGTCGGGTCGGGCAGCTACTACGTCAAAGTCTACGACTGGGCCACCAAAGCCCCGCTCGGCCAGACCGCCGTCTCCACCTCCTCCGTGGGTTCGACCGACACCGTCAGCCTGACCCTCAACGTTGACGACGGCGGCTTCCGCCACAGCACCCGCGCCCTGAAGATCGAACTCTACAAGGCCGGGTCCGACCACCTCGTCGCCACGCACACTTCGACGCAGTTCACCGCCCTGGCGGGGATCGACGTGGAACCGTCGGCCGACGACGTCGCCGAACCGGGCGAGACGCTGAGCACCGCCCGGAACCTCGGGTCCATCAACAGCACGGACCTTTACTCCGAGAGAGACGAAATCGGCAACGGCCCATTCGGGGACAAGGACATTGACCTCTACCGCGTCCGGGTCACCCAGGAAGGCGACCTCACTGCCGACGTCGACGCCAGGAGCATCGGGCTCAGCGACCTCGACGCCTACCTGCGAATCCTCGACTCGGCCGGCAACCAGATCGCCTACAACGACGACAAGACCACCGGCGAGAAGGACCCCCTGGTCACCGCCTTCGTCCAGCCGGGCACGTACTACGTCGGCGTCAGCGCCCGCGAGAACCGTCGCTACGATACGTCGACCGGCGGGACCGCCCACGCCACCCCCAACAACCTCGGCGAGTACGAAGTCGAAATCTCCCTCGCCAGCGCCCAACCGCCCGTCGGCGGCGAATACCAGATCAACGAGTACATCACGATCGACGGCGAATACGAACTGTCCACCTCGGGCAACGCCCAGACCGCCTCCGGCGTCGTCAGCGTCAACAACATCCTCACCGTCTACGGGTCGATCTCCTTCGACAACGACCTGGATGTCTGGGGCAACGGCGAAGTGGTCCTGGAAAACCTCCCGGTCCTCGGCGATATGCAGCTCTACGAGGGCGAATTCGAGTTCAACGCCTCCGACCTCATCACGGACACCCTCAACGAGTACGCCAGCGCCCTGGAAGTGGTCGGCATGGAGGTCCACGCTTCCAGCATCCGGCTGGTCCAGGACGGCGTCGAGGTCCGGGGCTACATCAACCTGCCCAACGTCTTGACCCCGAATCCGGACAGCGATCCGATCCAACTCGATATCGACGGCCAGCAGTATGTCCGGATCAACACCGACACCGGCGACATCACCTACGACATGACCCTGGAAGTGCCCGAGGTCAAGCTCGTCGCCGGCGGGCTGACGTTCGAGGCCCAGGACGCGGCGATCAATCTCACCAACGATCCGCTCCTCAAGGCGACGCTGACCGGAACATACATGCTGGACATCCCGCCGTACCTCGACGACCTGGTGGTCGATCTGTCCGTGGACCAAGGCCGATACCTCAGCTTCGACGAGAACTTCGACCTGGAGTTCAACGGCGCGATCTCGGCCGACGAAATCCAGATCGTCCAGAACGTCGTCTACATCGAGGACCTGCTGATCGAGCTGGACAGCGTCGAGCAGCGGTACTACGGAGCCGGCGTGATCGGCCTGCCGATCGGCGACGGCGTGGAGATCGGCGCGGAGATCGAGTTCATCAACGGGCACCTCAACACCGTCGGGCTGGTCGGCAATGACCTGGACATTCCCGTCTGGGGTGCCCCGCCGATTTACCTCCAGCGTGCCGGCGGGTCCGTCAGCGGCCTGTACACCGGTCCGCTGGTCCTCAGCCCGGTTCTCAGCCTCTCTGCAGGCCCGACCATCAAGGGCTACTCGCTGCTGCGACTGGACGGCGAGGTCGACATCGATCTGTCCGGCCGGGTCGACGGCCGCGTGGCGGTCTACGTCGTCGGCGACGAGGACAACGCACTGGCCAACGGTCAGATGCGGGTCATCTGGGACAAGAGCTACGGCGTGTATCTTTCCGGTGCCCTCAACGCCGGGTTCGTCGACGGCGAGCCGACCTTCACCGTCAACGGCCAGGCCGCCTTGGACAACTACGGCAACTTCCAGGGGCGTCTCAACGGTACCGCCCAGATTCCCAGCACCGTCCCCGTCATCGGTTCGATCCTCGGGGGCCAGCAGGTCTCCACGACCGTCTACACCCAGGTCTACGACGACAGCGACCTGGACAACGATTACCTCATCGGTTCGATCATGGTCGACCTGCCCATCATCGGCGAGATCGAACACGCTATCGAACTGAACTACAACACCGGAAAGATCGACTGGAACGCCAGCATGGACCGCGTCAAGACGGTCACCTTCCCGGGTGTGCAGGATATGGCTCCCGAGGGCATGACCGCTTCGACGCAGATGATCGAGACCTTCGAAGTCGCCTCGGATGTCGAGTGGGTCATCTTCCGTGCAGGCTGGGAGACCGGCGAGACCGACCTGACGCTGTTCGATCCGATGGGCAACACGATCGACCCGACGAACGTCGAGACCTACGCGAACATCGAGTACGTCAAGTCCGCCACGGAAGCCTACTACGTGGTCGCCTCGCCCGCCAGCGGGTCCTGGGTTCTGGACGTCACGGACGAGGCCGGTATCGGCGAATTGACCATGGAACACCTCCAGCACGCCGATTCCGGAACGATCACGATGGTTCAGCCCGCCACGCCGCAGGCCGGCTCGCCGGTCCTGCTGGAGTGGACGGCTGAGGACAGCGACTCCGACGCCGTCATCAGCCTGTACTACGACACCGACCAGACGGGTGCGGACGGCACGCTGATCGCCACCGGCATCAGCGAGGACAACGACCCGTCCAGTTGGTCCTGGGATACCAGTGACGTGCCGGCCGGCGACTACTACGTCTACGCCGTTATCGACGACGCCCAGGAAGGCGTCCCCGGCGATGTCGAATACGGACACTTCACGCCGAAGGTCAGCTACGCCCCGGGCCGGATCACCATAGCCGACCCGCAGGCTCCGTCGCAGGTGTCGGACGTGACCACGCACGGCGGGACGGTCGACACGGACGAAGGCACGGCGACGGCGGAAGTGGTCTGGTCGGCGGCGGCCGGCGACGTGGACCACTACGTCGTCCGCTACACCGACACGGCCAGCGGCGAGGAGTACACCTCCAGCCGGGCTGCGACGGATACCGACATCACCCTGACGGGGCTGACCCTCGGAGAGACCTACCGCGTGGAAGTCTCAGCCGTGACGGTCATTCGCAACGTCGAGGGCGACATCGAGAGCATCCACACCGGACCGGCCAGCGATGCGATCGTTCTCGTTGCGGGCAACGAGGCGACCGTTTCTCTCGGTGCGGACGAATGGGATGTCTTCGCACCGGCTGACCAGCTCTACTCCGCCAAGGTGCCCGGTGCCGACGGAGCGACCTATATCCCCGTGAACGTTCCGGGCGGTGCCCAGGTGACCTTGGCGGGGCAGTTCGAGTGGTATGTTCCGGCCAGCGGAGCCGAAGGCTGGCACGAGGTGCTGGTCCACGTGGTCGATCCGGATACGGGCGTCACGACGGCTGAGCAGTCCTGGCTCCTCGTCGACACCCAGGCTCCGCAATGGCAGGCCTCGGCCCCGACGGCAGAGGCGGTCTCCGCCACGTCGGTGGAGATCACGGCGCCGGTGGCCGTGGATGCTTCGGCCGGTCTGGTTTACCGCTTCGAGCGGGACGGGCAGATGATCGGCGACTGGCAGCTTGCCCCGAGCTTCACCGATACCGCTCTGGCGCCCAACGCCAGCTACGAGTATCGCGTGCAGGTCCGGGACGCCTCCACGGGTGAACGGGTCTCGGGCTGGACCGATCCGGTCACTGCCACGACGCAAGCTGCGGTCGCGTCGGCCCCGCAACTCGGCGAGGTGGATGTCGATTCGATCGAGGTTCTCAGCCTCGCGCCGGACGCCAACCCGGCCGGCACGGAATACGCCCTGATGAACGTCACCACCGGCGAGTACGTCGCCGTTGACGGTTCGGCCTCGGGCACGGCGATCTGGCAGCAGGCGGGCGACTGGAGCGGCGTGGTGGTATCCGGCCTGCAGGCCGACACGACCTACGGGCTTGGCGTGATTGCCCGGAACGCCGACGGCCTCGCCAGCGAGATCGGCGAGGTCGCTTACGCGACGACCGACCTGGAAAACATCGCACCGACCGTCGCGTCGATCGACGTGCAGTTCTCCAGCGGGAATATCCGAATCGAGTTCACCGAAGCCGTCGACCTCGACGTCAAGGACATCGAGATTACCAACCGGGTCACCGGCGAGGCGATCGACCTGTCGCTGGCGAGCTTTATCCACGAGCAGGGCAGCAACGTCGTGGAGATCAACTTCAACAACGCTCTGGCCAACGGGCTGTACGATCTGAGGCTGAGAGGCAACAGTGTGCAGGACCTCTCAGCCAACCTTCTGGCCGGCGACGGCTCGACGGTCGGCAGCGATTACGTATACCAGTTCCATCGCGTGTTCTGCGACGCCAACGGCGATACCCGCGTCGACATCAGCGATGCGATGATCTGGCTGAACAACTACGACCCGCTTGGCCAGAACGACAATTCGCCCAACATCGGCGACTGGGATGGCGACGGTGCGGTCGGCATGGGCGACATCCTCGTCTGGCAGCGGAATTACGACGCGATTGGACTTCTGTAAACCGATCGAAAAGAAAGCAAAAGACAAACGGGTCGGTCCCTTTGGGCCGACCCGTTTTGTTTTCTGCCGAGGCGATCTGTCGGGGTGGTCAGCCCCTGCTTCGGCCTCGGAGTTTGAACTCGTTGATCGTTGCGTTCATGGTTTCCACGCGGTCTGGCTGGTCGAGAAAGTGGTTGCGTGTCTCGCCGAGGTCTTCGCGAAGGTTGTAGAGTTGTCCGGAGGGTCCTCCGGGGAGGGGTTGGGCGAATTGGGGTGGGGTCGCGCCCCCGCTGCCGAGTCCGTCGCAGAGCTTCCAGTCTCCGTCCCGCAGGCCGAACATGCCGTAGACGGAGTGGTGAACGATGGGCGGGCGGTGGTGGTCCTCGGGTCGGCCTGTCAGGAGGGGCAGGAGGCTGACGCTGTCCTCCCCGCCGTGGGGGGGAAGTTCCTGTTCGGTGACCTCAGCGAGGGTGGCGAGGAGGTCGACGAGGCAGACGGGGGTCTGGCAGGCCGAGCCGGGGTCGATCTGTCCGGGCCAGCGTGCGATGCAGGGCACGCGGTGCCCGCCTTCCCAGATGTCGGTCTTGTATCCGCGGAGGTCGCCGCAGGATTTGTGGCCGTGAAGTTCGCCGTCGACGTCGGCGGCTTGGGCGCCGTTGTCGCTGGTGATGACGAGGAGGGTGTCGTCCTTCACGCCAAGGCGGTCGAGCGCGTCGTCGACCTGCCCGATGAGCCAGTCGACGGTCCAGACCATGTCGCCTCGGGGGCCTGCGTCGCTTTTGCCTTTGGCGAAGTCCGGGGGCTGGCAGGGGCGGTGGGGTGCGGAGGGCGTGAGGTAGAGGAAGAAGGGGCTGTCGGGGTCGTCGGCGACGGTTTGTTCCAGCCAGGCGACGGCCTTTTCGGCGAAGGTGGAATCGACCTTTTCGTCGTCCCAGTCGGGCGTCTGGAAGCCGAGCCTCTGCTGGGGGAAGTAGTCTTTCTTGGGCACGTCGGGGATGCCGACGGTGCAGCGGTTTTCGAGGAAGCAGTAGGGGGGCATGTCGAGCGACCCGGCGATGCCGAAGAAGTAGTCGAACCCCAGGTCCAGCGGCCCGCCGAGGAAGGGTTTGTGGTAGTCGACCCAGCCGGTGTCTTCCTTGGCGTTGAGATCGTTGGTTTCGTGGGGGTCTTTGGGTTGCCAATCCAGCCCGACGTGCCATTTTCCGACGGCGGCGGTGCGGTAGCCCTGGGTTTTGAGCAGGCTGGCGACGGTCATTCGGGCCGGGTCGATCAGGGGCGGATGGTAGGTCCAGATGACGTGGCGTTTGTGGTGCGACCGCCAGCAGTATCGGCCTGTCAGGACGCTGTATCGGCTGGGGGTACAGACGGCTGAGGAGGAGTGGCAGTCGGTCAGTCGCATGCCCTCCGAGGCGATGCGGTCCATGTTGGGGGTGGGAATCTTCGAGTCCGGGTTGAAGCAGGCCACGTCGCCGTAGCCCATGTCGTCGGCCATGATATAGACGATGTTGGGTTTCATGCAGGGGATCCTTGTTCGGGGGTAAGACGTGTTGTACCCCGGCGCTGCGGGAGGTGCAAGGTCCGGGTGGTTCAGGTCCCTGTGGTTCAGTCGGCAAAGAGTGCGCGGAACCAGTCGGGCGGGCGGATGGGTTTCATGTCGGGGTTGACGAGTGCGTGGACGGTGTAGCCCCGTGCCACGTCGCGCCCGTCGGGATGGGTGATGTGGACGTCGAACCGCAGGCGGGCGCGGGAGGGCATGGAGGCGGAGGTGGTCAGGTGCAGTTCGTCGTCGTAGCGGGCTGTGCCGAGGTACTGGACATAGCTTTCAATGAGAGGCAGGAGGAGCCCGCGGTGCTCCATCTCGGCGTAGGGTACGCCTGCGGCGTGGAAATAGGCTGTACGGGCGACTTCGAACCATTCCAGAGCCCGGCTGTTGTAGAACGTGCCCATCTGGTCGGTTTCGCTGTAGCGGACGCGAAGCGTGGTGGTGTGGGGGTGGTTCATGGTACGAATTCAGTCCTCGGAGAAGTTGTCGGCTGCGATGATGTAGACAAGGAACGCCTTGCCGGGCAGGGGTTTTTGTGGGGGCGTGTCGTCGTCGGTTCGGCCTCGTCGCCGGGCTCGGCGGAGGGTTCGGTCGAGGTCGGCCAGGGCCAGGAAGGCGGTGGGGGGGGTGTCCTGTCGGACGTCGAGCCAGCCGGGGAGGAATCCGACGAGCTTACCGTTGGCGAAGACGGGCCCGGCCGGTTCGCCCGGCGCCATTGTCACCTCGGGGGGCTGAGCCGGTGGGGGCAGGCGAAACACCCGCCGGCGAAGGTCGTTGCCCATGGCTGCGTAGAAGTCGCAGGCGAGGACCTGGGCCTGCTGGCCGGCGGTGGCCGGGGCGGGCGCGTCGGCGCGGGGGTCGACGGCGGGCGTGAAGGTTGCCGACTCGACCTCCAGGACCGCCACGGGGTCGTCTCGGGTGCGGCGAAGACGGAATTCGGCAGGGACTACGTGGTCCGGGCCGATGCGGACGTAGGCAGCGCGGGCGTCGCCTAGGGCCGCGCGGTCGACGAGCAGGGCGTGGGGTGCGACGGGGACGGCCAAGGCCTGACGAAACCTGTAGCGATCGACCGGCGGTGCGGGCAGAGACTGTTCGTTTGCCCGGACGGTTTCGTCGGGAAATATCCAGGTCCGTTCGAGGCGGTCGGGATGTCGCAAACGGCGTTTCGATTGGATACGGTCGAGGCGGCTCTGGGCGTCCCTGGCGACGGTCGTATTGAGCAGCGTTCCGGGGGTCTCCTGGAGGGTGTAGGCGAGGAGGCTCTGTACTTCGCGGGAGTCCGGCCGGAGTCGTAGGAGGGACATGCAGGCCTCGATGGCGGGCAGATGTTGATCTTTCCGGAGGAGGCTCACCGCGAGGCCCTGCTGGAAGGCGGGGATCAGCGGTGCCTGGCGGACGCACTGGCGGTAAAGTTCCAGGGCTCGGGTGAAGTCGTCGGACTGGTAGGCGGCGGTGGCCAGGAGGAAGGTCCGCAGGAGTGGGTCGGGCCAGGTTCGGGCGGCATCTCGGAGGCGGGCCTGTCCGGCGGCGCGGTAGCGGGATGCTCGGTTGCGTTCGGCATCGGTGGGGTTGGAGGAGAGCTTGGCGTTGCGGAATTGTTCGCGGGCCTCAACGAGGAGGTCCAGGAAGGCCTTGCGCTGCCGGTGGACGTCCTCGGGGGTCTGCCATTTGCTGGTGAACTGGCGTTTTCGGTCGTGGGCGCGTGCGCGGCAGATCCGTAATTGCGGATCGGTCGAGGCGGTCGAGCGTTTGGCTGAGCGGCGATTGCGGAGGATGAGGTAGACGATGGGCTCGGGTTCGACGGTGTTGAAGCTGGTGAGGGGGTCTTCCGGCGGAGGGCCCATCTCGACGCGAAGCGCGGCGAGATCCGAGGCATGGGGTTTGGCCGGCTGCGACGTGGGTGTGGGGATCGGCCGGGGCAGCGGGACGGGGCCGGTTGATTCGCCGGGAGTTGGCGGTCGTGGGGTCGGCTTCGCCGGCGGTTTCTCCCGGAGGGGCCCGACGGCGATGTAGAGGACCGCGGAAGCGGGGAAGGTCTTTTCCGTGCCGTCCCGCAGAGTGACGACGACCTCCTTGCCGGTTTTGCGGGCCTTTCCTTCGATCTCCCGGCCATCGGAGAGATAGACGATGTCCCCGGCCGCGAGGATAGAGACCGACAGCAGGATGGACAAGGCAACACGAAACATGGTCTTATTATGTTCAACGCAGCCGACGCGTCCAGAGCGCGAAGAAAAAGGCAGCAGTAGGAGGCAGGAGACAGGGGGCGGGAGACAGGATAAGATTACAGGGGGGGGATGCCTGGAACGTTTTGTCATGACGGATCGTTGGGTTTACGAAGGTACACGCAGGCCACTTGTTCAAGGGATACAATGCGTATGGTTGATGCAACAGTACGGTGGTATGTCGGCGTAGGTTTCACTCTTGTGACGATGTGCGGATCGGCGGGACAGCCGTTGGTGCAGGACGGTGGACCAGCGGGCGAGTATTTCAGCGTGCAGCTCGTGCCGGAGTACACGGTGGTTGAGCCGGGGCAGACGTTTCGGGTCGGGCTGCATGCGACGATGACGGAAAACTGGGTGTGGTATGGCCCCGCGCCGGGCGGGCCGGTGGTCCCTGCGGAGATCGAGGTTCGCGGGGAGGGCGTGACGCTCCAAGAGGTTCTCTGGCCGAAGGACAAGCCCAAGCAGGAGGACCTGGGGGAAGGTCTGGTGAGCATTTTCGGATACACGAAACAGGCGACGGTGTACCTTCGTCTGCGGGTAGACGACGATGTTCAGCCCGGCCCGTTGCGGATTGACATACTTCCCAAAGGTCAGGTCTGCGGGGACAGTTGCATCGACATTCAGCCGATGTTCGGCGAACCGTGGGTCGTTCCGCTGACGGTCGAGCTTGCGGACGAACCCGCCGGGAATCCAGCCTGGCCGGAGATTGCCGACGGTCTGGGGGGGGCGATGACGGTGGAGCAGCTTCGTGCGGCGCGGGCCCGTGGCGAGGGCGAGAACTCTGGCGGGACCATCGACGTGACGGGCGGGGCGGCGGCGAGGGGGTTCTGGGCGACGCTGGGCATTGCGCTGCTGGCGGGGCTGATGTTGAACATCATGCCCTGCGTGTTGCCGGTGATTCCGATCCGGATTCTCAGCCTGGTGGAGATGGCCGGTCAGTCCCGAAGGCGGTTCGTGACGATGGGGCTGGCTTTCGCGGGCGGGATGATGGTGTTTTTCGTGGGGGTGGCGGTGCTGAACATCGCGCTGAAGCTGACGGTGGGCCGGGGGTTCGGGCTGAGCGAGGCGCTGAACAACGAGACGTTCGTGATCGCCATGGCGATGATTTTCCTGGCGTTGGCGGCGAATCTGCTGGGGGTGTTCAACGTGGTCGTGCCTGGGAAGGTGGCCGCGTTGGACAGCGAGGTCAACACGGGCCGGGCCGGTCACCTCAAGAGCGTGGGGATGGGTCTGATGATGTCGATTCTCGCCACGCCGTGCAGTTTCGGTTTTCTTGCCGCGGCGTTGACGTACGCCCAGGCGGCGGCGCTGTGGCAGGGCACGGCGGTGCTGCTGGCGGTGGGGTTGGGGTTCAGCGCCCCGCACGTTCTGCTGGCGGCGTTTCCGAAGCTCGTCGATCGGCTGCCGAGACCGGGCAAGTGGATGGAGCTGTTCAAGCAGTCGGCGGGGTTCGTGCTGTTGCTGGTGGTGGTCTGGCTGGTGGCCCTGCTGCGGGGGGGGGGCGAGTCGAGGCCTTACTGGGTGATGGCCTGGGGCGTGCTGCTGGTGATGGGCCTGTGGATGTGGGCGAACTGGGTGCGGTACGACGCTCCGCTGGGTCGGAAGCTGGTGGTCCGCGGGGTTGCGGTGGCGATGGTGGCGGTGACGGGATGGTTCATGCTGCCGGCGGGCGAGCCTCCGCTGGTGACGCCCGATCGGTTCGATGCGGCCGCGATTCGCGCCGAGCAGCAGTCCGGGCGGGTTGTGGTCGTGAAGTTCACGTCCAACAGTTGCACGAAGTGTATCCAGCAGGAAGCGTTTGTCTACGACACGCCGCAGACGGCGAGGTTGTTTGAGGAGTACGAGGTGGCGTACTTCAAGGGGAACCTCTCAGCCGACGAAAAGGTCGGGCGGTGGATGATGGATCACGTCGGCTCGACGGCGGTGCCTTTGACGTTGGCTTACCCGGCCGGTGGGGGCGAGCCGGAGGCTGCGATCGATCTGGATATCCCCAAGCTCCGGGCGATGGTGGAACGTGCGGCGGAATAGTCAGACTTCAGGCCTCAGGTGGAATTACAGACAGACGCAGTGACGTCGTGTGATGCGAGCATCCTGTAGCCCGAAGGCTGTAGCCTGTTACCAGCAGCCTGATTTTGAGCGCATTTTGAAGATGAGCCCCTCCAAAGTCGACGGAACGGAACAGCAGGGCGATTCGTCAACGCAAAGAATAGAGTTCC
>CAYMAP010000069.1:0-12195 GCA_964388425.1 uncultured Planctomycetaceae bacterium
GGCAACAAGATCAAGCAATGTCGTGAATCCAATGTTTCAAGGTGCCCTGAAGTCATGGTGTTGCGAAGATGCGATTCTCTGGCACGGTTTCTGCACTATAAAATCAAAGAGTCTCTTTCCCTTCGAACTCGGCCGGGATCGGCCCACGGGACAGGAAAGCGCGTTCATGAAACTCATCATCGCCTACATCCAGCCGGAGAAACTCAACGACGTCAAACAGGCCCTCTACGAGGCGGAGGTCTACAAGATGTCCGTCACCAACGCCATGGGCTGTGGCCAGCAGATGGGCTACCACGAGACCTATCGCGGCGTCGACATCGAGGTGAACCTGCTGAAAAAGGTCCGCATTGAAATCGCCGTCAACGAGGACTTCGTCCAGCCCACCATCGACGCCATCGCCAAAGGCGCGAGGACGGATACCATCGGGGACGGAAAAATTTTCGTCCTCGACTTGACCCGCTGCATCCGCATCCGCACCGGGGAGGAAGGCAATGACGCCATCGGATGATCCAGTGCGAAATGACCCTCCCGGCTGAATCGCCCATTCCGCACTTCACACCACGCATGCCACACTTGAAACTGCCGGCTCGGATCGCCGGCGTCCATTCGCAACCACGCTAAGGAAAAGGAAACCCCAGCTAAGGAGCTTTGCCCATGACACCCAAAGAGTTTTTCGAATTCTGCAAGAAGCACAATGCCGAGATGATCGACCTGAAGTTCGTCGACATGCTGGGCACCTGGCAGCACTGTTCGTACCCCGTGGCCACCTCCTCGGAGAGCATCTTCACCGAGGGGCTGGGCTTTGACGGTTCGTCCATCCGCGGCTGGCAGGAGATTCACCAGTCGGACATGATGGCTGTCTGCGATGCCGACACGGCCAAGATCGATCCGTTCTTCGAGAAGCCCACCGTCAGCGTCCTGGCCGACATCGTCGACCCCGAGACGCGCGAAGAGTACGGCAAGTGCCCGCGTACCGTCGTCAAGCGGGCCGCCAAGCACCTCAAGGACACCAAGATCGCCGATACCTGCTTCATCGGCCCCGAGCCGGAGTTCTTCATCTTTGACGAAGTCCGCTACGAGCAGAACGAACACACCGGCTACTACCAGATCGACTCGATCGAGGGCAACTGGAACACCGCCCGCTTCGAAGAGCCCAACCTCGGCTACAAGCCCAGCTACAAGGGCGGGTACTTCCCCGTCAGCCCGACCGACACCTACCACGACCTCCGCGGCGAGATGACCTACGAGCTGCTGAAGCTCGGGATCAACATCGAAGCCCACCACCACGAGGTCGCCACCGCCGGCCAGGCCGAGATCGACATGGAGTTCTGCGAGCTGACCCAGATGGCCGATCAGTTCATGTGGTACAAATATGTCATCAAGAACGTCGCCAAGAAGTACGGCAAGACGGTGACCTTCATGCCCAAGCCGGTCTTCGAAGACAACGGCAGCGGCATGCACACGCACCTGTCGCTGTGGAAGTCCGGCAAGCCGCTGTTCGCGGGCAAGGAATACGCCGGCCTGAGCAAGCAGGCCCTGCACGCCATCGGCGGCATCCTCAAGCACGCCCCGGCGATTCTGGCCTTCGCGGCCCCGACGACCAACAGCTACCGCCGCCTCGTGCCCGGCTTCGAGGCACCGGTCAACCTGGTCATGTCCGCACGGAACCGCTCGGCCTCGGTGCGCATCCCGATGTACTCCAACAGCCCCAAGGCCAAGCGACTCGAGTTCCGCTGCCCCGACCCGACCGCCAATGGCTACCTCGCCTGGAGCGCGATGCTCATGGCGGCCCTCGACGGCATCGAAAAGGAAATCGACCCCGGCAAGCCACTCGACAAGAACATCTACGAGCTCTCGGCCCGGGAACTCAAGAAGATACCGAAGGTCCCGGCCACGCTCGAAGAATCCATCAACGCCCTGGAGAAAGACCACAAGTTCCTCAACGAAGGCGACGTCTTCACCGAGGACCTCATCAACTCCTGGATCACATGGAAACGCGAAGAGGAACTCAACGAGATGGCCCTTCGGCCACATCCACACGAGTTCGCCATGTACTACGACAGTTGAGTGAGGTGACTCCAAACCTCGCCCGGCTCTACCGTGCGGAGCGACGGGCCAGGAAAAGAAACAGTTCGTTTCGGGAAACGCCAGAATGAGGCAAAGGTTCTGTCCGCTGGGGTCTTCGGGCCCCGGTCAGTTCCTTTTTCCTTTAGCGGCAAAGGCGGTCCTTCGGGGCCGCCTTTGTTGTTATCCGCGTTGTGTCCAGCCTCCGAGGAAATCCCGCACCGTCGACCCTGCAACCCCAGCGATTATTTGCCTTTTTCCGCTCTTTAATTAAACCCCCTTCCAAACACCACTAAAACAATAAATGCTTATAAATAATGATCTTAGTCCGATAATTCAAAATCCGGAACCGAGGGGCATGATTCTTAAACTAAATAAAAAGGCAAATAATCCAAATTTCTCCTTGACGCCGCTCCGTCCAGGTGGTATAAATACATCAAGATTGGTTTCTGGTGGCATTCGATAGGCTTTCGGACTCCCTTTCTCCGCAAGCAGGAATGCCATTCAACAGGGCGATGCTCAGGTCTCCCTCCGCCTGGGCATCGCCCCTGCGGCTTTTATGGGGACTTGCCTTTTCCGACCCGATCCCGTACCTTCCGTCGGATCCTGTTCTCAATCGCGACTCCGACCTTTTCATGACATGGTGAGCAGCAGACATGGAACTTCAGCCGTTTCTCGATGACCTCTCCCGCCGAATCGACCCCCAGCAGGAAGCCGACTATCGGCAGGCGTGGCTGGTCTACCTCGACGACGAATGCACCGAGGACCTCTTCATCCCCCCGGCCCGCACGCCGGCCAATCCGACGCTGGACTGGCCCGACATCGGCATCAACGACGCCATCGAGGACTACGACGCGATGGCCCTCTCGCAGTTCAAGGCGTGCTCCGACATCCTGGCCGACGGGGGGCGGGGTGTACTCGATGTTCGCTGCAATTACGGCACGGGCATCCTCCCTACGCTGTTCGGCTGCGATCTGTTCATGATGGACGCCGAACTGAACACGCTGCCCACTGCACTGCCCCTGCACTCGGAGGACAAAATCAAGCAACTTCTCGATGCCGGCGTACCCGACCTGAACACCCACCTCGGGGGGAAGGTCTTCGAGTGCGGCCGGCGGTACAAAGCCCTCCTCGACGCCAACCCCACCCTCGCCGAGCATGTCGAGGTCTACCACCCCGACCTGCAGGGGCCCATCGACGTGGCCGAGGTCGTCTGGGGCAGCGAGATTTTCCTGGCACTCCTCGACCAGCCGGACCTCGTCAAGCAGTTCCTGGAACTGGTCACCGAAACCTACATCGGCTTTCTGAAGGCCTGGTTCGAGCTGTTCGCCCAGGACGCCCCCTACGCCTGCCACTGGGGGGGCATGCACAAAGGCTGGGCCATGCTCCGCAACGACTCGCTGGTGAACCTCTCGCCTGAGATGTACGTCGAATTCGTCCGCCCCCTGGATCAACGGATCTTCGAGACGTTCGGCGGGATGGGGTCCATCCACTACTGCGGCCGGGGCGAGCACTTCATCGAACCCATGAGCGAAATGAACGGCCTGACCAGCATCTGGATGAGCCAACCCGAACTCAACGACATGGACACCATTTACCGCCACACCGTCGACAAGGGCATCAAACTCACCGGGTTGGACTGGGAGCACGCCCGCCGAGCCGGCCGACCGCTCAAAGGCCAGGTCCAGTCCAACCCCGGCTGAGACCCAACTTCCGCTTGCCAACACCCGACACCCGGCGGTAAGATAAACGCTTTGACCGGCAGCTACAGGAGAACCATACTATGGCAGATGTCATCCTCAAGGACGTCGACAAGATTTACCCCGGCAACGTTCACGCCGTCATCGACTTCAACATGGAGATTCACGACGGCGAGTTCGTCGTCCTCGTCGGCCCGTCCGGCTGCGGCAAGAGCACCACGCTCCGCATGGTCGCCGGGCTGGAGGAAATCTCCGACGGGACCGTCCGCATCGGCGAGAAGGTCGTCAACGACGTGCCCCCCAAGGACCGCGACATCGCCATGGTCTTCCAGAACTACGCCCTTTACCCCCACATGTCGGTCTACAAGAACATGGCCTTCGCCCTGAAGCTGCGCAAGTTCCCCCGCAAGGAGATCGACCAGCGCGTCCGGGAGGCCGCCGAGATTCTCGGCATCCAGGAACTGCTCGACCGCAAGCCCAAAGCCCTGTCCGGCGGGCAGCGGCAGCGCGTAGCCGTCGGTCGCGCCATCGTCCGCCAGCCCAAGGCCTTCCTCTTCGATGAACCCCTCAGTAACCTCGACGCCAAGCTCCGCGTCGAAATGCGAGCCGAACTCAAACGCCTCCACCACAAACTCGCCACCACCACCCTCTACGTCACCCACGATCAGGAAGAGGCCATGACCCTCGGCGACCGCATCGTCGTCATGAAGGACGGCCTCATCCAGCAGATCGGTCGGCCCCTGAAGGTCTTCACCCGCCCGGTCAACCGCTTCGTGGCCGGCTTCGTCGGAACGCCCCCCATGAACTTCCTGGAGGGCAAGGTCCTCAGCGAAAACGGATCGATGGTCTTCGACGGCGGGGACTTCAAACTCACCCTCCTCGACGAACAGGCCCACAAACTCGCCGGATGGGACGGCAAGGACGTGATCGCCGGCATCAGGCCCGAGGCGATGAACATCACCAATGAAGGACGCTTCAAGGGCACGGGAAACATCCTCCCGGCCACCGTCGTCGTCAAGGAACCCCTCGGCGAAAAAATGGACCTCTACCTCGCCACCGAAAACTTCCCCCACATCGTCGCACGCGTCGACGCACGCATGGACATCCATCCCGACCACAAGGTCGAAATCTACCTCGACATGAGCAAAATTCACGTCTTCAACAAGGATGGCGACCAGCCCAACTTGACCCTCAGCGAAGAATAATCACCAACTCTCTGCCCGCCGAGCCATGCCCGAGCCCAAAACCGTCACCCTCCGCTACGGCCGGAGCGGGCTAAACCTCGACGTGCCCACGTCGACCCGGGTTCTTCGGGGCCAGGACCCGCCCGCGATACCAGACCCCCACGCCGCCGTCCAGGCTGCACTGGCCTGCCCCATCGACTCGCCGCCCCTGGCCGAACTACTCGAAGCGCGTCGCCCCCGCACCGTCGCCATCACCGTCTCGGACAGCACCCGGCCCGTGCCGAATCGCGACTTCCTCCCGGCCATCCTCGAAACCCTCAACGCCGAAGGGGTCGATGATGCCCGCATCGTCATCCTCATCGGCACGGGCATGCACCGCCCCAGCACTCCCGGCGAGCGAGAGCAGCTTCTGGGCGCGGACATCCTCAGCCGAGTCGAGGTCATCGACCACCGCGCCGACGACCCCGACACACTCCTGCGGATCCGCGACGATCCACCCATCAGCCTCTGCCGACGATTCGCCGAAGCCGACTTCCGCATTGTCACCGGGTTCATCGAGCCGCACTTCATGGCCGGGTTCTCCGGCGGACGAAAGGGCGTCTGCCCCGCCCTGGTCGACCTCGAGACCGTCCAGCGGTTCCACGGCTTCGAGACCATGGCAGACCCGCACGCCGCAATGGGCAACCTCACCGACAATCCCTGTCACGACATCGCCCTGCAGATCGCCCGCACCGTCGGCGTCGACTTCCTTGTCAATGTCGCCGTCACCGGCGACCACCGCATCGCGGGCATCTACTGCGGCGACCTTGAAGCGGCCCACCTCGCCGGCTGTCGACAGGTCACCCAATGGACCGCCACCCGCATCGACGGCTCCTTCGACCTCGTCGTCACCACCGGCGGGGGCTATCCGCTCGATCAGAACTTCTACCAGACCGTCAAGGGCATGTGCGCGGCACTGCCGGCCCTCGACGAACACAGCACCCTCCTGCAGGTCAGCGCCTGCACCGAGCAGGTCGGCTCGAAGGCCTACACCGACCTCATGCTGCGGTACGACAACGACTGGCGAACGTTCCTGCAAGACATCGAAGCCCGCCGCGACCGCACGGAACTCGACCAGTGGGAATTCCAGATGCAGACCCGCGTCCTGCAGCGCATCGGCCGGGAGAAACTCTGGTTCGTCACCGACGGCATCGACGCCGAAACGCAGTCCCGACTGGCCGTCACGCCGATCCTCGGGTCCGGCAACGCGAAGCAGCGCACCCAGAACGCCGTCGATCAGTTCCTCGACAATCGCCCCGCCGCCCGGGTCGCCGTCATCCCCGACGGACCGTACACGATGCTGACCGTGTAGCTCAGCCGTTCAGCGGTGAGCGAGTCGAACCGCCCCGGCTGAGAATTCAGCGTGGGTGCATCCTGCTTCGCCAAGGCTTCGCGGAACACAAGCACCCACCTTCCAAAGTGTAGCTGCGTTCAACCTGAGAGGCCGGGGAGCATGGTCATCGAGATTCATCCTCCGAAGCACGAACCAGGGCCGTCGGAAATCCACTCTCACCGCCTCAGCCAGACGGCCCGGCCCGTGCGGTCCACGTATCCCGCCCGCCCGTCGACGGCCACCGGCGCGAGGCCATCGAGGAATGCCCCCGCCCGCTCGAACCGCGGCGGGATCACCACGCCACCGACCGCGTCGATGTAGCCCCATCGCAACCCGGAACTCTCCCCCGCCACGTACTCCGCCACCGCCGCCAGACCCTCGCCGAACGGCTCGACACGGACGTAACGGGCCTCGATCACCCGCTCGCCCGACGGATCGACGTACCCCCACAAGCCCGTCAGACTGTCCCGCACCGCGGCTAGCGACTCACTGAACGCCCCCCCCTCGGACAGACCCTCCGGAGCAATCGCCACCGACCCCTCGGTGTCGATGTACCCCGCGAAACGCAACGGCCCCGTCGTCTCCGGACTGCTTGGACGGTGGTAGACCGGCGCGAGACCGGCCGGGGAGAAGTCCCCCGCCTGGCCGAACCGCGCGGGAATCACCAGCGTCCCTTCCCGGTCGATGTAGCCCCACGACCCGCCGCGGAGCCTCCGGCCCCGCCAGACGCCCCCCACCTGCACCGCGGCCAGGTCGGCGGCAAACGGTCGGGCGTAGCTGAACCGCGGCGCAATCACCACCTGCCCAGAGAGGTCGATATACCCGTAGGCCCGGCCCTCGCGCAGCGGGGCGAGCCCCCCCTCGCCGAACAGGATCGGCGCTTCGTACAGCGCGGGGACGACCAGTCGCCCCCGCCGGTCGACGCTGCCCCACCGCCCCTTCAGCAGGACACTGGCACGCCCCTGCGAGAATCCGCCCGGATGCACTGCCTGGAACTGCGCCCGAATTACCAACCGACCCGAGCGGTCTACGAAGCCCCACAGCCCGTCAAGCAGGACGGCTGCGAGGTGCTCGGAAAACAGCTCGGCGTGCTGGTAGGTCGGCTCGATCCGTATCCGACCGGCCGCGTCGATGTACCCCCACGCACCGTCGATTTCCGCGGGAAACAGCCTGTCGGTGTCCATCTCCGCCGCCGGTGCCGACGCCGGCTGGGTGCTGCCCGACGGACGCTCCGACGGGGGAGACTTCCGGCAGCCGACCGCTGCGAGCAATACCACGCACATCCAAAGCCACGTTCGCATGGACCTCTCCTCGGTTCGGGCCCCATTGTACCGCCCGCCAGCCCCCCGGACAACGCAGGCTCTGCCCTTCATCATTGCCAACCGCCCTTGCCGGCGGTATCGTCTCAGGCCACCCCGTTCCCGGCAAGCCACCATGATACGACCACTCCAGGCCATCCTGTTCGACCTCGGCGACACGTTGCTGGACTTCGGCCCGATCGAGGTGCCGAAACTCTTCAACCGCGGCGCAGGCCTGGCCTGGGAATACCTGCGCGACGCCCACCTGCCGTTGCCGGGCTTCCGCTGGTACCGCTTCCGACACCTGCTGGCCATCCGCGTGTATGTCCTCCGCAGCCGGCTGACCAACCGCGAGTTCAACTGTCTCGACCTCCTGGCCCGGATCGCCCGGCAAATGGGCATCCCGCTGACCCCCCAGCAGTGCTACCGACTCTGCGAGCTGTGGTACCAGCCCCTGCGAGAACAGGCGACCGTCGCGCCGGGCACCGCGGAGTTCCTCGCCGAACTCGCCCCGCGCGGCCTCGACGTCGCCCTGCTTTCCAACACCTTCATCCCCGGAGACATCCTCGACGGCCACCTCCGCGAAATTGGCCTGCTCGATTGCCTCCCCACCCGTATCTACAGTTGCGACGTGGGCTGGCGGAAACCCCACAGCCGAATTTTCCGACACGCCCTGAGCCGACTGGGAAATCCCGAACCCCGACAGTGCCTCTTCGTGGGCGACAAACTCCGCGCCGACGTCCTCGGCGCGAACCGCCTCGGCATGCGGACAGCCCTGAAGGCCCCCCAGGGGTCTCGAAGCTGGCCCGGCCTGCGACCCGACCACCACGTCCGGACCATCCCCGACCTGCGCGACATCCTCGACGGCTACGGCAACGTCTTGCACAAGTCGCCACAGACCTGAGACGGGTGGCTCACCCTGCCTGCAACCCATTGCGCATGGGATCTCAAAACACGAACCACGCCGCCACGAGCATCAGACCCATCCCCACCGCAACCACCGCCAGTTCGGAAACTCCCGTCAGAATCGAGGCAATCCATCGCATGATGCTGTCCTTTCCGGCCTCCGGAGTGCGGGGTGAGAGCCGCGGGATTCCCCGCCGGGGGGCGATTTCACATCGGATCGAGCGTCCGATAAATCCGACGAATTTGCCCCACCAACGAAGACGCACCGCCCTGCCGGGGGACAGACCTGGAGGGTGGGTGCTTGTGTTCTGCGAAGCCTTGGCGAAGCGGGATGCACCCACGCGGAACTCTCCGTCGGGGCGGTTCGACTCGCTCACCGCTGAACGGCTGAGCTAGACGGCCCACCCGACGGTTCAGAACAGCGTCGCTCCGCCGCCTGAGGATTCGCCGCCGTCGGTCTCCTGCTGTAGGGCATCCTTCCCGAGGCGGCGGAGGAACTCAGCCTCGTCGATGACCTCCACGCCAAGGTCGCGGGCCTTGTCCAGCTTGCTTCCGGCGTTCTGCCCGGCCAGGAGGAAATCCGTGTTCCCCGAGACGCTCGAGGTCGCCCTGCCCCCGGAAGCTTCGATGGCGGACTCGGCGTCGGATCGGCTGAGCCGCTCCAGCGTGCCGGTTACGACGACCGTCTTGCCCGCCAGCGGTCCTGCTCCGTCCTGGCCGGCCTGGCCGGCGGTCATGTCCACGCCGGCGTTCCGCAGGCGGGCGACCGTCTGCGACCCCACCGGGCCGTGCAGGTACTTGTAGAGGCTCTCGGCGATCTTGGGGCCGATTTCACGCGGCTTTTGGAGGTCCTCGATGCTCGCGTCCAGCAGCGCGCCGATGTCGCCGAACGTACCGGTAAAGATGTCCGATGCCCGGGCCCCGACGTGCCGGACCCCCAGCGACCGCAGGACGGTCGCCAATCCGCGGTGTTTGCTGTCGATGATCGCCTGGACGAGATTGTTCGCCGAGGTCTCGGCGAAGCGTTCCAGCGGCAGCAGGTCGTCGACGGTCAGGCCGTAGAGGTCCGCGACGTGCGAGACCCGTCCCTCGTCAATGAGCTGCTGGACGACTTCCGGACCTAGCCCTTCGATGTCCATTTGTCCGCGCCCGGCGAAGAAGATGATGCCCTCGCGGGCACGTTCGGGGCAGTCGTCGCGCGTGCAGAGCAGATCGACCATGTGATCGACTTCCTCGACCGGCCGGGCGCACTCCCGGCAGGCGTCGGGGACGTTGCGGGCGGTCTGGCGGGTGTAGCCCAGCTCGCACTGCCCGTTCGTGCAGCGGTAGGCGACGTACCCTTCCGGCACGGGCCGCCACGAGAGCTTCGCGTTTTTCGGGCAGGGGCAGGTCTCAGGCGGGTCCATTTTCATTGCGTTGCGCGGCCGCCGGTCCAGTTCCACGTCGACGACCTGGGGGATGATCTCGCCGGCTTTTTCCACGACGACAGTATCGCCGACCCGCACGTCCTTGCCGGTTCGCTTTCCGTTTCCGTCGTAGAGGTTCGCGACGTTGTCGAAGTTGTGCAGCGAGGCGTTGGCGACGGTCGTCCCGCCGAGGCTCACCGGGTCGAAGTGGGCCACCGGCGTGACCACGCCCGTACGCCCGACCTGGAAGCTGACCTCCCGCAGGACCGTCGCTGCACGGTCCGTCTCGTACTTGTAGGCGATGCACCAGCGGGGGTACTTGCTCGTCGCGCCGAGTTGCTCGCGCAGGGGCAGTTCGTCGACCTTGATGACCATCCCGTCGGTGTCGTACTCCGCGTCGGCGCGTTCGGTGTCCCAGCGTTCGATGGCCGACCAGACGTCATCGAGATCGTCGCAGACGGTTCTCTGCCTGCTGACCGGCACGCCGCAGACCCGCAGGAAGTTCATGATTTCGTCGGTCGATTCGCTCGGTGGGTCGCTGAGTTCACCGAATCCGTGGGCGAGGAACGCCAGTCCGCGTTGGGCGACGATTCGCGGGTCGAGCAGTTTCAGCGTGCCGGCCGTCGCGTTGCGGGGGTTGGCGAAGGGTTCTTCGCCGCTGTTTTCCCGCTTGCGGTTGAACCTCTGAAAATCGCCTCTCGGCCAATAGATCTCGCCCCGAACCTCGAAGACGTCCGGCGCATCCTTCCGCCCGAGGTTCAGCGGGATGGACTTGATCGTCCGGACGTTGGACGTTACGTCGTCGCCCTCGCGCCCGTTGCCGCGCGTGACGGCCTGGACGAGCATCCGGCCCTCGTACCGCAGACTCACCGCCACCCCGTCGATCTTCGGATCGACCAGATACCGGAACGACTCGTCCCCGAGGGCCTTGCGGAGACGCCGGGCGAATTCTTCGAGGTCGGCCCGGCTGTAGGTGTTGTCGATGCTGAGCATCGGGACGACATGGCGGACGGTGCGGAAGCCCTCGATCGGCTCGCCCCCGACCCGCTGGGTGGGACTGTCCGGTGTGACGAGGTCGGGGTGCTCGGCCTCGAGTTTCTCCAGCTTCTCCAGCAACCGATCGTACTCGCGGTCGGAAATTTCCGGCTTCGCCTCGACGTAGTACAGCCGATCATGTCGGCGAATTTTCTCGCGAAGCTGCTCGATCTGTTCAGCGGGGCTCGGCATGGGGCAAGGGTCCTGTCATTCGCATCTGACGATTCATGGCTCGAATGGTAGAAAACGAATCATGACGCGGAGGGCGATTGCGGAAACGAAACAATACATACCCTGTCGAACGCTTTGTGTTTTCTGTCAATCCGCGTATGTCTTTGGCGACGATCGGCCCGAATCGCGCGGCACGAGGCAGAGGAACTTCAGCGGTTCGCTGCCGGTGTTGCGGAACTGGTGCCTGTCCTCGGGGGCGATGTAGAGGCAGTCGCCGGCCTGGACGGGCTTCTCGCCCTCAGGCGTCTCGACCGTGCCCTCGCCCGCGAGGATGTAGCACTCGTGTTCCCAGGCATGGCTGTGCAGCGGGGTATGCCCCGCCGGCGCGACGTCGAACTGCCGCATGTAGAAATTCGGCGCCTCTTCGTCTCGGTGGACCAGCAGGCGGATCTGCACGCCCTCGGCGCCTTCCATATCCACGTCCCTGGCCGGTACGTCCTCAGCCACCTTGATCTTCATACGTCGATCCTTTCGTAAAAAGCGGTCCGGTCCGGCAGGTGAGATTCTCGCACCGGATTCCGGTGAGTACAAGGCTGCATCGGGCTTTTTGTCCAACCGCTTGTCGGAGGATCAATCCTCTCCCAGTGCGGATCGCAGCGTCATGAGCAATTGCCTGACCTCGAAAGGCCTCTGGATAAAGCCCGCCAGCCCCTTGCCGGCGAATCGGCCGGTGGCTTCGGAGGCGTTGGTGATGAGGTTCATCACGATCTGCCGGAGCTGCGCCACGTCGCCCTCGACGGCCGGCAGGTGATCGGCGAGGTCGTACTTCAGCACGCCTTTCTTCGAGATCGACACCCGCAGCGGATGCCCCATATCCTCGACGAGTTCGTTGAGGTTCAGGGCCTTGACGATGAACTTCCCCTTCCCGCTGCAGGCCAACCGTTGGTTCATCAGATCGGCTGCTCGCTGGGCGGTCTCCTTGCTCTCGTGCAAGCTCCCGCGGATGAGGCTGGACGGCGAGAGGTCCATCGTCGCCAGTTCCGCGTTGCACCAGCAAAA
>CAYMAP010000070.1:0-12189 GCA_964388425.1 uncultured Planctomycetaceae bacterium
AACAAGGCCTCGGCGAAGCCCCCGCCACAGAGCCGGGCATCAATCCGTCTGCGGCGGGACGTCCTGGCCTGGGTAGACCTCGACGGGTACTTCGGGCAGGGCGGCCCGGACGAAGCGTGCGAGGTTGCGGAGTTCCGGCTCGGGCAGGAAGGAGACGTTCGCCTCGGCCGGAGGACGGGCGATGGTGTGGAGCTGGATGAGTTCGATTCGCCCGCCGGCGTCGAGCAGGTCACGGACGCGCTGAACGTAGGCAACGAGTTCGGCTTCGTCGGGGCCTCTGCCGGCCTCGCGAAACAGCAGCGTCTGGAGGACGACGGGCATCTCGATGGCGACGGAGAGGATACCCTCGCAGACCTGATCGAGTGTCCGTCCTCCGGTCGGTCGGTTGATCCGCAGAAACCGCTGCTCCGTGCCGGCGTCGATTTTCGCCCAGACCTGCCCGTTGTGTTCGCGAAGGATCGGCAGGGCGCGGTGGACCTGTGGCTCGCTCAAGTGGGAGGCGTTGGTGATGACGACAAGACGGACCCCACCGGCAGCGGGGTCGGCCAGCAGGTCATGGTCCCGAAGGGATTCCGCCGCTGCGAGGACGGCCGAATCGAAGTTCGGCAGGCAGGTCGGCTCGCCGTCGCCGCTGAAGGCGACGTCATTCACCCGGCGGAATTCGGGCGGGGTCTCGGCGAATCGGGGCTCGGTCCAGAGTCTACCCGAGAGGGCCTCGCCCACCGCGCGGTCCAGTTCCCCCCGCAGCCGGGGGATGTCGACCTCCATCGCCATTCGGTGCAGTCGACGGTTGATCTGGCAGTAGACGCAACGGAAGTTGCACCGCTTGTCGTGGTTGAGGTTCACGCCAATACTCACCCCCCGGGCACGCCGGGAGACGACGGGATAGACGTAAAGGCAATCACGCCACTGGCGACGGTGGTCGATGACGACGCGCGCGTGAGAATCTTTGTCAGTGCAGCTCATCGCGCCATTGTAGGTGAACGGACTGCGGTTTGAAACGTCGGATCGTTGAGAGGGCGGGACGTCGGTTCAGACGGCCTGGCGTTTCCGGGTGAGGAAGCGGGTGAACTCGCGTTCGAGCGTGTCGGCGTCGCCGACAGTGTAGGCCAGCAGGTTCCGCCAGTGGACGAAGGCGTCCACGCCGAGGGATTCGACGTGGACCCCGACCCCATCGGATTCGACGTGTGAGACGCTGCCCTCGAAACGGATCGCCAGTTCGCTTGCCGAGCCGTTGAGCGTGACCTCGACTTCGACGGGCTGACCGGGATGCAGATCGCCGGCGTGTTCACAGGCGATGAACAGTCCGTAGAGGCTGACGTTCTCGATCTGTCCGCCCCAGGTCGACGTCTCCCGACGGAGGGTGGCCGAGGCCTCCAGGTGCGCCCGAGTGAATACGCGGTGGGTCATGTCCGATCTCCCTGCAGACCGCAGAACAGTGACGTCGATCTACAGGTTTTTTATCGGAACAATTTCCGTCCTGACCTAAGCTTTTTTTGGTGCGGTTGGCGGAATCCGGGCCTCGGCCAGTCACTTCGGCGGGAAGCCGCTCCGGCCCAGAGTCCGCCGGACGCGGGGTTCTCGACCCCCGCAATCGCCACGTCGATCCCGGGGTGCATCCGCGTTCAGGCGAGGCGGGAGTGCATGACGTTCAGGCCGTACCGTTCGCCGAGGGTGATGCGAGGCGTCATGACATGCCCTTTCCCGAAAGCGGTGCGTCCGAAGATTCGAGTTCATCATAACGGCCTGTCCGGGCGATTTCCCGTAGCCGGTGTGTTCGCGGGCGTGTACCATCGCGGCATGCGACATCCGCGCGACGACATCGAGCTTTCGGACGAGGAACTGCTGGGCCGATGCGAGGAGCACGTCTACAAGGCGTCGGGGCCTGGGGGTCAGCACCGCAACAAGGTCAGCTCGGCGGTTCGGCTGCATCATCGGGCGAGCGGGGTGACGGCCACGGCGAACGACTCGCGCAGTCAGCACGACAACCGCAGACTGGCGTTGCGTCGACTGCGAATGAACCTCGCACTGCGTCTCCGCAAGTCCGCCCCCGCCGAGTCGCTGCCCGATGCCGTACGAGACTGCCTGCACCGCCCGAGGGGTGGCCGATCCGGCGGGCGTCGTCGGCTGACGGTGGGCCGGCGCGACGTGCGGTTCTGGGCCATCGCGGCCGTCCTGCTGGACGCGATGGAGGCGCGGAAGGGCAGACTTTCGGAAGTAGCCGACCTGCTGGAGACGTCGACCGGAAACGTCACGAGCGTGCTGAAGCAGGACCGCCACCTCCTCGCCGCCGCCCAGGAAATCCGCCGATCGTTCGGGCAGCGACCGATCGCGTGAGTCCAGACGGGACCTCGCCCCGGATCAATCGGTCTTTGCCGGAGCCTTGCCGGTGAGGATGTAATTGGCCAGGGCGCTGTGGATGGCCGGCGCGTCCTCATAGCCCAGCAGGCGGTTGGCGTAAAGGCGGGCTTTCTCGCGGTTGCCAAAATTGTGGTACATGAACGCCCCGAGGAACATCAGCGTGTCCCGCCGTTCGTTGTGCTTGATCGCGTTGTCGAGGCTGGCGAGCTGATCGGCAAGGTTTTCGACCGGCAGCAGCTTCGGCAGATCCAGGTGGACCTCCATCAGCGGCGGGAAGAGCTTGATCGCTTCGCGGAGGTTGATCGCCGAGGTCAGCCATTCCCCGGCCCCGAAGGCGGCCAACGAACGCCCCATGCGGGCCAGCGGATTTTTCGGCCGAACGAGCGAAGCCAGGTCGTAGTACCGCCCCGCCTCGTAGAACTTGCCCGCTTCCATGGCCGACTTGGCGTGGGTCATGTAGCGGTTGAAGGGGTCTTTGCTTCGCCCGGCCAGGTCGTGGAGGACGATCGTCCGGTCCTCGCGAACTTCGACGTTCTGCTGATCTTCCGGCAGGGAGGGCTGTTTCCGCCGGCCCAGCAGGACCTCGCGCGGATTCTCGGGCAGGTCGGCCTGTTCGGCCTGGCGGTTCTGGAGGTCCACCAGCAGGTCGACAAACGTGTCCTGGTTGATGGCGGGGAGTTGGTCGCCGGTCTGGTCTGTTCTCTGCGCGAGGGGTTCGTTGCGCTGGGAGGCGATACGGCGGCGCCCGGGGAAGTCTTCGTCCTCCGAATCGGCCTGATCGGCAGGGGCCTCCAGCCGACGGGCGAGTTCCGGGCCCGTCCCGTCCGCCCGGGAGTCGACCTGCCGGTCTTCCCGCATATCCACCTTGGCGCGGACCTGCTGATCGACTTCGTCCGGCCTGAGTTCCATCTCGCCCTCATCAAGGTCAAAGTCCCGCAGTTCCTTCGCCAGACGGGCGCGGCCGCTCATGGACAACCCGCCGAACATGCCTTCCCCGCCACGCAGGGCGAGGTCGCGGGAGTCGCTTTGCTCTGCCAGCCGGGACAGCGGGGTCTGCCCGTCGTCCCCGAGCGGTTCCAGCCCCAGCGTATTGCCGTCCAGCTCCTGCAGGGACTCTCTCGGCATGAGTGGTTTGTAGTCGGCTGTGGCGTCGACGAAGAGTTTCTTCGCCACGGCGGTGGCTTCCTGGTGCTGGGTCTGCCCGACGATGGGCCTTTGCCCCGTCGCCGCGACGCGTGTGATGTCCGGCAGGGTCAGGGTCGTCTGCAGCGGGTCGTCGTAGACGCTGGATTGAGGGCGGTAGAGGTTCGAGCTGCGAATGTCGCTCAGGCCCACCGACTGCCGACGGAACGTGCTGAGATTACTGCTCGACGTCACGCTCAATTGGTTGCTCAGGGACGGGGCATTGCCGGAAAACGCCGAGAGCCCCCGCGTGCGCGTCAGGTCCGCGACGCCCGTTCGACCCACCGTGTAGCTGTTGGGCACGGGGGCGTTCACACCCCCGCTGCCGACACGCATGTTCCGGTCCAGTGCCCGCCCTCCCGTGCCCACCTGCCGAACCTGTCCCCAGGCCAGCACACACGCCAGTCCCACCATCCCTGCGATCACGATCTGCTGTTGTCGGGTCATCATGGCCGTCTCCTGGAAGTTTCGCCGACCGGACATTCCATCGCCGGTCCGAACGGACAGTTGCTCGAAATCAGACGCCCGACGATGCGTACGGTTCCCGCCGGGGCACTCGTTTTTATTTCGACAAAACCTTGTCTTTCGGTTAATTGTAGGCAGCCGGCTGGGGCGAAGTCCACCCGCTTGCCGTCGAAGAACCGTCCGGCCCGTCGGCGGGGAGACATTTCTTCACAGCAACCCCTTGCCCCGGCCGATGGTACAGTCAACGGGGCGGCCCGGCCCCGACCCCGAACGATCCGCAACTTCAACACCCAAGGACCTGCTGTTATGCGACCGCTGCGAACCTTCAAGATCGAACCAAACCTCCCGGACGAACTGGCACCCCTCAAGGAACTGGCCTACAACCTCTGGTGGTGCTGGCACGGAGAGGCCCAGGAACTCTTCCGCAGGCTCGATCCCCAGCTCTGGGAGACCTGCAGCCACAACCCCGTCGCCCTGCTCGGCGAGGTCAGCCAGGGCCGCCTGAAGCAACTCGCCGACGACGAAGGGTTCATCGCCCACCTCCGCCGCGTCGCCGCCGACATGCAGCAGTACATCGACGACAACGGGTGGTGGACCCGGACCTACGGCCAGATGGATCAGCCGGTCATGGCCTACTTCTGCGCGGAGTTCGGCCTGACCGAGTGCCTCCCGATCTACTCCGGCGGGCTCGGCGTGCTCGCCGGCGACCACATGAAAAGCGCCTCCGATCTCGACATCCCCATCGTCGGCGTCGGGCTGCTTTACCAGCAGGGCTACTTCCGCCAGCGCCTCAACGCCGACGGCTGGCAGCTCGAACTCTTCCCCCGAAACGACTTCCACAACATGCCCGTACGCCTCATCCGCAACGACAACGGCGAACCCCTCAGCATCTCCGTGCCCTTCCCCGACCGCGAGATTCACGCACAGGTCTGGGAAGTCGCCATCGGACGCATCCGACTTTTCCTGCTGGATACCAACGTCACCGAAAACTCCGTCGCCGACCGGAGAATCACCGCACAGCTCTACGGCGGGGACCAGGACATGCGCATCCGCCAGGAAATCGTCCTCGGCATCGGCGGGGTCCAGATGCTCCGCGCCCTCGGGCTGAACGTCAAGGGCTACCACATGAACGAGGGGCACTCGGCGTTCCTCAGCCTCGAACGCATCCGCTGGCTAATGGCCGAGAACGGCGTCAGCTTCCGCGAGGCACGCGAAATCGTCGCCGCATCCAACGTCTTCACGACCCACACCCCGGTCCCGGCCGGTAACGACGCCTTCGAACCCTGGCTGGTCGAAACATATCTCTCCCACATGTGGGAACAGCTCGGACTCAGCAAGGACGAGTTCCTCAACCTCGGCCGGGCCGAACCGCCCGGAAAAAACGACCCCATGAATCTCACCATACTCGCCCTGCGTATGAGCGATTTCCACAACGGCGTCAGCAAACTCCACGCCGACGTCTCCCGGGGACTCTGGAGTTCGGTCTGGCCCTCGCTGCCCAAACGCGAAATCCCCATCGACGGCATCGTCAACGGCATCCACACGCTGAGCTGGATTTCCCACGACATGGCTACGCTCTACGACCGCTACCTCGGCCCCGGCTGGCACGAAAAACCCGCCGACCTCAACATCTGGGAAGCCGCCCAGCACATTCCCGACGCCGAACTCTGGCGGACCCACGAACGCAGGCGCGAACGCCTCGTCGCCTTCGCCCGTCGCAGGCTCAAGCACTTGCTGGAAAAACGCGGCGCAAGCTCCGCCGAGATCGAAGCCGCCGAGGACGCCCTCGACCCCGAGGCTCTGACGATCGGCTTCGCACGGCGCTTCGCGACCTACAAACGAGCCAACCTCATCCTCAGCGACATGGACCGCCTCAAGCAAATCCTCACCTCCCCAGGCCGAAAGGTCCAGATCCTCCTCGCCGGCAAGGCCCACCCCCGCGACAACCCGGGCAAGGAACTCATCCGCCAGATCGTCCACACCGCCCGACAGGAAGACTTCCGAAGAAACATCGTCTTCCTCGAAGACTACGATATCAACATCGCTCGCTACATGGTCCAGGGCGTGGACGTCTGGCTCAACACGCCCCTGCGGCCCATGGAAGCCTCCGGGACCAGCGGCATGAAAGTCGCCGCCAACGGCGGACTGAACCTCTCCATCCCCGACGGATGGTGGGCCGAGGGCTACGACCCCACGGTCGGCTGGGCCATCGGCGCGGGGGAAAGCTACGACGACCTCGAATACCAGAACCGCGTCGAAAGCCAGGCCCTCTACGACCTGCTCGAAAAGGAAATCATCCCGCTGTTCTACCAGCGATCCGCCGACGACCTGCCACGCGAGTGGATCGCACGGATGAAAAACGCCATCGCCAAACTCGCCCCGACCTACAACACCAACCGCATGGTCCGGCAGTACGCCGAGCAGTACTACGCGCCCGCGACGGCCAACTGCGACCGGCTCCTCGCCGACAATCTCCATCCCGCCCGCGAACTGGCCGGCTGGAAACAGATGGTCACCGACCGCTTCAACGACGTCAACGTCGAGAGCGTCAACGACGACCTGCCCTCCGCTGCCCGGCAAGCCGCCGCCCAGAACGCCGGCGAGGACACCGGCGCACGCGTCGGCAAGGCCATCCACGTCGAAACCGTCGTCAACACCGCCGGGCTCGGCGTCGAGGACATCGCCGTCGAACTGTTCTTCGGCGAACTCGACGACGACGGACAACTCAACGACGGGCAGGCCCTGGTCATGAAACACGTCGAGGACTGCGGCGACGGCCGACACAAATTCGCCGGCGACCTGCCCTGCAACCACAGCGGCATGACCGGCTACACCGTCCGCGTCCTGCCCGGCCGCCAGACACGGCACGATACCCGACTCTCCGCTCTCATCCACTGGGCGTGAGACGATAGCTGCCAGGACAGCGATGGATCGCTCGATTTCGTGACGCCGCCATCTTCCCCCCCGCGTCACGTACAACGCAAGCGGCTGGAAAAACCTCGGAGCCGCCTTGACAAGTTCGGCTGTGGCGCTACAATAACACTATCCATGTTGCCGGTGACCAGCACGACGACGACCGCATGATGACCGCCCGGGTTCGGACAGTTCGGGCGGAGCGGTCGGCGTGGGTCCAGGGCAACGGCTCTCACCGCACTCCATCGGGCCGAGTCCTGTCTGAACCTCGCGGCTTCGCTGCGTTTCGACCGCAAGGAGACTGACCCCATGGCCCGCGTGACCCTGCCCGACGGACAAACCCCGCACTACCCCGATGACGCGACCGCGATGGACGTGGCAAACGGCATCTCGCCCCGGCTGGCCTCCGCCGCCGTCGCCGCCGAGGTCGACGGACAACTCCGCGACCTGACCCGGCCGCTCGGCCCCGGCGAACACGAACTGAAACTCCTGACCGACCGCGACGGCGATCCGGCCCTCGACGTCCTCCGCCACACCGCCGCCCACGTCCTTGCCCAAGCTGTCGTGCGACTCTTCGGCCAGGGCGTGCAGTACACCATCGGGCCGGCACTGACCGACGATTTCCAGTACGGGTTCTACTACGACTTCGACCTCCCCCAGCCGGTCACCACCGACGAGCTGCCGAAGATCGAAGCCGAGATGAAGAAAGTCGTCGCCGAGAAGCTGCCCGTCACCCGCGAGGTCATGAGCGTCCAGGACGCCAAGCAACTCCTTCGCGAACGCGGGCAGCAGTACAAAATCGAGATGATCGACGACATGCTCGCCGACGAACCCGCCACCGAACTGACCTTCTACCGGCAGGGCGAGTTCATGGACATGTGTCGCGGCCCGCACCTGCCGGACACCGGCAGGCTCGGCAAGGCCTTCGCCCTGATGACCGTCGCCGGGGCCTACTGGCGGGGAGACGAACGCAACAAGATGCTCACCCGCATCTACGGCACGGCCTTCTTCGACAAAAAAGACCTCGCCGCACACCTCGAACGCATCGAGGAAGCCCGCAAACGCGACCACCGCGTCCTCGGCAAACAGCTCGGGCTGTTCCTGCTGGACGAAAAAGTCGGGCCCGGCATGCCGCTCTGGCTGCCCGACGGGACCGTCGTCCGCCAGGAACTCCAGGACTGGATCCGAGGCGAACTGACCCGCCGCGGCTACCGCATGGTCCAGACCCCCCACATCGGAAAACTCGACCTCTGGAAGACCTCCGGACACTACCCCTACTACCGCGAATCGCAGTTTCCGCCCATCCAGTTCGCCCCCGACCACCATGACAGCACCGCAGACGCCCCGGATCACGCCGACGAGGGATTCCTGCTGAAGCCCATGAACTGCCCCTTCCACCTGCAGATTTACAAGTCCCGCCAGCACTCCTACCGCGACCTGCCGTTGCGTCTAGCCGAGTTCGGGCAGGTCTACCGCTGGGAGCAGTCCGGCGAGCTCAACGGGCTGACCCGCGTGCGGAGCTTCACCCAGGACGACGCGCACATCTTCTGCACCCCCGAGCAGATCGAGGACGAAATCGAATCCTGCGTCGCGCTGGCAGAGATGGTCCTCCGCAAGCTCGACCTGAGCGACTACCGCGTCCGCGTGAGCCTCCGCGACCCGCAGAGCGACAAGTACGTCGGCAGCGAGGAGAACTGGCAGCTTGCCGAGGACAAACTCCGCCAGGTCGTCCGCAAACTGGACATGAACTACTCCGAGGAGGTCGGCGAGGCCGCGTTCTACGGGCCGAAAATCGACTTCATCGTCAAGGATTGCATCGGGCGGGACTGGCAGCTCGGGACCATCCAGGTCGACTACAACCTCCCCGAGCGGTTCGACCTCGAGTACGTCGGCGCCGACAACCAGACCCATCGGCCGGTGATGATCCACCGCGCTCCGTTCGGGAGCTTCGAGCGGTTCATCGGCATTCTCATCGAGCACTACGCCGGAGCCTTCCCGCTCTGGCTCGCCCCCGTCCAGGTCGCCGTCCTGCCCGTCAGCGACAAGTTCCTCGACTACGCACACCAGGTCGTCGAAACCCTCCGCCTGCGGGACCTCCGCGTCGAGATCGACGCCTCGCCGGACAAGATCGGCGCGAAAATTCGCCGGGCGACCCTGCGAAAAGTCCCCGTGATGGCCGTCGTCGGACAGCGCGAGACCGACGCCCACACCGTCGCCGTCCGCGACCGAACCGCCGGAGACCTCGGCGCGATGGACCTCGACCGCTTCGCCCAGGCCCTGACTGATCAACGACGAGCCAAGACCGACGGCCCCCTCGAACCGGCAAAGACGCCGGCCGCGGCGTCCGATACATGCTAAACGACCGACTTTGTGAAACGCAGCATGGGCATCCTGCCCATGAGTAATTTGGGCATCCTGACCTCGAAAACACAACCCATGAGAAGTCATGTTTCCCCGGAGGCCTCCGTGCCTCTGTGGCCATGGCAGAAGTGACAACAGGTACACCACGCCACCCGCAACCGGCCGACCGATCGACCGGCGACGGGCGGAAACACAACGTAAGGAGAACGGCCATTCCGCAGGAACCACGTGTGAACCACCGGATTCGGATTTCCCCGGTGAGGTTGATCGACGAAAACCAGGAACAGTTGGGCATCATCGAGACGCGCGACGCGCTGCAGCGTGCCCAGGAAAGAGGTCTCGACCTCGTCGAGGTCGCCCCCAACGCCCGGCCCCCCGTCTGCCGGATCATGGACTACGGCAAGTTCAAGTACGCCCAGAAGAAAAAAGAGCAGAAAGCCAAAGCCCACCGGCACGAAACGGAACTCAAGGAAATCCGCATTCGCACGCCCAAGATCGGCGACCACGACCTGGAGATCAAGATCAGCCACGCACGGGAGTTTCTCGAACGAGGCGACCGGGTGCAGTTCTCCCTCCGCTTCCGAGGGCGCGAGCTGGCGCACAAGGAAGAAGGTATCGCCGTCTTCAACCGCATCAAGGAAGCCCTCGCCGACGTCGGAAAAGTCGTCCAGGAGTGCAAATTCGAGGGCCGACGCATCTCCATGGGACTGGCCCCCGTCAAAGCCGCCGCAAAGACCTGAGTCCCAACGCCCGACCTGGAGCGAGGCGTTCGTGTTCGCGTCAATCGGGACCCCATGCCTGCCCCTGCGGGCATGGGCCGATCTCGCGCCCCCGCCCCTTGGCGACCCGGCGGCACGGGGGTATCATGTCCGCATGCACATCCTCGCACAAGGCATTGACATGGTGGACTGCGACCGGCTCTCAGCCCTGATCGACCGGCACGGCCGGCGGTTTCTCGAACGCGTCTTCACCCTCGCCGAACGCGACTACTGCTCCGCTCGCAAACACCCCACGCCCCACCTCGCCGGACGCTTCGCCGTCAAGGAAGCCGTCCTGAAAGTCCTCGGCACGGGCTGGCGGGACGGCATCGCATGGACCGACATCGAGACCCGCAACCAGCCCTCCGGACAGCCCACCGTCCACCTCACCGGTCGCTGCAGACAACTCGCCCAACAGCAAGGCCTGACGCGGATTCTCGTCTCCATCAGCCACATCCGAACCCACGCCGTCGCCTCCGCCATCGGGCTGGGGGAGACCTGAGCCTTGCCCGGCCCGACGATCTTCCTCTCCGCCGCCGAGCACAGCGGCGACCACCACGCCGCCGGACTCCTCCGCGCGATTCGGAAACGCCTGCCCGACGCACGCTTCCTCGGCGCCGCCGGACCCGACATGCAGGCCGCCGGGTGCGAGTGCGTCGTCGACCTCACCGCCCGCGCCTCGATGGTCACCGGCCCGCTGAAAAACCTCGGCTTCTACCGCCGGGCCCTCCGCACCCTCCGCAATGCAATCCGCGACAGCCGGGCCGACATCCACGTACCCGTCGACAGCCCCGCGCTGAACTGGCACCTCGCAGCCGAGGCCAAACGCCTCCGCCTGCCCGTGATGTACTACGTCGCCCCCCAGGTCTGGGCCTGGGCACGCTGGCGGATCAAAAAAGTCCGCCGACTCACCGACCACGTCGCCTGTCTCCTGCCCTTCGAGGAAGACTACTTCCGCTCCCGCGGCGTCAACGCGACGTTCGTAGGCCACCCGCTGTTCGACCAGCTCCCGCCGCGACCGGCCGCAAGCGACATGCCCGACCTCGCCGGCGCCTGGCTGAACGGCTCCTGGCGGGTCGCCCTGCTGCCCGGCTCGCGACCCCGCGAAATCCAAAACCACGCCACCGCCCTCCTCGCCGCCGCTGAAGCCCTCAAGCAACGCTACCCCCGCGCAACAGCCCGGCTGGCCGTCCTCGACGACCGCGCCGCCCAAACCCTCCGCCGGACCCTCCGCGGCCGCTGCCCCCTGCCCGTCGAAGTCGGCCGGACCTTCGACGTCCTCGCCGACAGCCACTTCGCTCTCGCCGCCAGCGGCACCGTCACCCTCGCCGTCGCCCACGCAGGCACGCCCATGGTCGTCTTCCACCGTGTCAGCGGCCTGGAACGCGCAGGCTTGAGCCTCGTCGGCCGACGACTCATCCACACCCGCTTCCTCTGCCTGGTCAACATCCTCGCCGGCCGAGGCATCGTCCCGGAGATCATGCCCTGGCACGGCCGCGTCAAAGACCTCACCCACGCCATGTTCGACTCCCTCGCCGATCTCGGCTACCTCGAATCCACCCGCCGGAACCTCCTCGACCTCGCCTCCACGCTCCCCGCCCCCCCACACACCTCGGCCGCCGACAACACCGCCCAACTCGTCCTCGACCTCCTCCAGCCGTAGCGAGAGGAACAACTTCACTGTCCCGGCAACAACAATGCGTCATTGCCGCGGAGGCGGGAATCCAATCGACAGGCGACGCCGTTGCCCCGGGGTATGCCCGGGGCGAACCCGAATATTTCACCACAAAGACGCAGAGGCGTCTTCATTGAAAACGGGTTACACGATACTCGGAATAACAGACCGTTCATTCTCCATGAAGCCACTGACATCCAATAACCCATAAGACACTGAAAACAAAGCATCTTCAATCTCTGCATCTTTGCGCCTCGGCGGTTATGCATTTCCCAGGCTAAAAACGTCTGCCGGGATAACAAAATCTTCACGACCTCTTCATCGGGATTGAAAATTTCCCGCGGCGTGGTAAAATTCCGGGTCTGACAACCCTACCGTGAGGACGCCGCACATGCTGAAAAAGAAAAACACCGCACTGGTTCTGGTCGACGTGCAGGAACGGCTGATGTCGGCGATGCACGAGAAAGACCGGCT
>CAYMAP010000071.1:0-12134 GCA_964388425.1 uncultured Planctomycetaceae bacterium
GTTGACGAATCGCCCTGCTTTTTCGTTCCGTCGACTTTTGAGGGGCGCATCAAAATCATCCGGAGGCCTGTTCGAGGTTGAGGAGTCGCTGTTTCTGTGCGGGTCCGGCGGGGGAGCTGAACCCGCCCGGCCGGCCGTCGGCGTAGATGACGCGGTGACAGGGCACGAGGAGGGGCGTGGGATTTTTGCTCAACGTGGTGGCGACGGCTCGGGCGGCGTCGGGTCGGGCGATCTGACGCGCGTGCTGGCTGTAGCTGAGGGTCGATCCGCGTGGGATGGCGCGGGCGGCGCGGTAGACCTTGCCGGCGAACGAAGACTCGGCCGGCAGATCGACGCCGACGGCGGAGAACTCAGCGGGGCGGGCGTTGAAGTAATCGCGGGCGGCCTGGATGAAATCGGCGAAGGCGGATTCGTCGCGTTTCGCGCCGGGGTGTTCCCACTGGAGCAGAGCCTCGAGATCGTCGAGGTTGTAGTGGGGCAGGACCACGCGTGTGATGCCGCGGTCGCCGGCGACGGCACCGAGGGGGCCCCAGGCGGTGGGGAAGACAGTGTAGTGCGTATCGGCGGGTTTGCGAGCCATGGAATCGTCCGGATCAGCGTTTCTTGCCATGCGGGCCCTGGTGGATTGCGACCACGCGCCGGACGATGTCCTGGGCGAGGTCGGCGGCGTCCTTGACGAGCTGGTGGGTTTCGACGTTTTTGCCGCTGAAGGTTCCGACGTGGGATTTCCGGTCGATCTGCATGTACTGGGTGGGCATGTCGGGGCGGAGGATTTCGCCCTCGATTTCGAGGTTGGTGCGTTTGCCCAGCAGTCTCAGACCGCCGCCCTTGCCGGGGTCGATGTGAACGAACCGGATGACGACGGCTCGGTCGGAGCGGGTCGACCAGGGGCGGATTTCCAGGTCGAAGTCCTCGCGCAGGCCGTGGAGGAGCGTCTCCAGGAACTGCTGAAGGGCCGGGGACGTGTCGATATCGCTGAAGAACGCGGGGCCTTCCACGGAGATGCTCAGTCGAAGCGTCGGCTTGCCGGGGTTGCGGAGGTTGTCCGGGACGTCGATGTTCCACTGCCCGCGAGCCTGGCCGAGTTCGGCGAGGTTCGTTTTGGGCCGTTCGATATTGATTTTCGGCCGGACGGAGGGTTCGGGAGGTTCGTCTTCTTCTTCGTGCGAGGCGGCGAGACCGGCCAGGGCGTCTTCGAGATTGGGGGCGTCGAGCGCCGGCGGGGGATCGGTCGGTTCGGTGTCCGCGGATTCGGGTTGCGGTTCGGGTTCGGATTCGGAGGGGTTGAGTTTTGCCAGGGAGCCCCGTCCCTGGAGGAGGGGCTCGTCGTTACTGTCCTCGCCGATGGTGACGGTGGCGACTTCCTGCATTTCCGCCAGCGCCTCGGGGTCGTTGTGGACAGCGGAATCCCCGTCGGGTTCGGCGTATTCTTCGAGGTCGTCCTCGTCTTCGTCCCCGTAGTCATCGGAGAGGTCGACGGCGGAGACTTCCTCCAGCCCGGCGAACCGGTCAAGGGTGTTGTCGATGGTTTTCTCGTCCGGTTCGTCGTCGCTGGAGACGGTTCCTGCGGGAACGGCGAGCAGGCTGTCCTCTTCGTGGTCGTCGGTGTCTGTTTCCGTCGGTGCATACTGGCGTGACGAGGAGGGTTCCATGTCGGTATCGTCGGGTTCGGCCGCCCCGGCGGTTCGATGGCCGGTCACTTCACCGAGCGCGTCGAGCATGGGCGAGCCGAGCGGGACGTCCTCTTCGACGAGAAGTTCGCATTCGGCGTCAGTGGAGATGGTGGCGGCGGTGGAGGCTTTTTCGCGGAGCCGTTCCAGTCCCAGACGGGCTTGACGAGAGGCTTCTTCGGCGGCCTGTCGTGCCTGTCGCTCGGCTGCGGACTGGGCGTTCTTCTTTTCGGCCAGGTCGGTGGTGGCTTCGCGGGTTTTTCGTTCGGCCTCGGCGCGGGCCTGCTGTTCCCGCTCGGCTCGCTGCTGGGCGGCCTGGGCTTCGGTGCGGATGCGGTCGAGCTGTTCCTCGTGGCGGGCGAGGGCTTCGGCGTGTTCGGCCCGCTCGGCCTGGGAGGTTTTCTGCCGGAGCTGCTGGAGTTCGGCGACGAGCTGCTCCATGTCCCGCTGCTGTTGCTGGGCTTCGAGGGCGGCCTTCAAGGCGCGGGCCTCGGTGGACTTCCGGGCGGATTCCTCTTCGGCGAGCTTGCTCGCGGCCAGTTCGGCTTCTTTGCGGAGGGCTTCGAGTTCCTCGCGAGCCTGGCGTTCGGATTCTTCGAGTTCGAGCTGGGCCTGGAAGCGGGCGCGGGCCTGTTCGGCGCGTTGTTCGGCGGCCTTTCGGGCGGACTCCTCGGAACTGGCTCGGCGGGCGGTGGTATCGGCTTGGGCTCGGAGGCGGTCCAGCTCCGCCTGCGCCTGGCGGGAGGCCTCCTCGGCCTTTTGTCGGGCCTGTTCGATCTGGTCGGCCTGGTTCTGCTTGAGCTGCTCGAATTGCTCGGCGGCCTGGGCGGCCCGCTGCTCGACGGCGCGGCGGGCGGACTCTTCCTCCGCGGCGCGACGGGCGGCGTCCTCTGCCTCGGCGCGAAGCTGGTCGAGTTCCGCCTGGGCGCGGAGCGAGGCCTGCTGAGCGGCCTGGCGGGCTTCTTCCCGCTCGGTCTGCTGAGCCTGACGGGAGGCATCGAGTTCTTCAGCGACCCGACGGGCGCGCTCTTCAGCAGCCTTGCGGGCGGATTCTTCCTCGGCGACTTTGTTCGCCGCTGCCTCGGCCTCTTCGCGGAGCGCGTTGACCTGCTGCTCGGCCTGCCGGATCGCCTCGGCCGCCTGCCGGCGGGCTTCGGCCTCGGCACGGGCCTGCTGGGCCTGGATGGCATCGAGCCTTTCGGCGGCCTCTTTGGCCTGGGCTTCGGCGGCCCGGCGGGCGGCAAGTTCCTGCTCGGCCTTCTCGGCTGCGGCACGGGCCTCCTCACGCAGACGCTGGAGTTCTTCCTGGGCAGCCTGGGCGGCGTGGAGGGCGTCGGTTTCCTCGGCCAGGCGTTCGGCGGTGGCGCGGGCTTCTTCCTCGGCGGCCTTGCGGGCGGCTTCTTCCTCCGCCGCTCGCTGGATCGCCAGGTCCGCCTCTTCCCGCAGCCGAGCCAGCTCCTCCTGGGCGGCTCGGGCGGCGTCGGCCTCCACCCGCAAACGCTCGATCTCCTCCTGCGCCCGACGGGCCTGTTCCTCGGCGGCCTTGCGGGCTTCCTCCTCCTCGGCCAATCGGGCGGCATTCTGCTCCGAGAGTTCTCGCGCCTTGCACTCGGCTTCCTCGCGGGCGGCCTGCCTGGCGGCATCGGCTTCGGCACGAAGGCGCTCAAGTTCCCGCTGCGCTTGCCGGGCAGCTTCCTGGGCCTCCTGCTGGGCCTGCTGGTATTCCTCGGCCGTCTGGCGGTTGGCATGGGCTTCGGCCCGGATGCGTTCGAGTTCTTCCATCGCCTCGCGGGCGGCCTGCTCGGCCTGCTGCTGGGCCGCCTGCTGCTGTTCGGCAACCTGCCGGTCGGCCTCGAACTTTCGGCGGAGGGCGAGGCTTTCGGCTTCGGCTGCTTTCTGCCGGGCCGCGTCCGCTTCGCTGCGAAGTGTCTGGAGTTCCTGGCGAATCTTGCGGGCCTCGTCGTCGGCAGCCTGCTCGGCCCGCTGTTCGGCAGCCTGGCGGGCGGCGAGGGCTTCGGCCGCTTTCCGGCGGGCGTCGTCGGCCTCCATGCGGAGACGTTCGATTTCCTGCCGGGCCTTGCGGGCGGCGGCAGCTTCAGCTTCGGCGCGGGCACGCTCCTCGGCAAGTTCGGCTTCGAGTTCCTTGTCGACCTCCCGCGATTCCTCCGAGGCGTCCAGCACATGACGGACATCGGAGGAAAGATCCTCGCGATCGGTCGAGGCAGTGTTGCGGGCGGCTTCGGTCGGCGGGGCCGAGGCCGATTCGGAAGGGGACGCCTCGGGCGGCTCGGCAGCTTCCCCGGCCGGGGCGGGAGCCGACGCGTCGGTCGTGTCCGCAACGGGTTCCTCGTCGGCTACGTCGGGCGGCTCGATCTGCTCCAGCGCCGACCCGCCGGTACCCCCCTGGTCCCGCGTATCCAGCCCGTCCCATTCATCCCTGAGTTTCCGAAGGTGGCGGGTGTCGAGGGCCTCCCACGAGCCGGTATCGTCAAGGTCGCTGGGCTGGAGGTGGCCGATCTCCTCATGCGGATCGAGGGGGGGCGATTCGTCGGGTGTTTCCGGCGGGGGTGCTTCGTGAGCGGCCGGGGGAGGCGGGGGTTTGGACACCCGCGGGGCGAGCGGAACGGAATCCTTCGGGGCGGGTTTCTGCGGGCCCAGTTTCTGCTCGCGAAGTTCCTCGCCGGGAATCAGAAAGTAGCGCCGGCACTGGGGGCATCGGCTTTTGCGCCCGGCGTACTGGAGAGGAACGCGGAACTTCTTGCCGCATCGGCAGGCGAACTTGATGCGAAGATGTTCGTCGCAAAAGTCCACCGGCATGACCTGCCGGTTCAGGGCCGCCCTCGCCCGCCCGAGGGAAAACGGATCGTTGGGGTCGATTTCCGGCGCGACGAGTCGGCTCTTGACGTGCGGGATGCGCATACCGACTCCGCATTGGGGACAGGGGATGAGTTGCCCCGCCTTGGCGGCCTCTTCGATCAACGCCTTGCCGCACGTACATGTGAACTTGATCTTCATCGCACGACGGTACGCCGGCCTCCTTCCGGTTTTCGTCTCAAAACGGGAAATCCTTGTGTTACCACATGTTGTCTTTATAGGCTAGTGCGAACACTGTACATCCTCTCCGAGGAACATTATATACGGATATCGGCTTTGTCCGGCAAAGCTTTCCACGCAAAACCCACCGAAAGAATACCATCGCAACAACGCTCAGCACGAGGATCGACAGCGATGCGGTCCGCAGCCGAATGGACGCCTACTGGCGGGGCGAATGGACCGCTCCTTGAACAGCCCGAAGGTCTTCTGGACCATGAAATCCCCCTCCCGCGCCGAAGCCGAAGAGTTCCTCGGCACATGGGAAACCCAGACCTGGAGGGTGGGTGCTCGCACCCACGCTGCACTCTCTGAGCCGGGGGCGGGTGAAGTACACGCGGAGCTGTTTGTTTGTCAGGTCGGGGGTCAGGCGTTTTTCAGCACCGTCCTCAGGACGTCCATCCCGCGGGCGAGGAGGTCTTCGTCGATCGTCAGCGGCGGGGCGAGTCGAAGGACGTTGTGTTTGGCCAGGCAGACCAGCAGCCCCCGTTCATGGCAGGACTGCATGAGGGTCTTGACGTCGCGGGTCTCGTCGAGTTGCAGGCCGATCATCAGCCCCTTGCCGCGAATCTCCGTCACGCCGGGCAGGTCGGCGGCGGACAGTTGCGTCACAATCCGCTCACCGAGTTTCGCCGAGCGGTCGCAGAGGTTCTCGTCTTCGATGAGTTTCATCGCGGCGGCGCCGGCGGCGGCGCACAGCGGGTTGCCCCCCATCGTGCAGCCGTGCGTGCCGGGCTGGAGCACGTCGGCCCAGCGGGGAGCGGCGACCATGGCCGCGACGGGCGTCCCGCCCCCGACGGCCTTGGCTAGCGTCATGACGTCCGGCTCGATGCGGTAGTGCTGGTAGGCGTACCATCGGCCCGTCCGCGCCGGGGCGGTCCAGACCTCGTCGCAGACCAGCAGCAGCCCGCGGTCGTCGCAGAGCTTGCGCAGCCCCTGCATGAACTCGACCGTCGGGAGGTTCATGCCCCCCTCGCCCTGGATCGGCTCGACGAACACGCCGGCGGTCTGGTCGTCCACGACACGCTCGACGGCGGCGAGGTCCCCGAAGGGGACCTGCACGTTGCCGGGCAGCATCGGCTCGAAACCGGCCTGGAAGCTCGGCGGCGTCAGGCTCAGCCCGCCCATCGTCCGGCCGTGGAAGCAGTTCTCGAAACTGATGATCTTGAACGGCCCGTCCGAGGTCCGCTCCCCGCCCCGGGCGGCCAGTCGCACCAGCTTCACCGCCGCCTCGTTGGCCTCGGCCCCGGAGTGGCAGAAGAAAACCTTCCCGCCGAACCCGTGCCGCGTGATCCGCTCGGCGAGGTCGACCTGCGGTTCGTTCGTGAACAGGTTGCCGTGGCTGAGCAGCTTGCACGCCTGCCGGGTCAGGGCCTCGACGATGGCGGGGTGGCAGTGACCGGCCACACCCCCCCCGCCGAACCCCGCGAAGAAGTCCACGTACTCCTTGCCGTCGGCGTCGACCAGCACCGCCCCCTGCCCGCGAACCATCGCGAAAGGCAATCGGCCGTAGTTCGGCACGAGGACGGCTTCGCTGCGGGCGACGAGATCGGATTGCTGACTCATGGCGGGAACTCCCATCGGGCAAGGGCAAAGCGCCCCTTGTACGCCGTCCCCGCAGCCCCGTCAAGAGCGCCGCGGTAAAGCGTTGGTTTCGCCCGGCCCGTGGGGTATGCTGGGGGCATGCAGGTAGTATCGCTTCAATCGGGCAGCAACGGCAACTGCATCTTCGTCCGCACCGGCGGAGCGAGGCTGCTGTTCGACGCGGGGATATCCGGCAAACAGGCGGCGCATCGGTTGCGGGCGACGACGGGCGAGGACATCCGCGACGTTGACGCGCTGTTCATCAGCCACGACCACGTCGACCACGTCCGCTCGGCGGGGGTTTTTCAGCGGAAGTTCGGCCTGCGGATGCTCGCCACCGAAGCGACGCTCGACGCCTCGCGCCGACACAAGCTGGGCGTGCTCGGAGACGTTGCGACCTTCCGCACCGGTCAGGCCGTCCGCGTCGGCGACGCGATCGTCCAGACCATCCCCACGCCCCATGACGGGGTGGACGGCTGCTGCTTCGTCGTCGAGGCCGGCGGGGACCGGCTCGGCATCCTGACCGACCTCGGAGAGGTCTTCGACGAGCTGCCCGGCCTGCTGGAAACCCTCGACGCCGTCGTCCTGGAAAGCAACTACGACCCCGACATGCTCGCCGACGGACCCTACCCCCGGGGCCTCCAGCAACGCATCCGCGGCACCGGCGGGCACCTGGCCAACCACGAAGCCGCCGAACTCCTCGCACGACACGGACATCGCCTGCGATGGGCGGCCCTGGGGCACCTCAGCGAGCAGAACAACTCCCCCCGACTCGCCCGCCAGACCGCCCGCGACATCCTCGGCGGCAACGGCTGGGGCGACAAACCCCTCCACCTCGCCTCGCGATACGAACCGTCAGAACTGCTCAGCACCTGAGCCCTCCGCAAAGAGAGGGTCTCGCGCCCCAAGCTATTCCTGGTTCAGCCCTTCGGGCTTTGCAAAACAGTCCGCTTGAGGAAACAGGCCTTTACGCGCCGAAGACCGCCGGCCTGCCTCGGCCGGTGTGGACCGCCGCCTCATACTCGGAAATACCCGCCCTGCAGACCGCCTCTTCGATGTCCTTCCGGGCGGTTTGGACGATATGCCCGTGGGATTTGCCGGTAAACGACGTCCACCACACGTCGGGCATCCCCTCCAGTGTCATCCACTTTCGGCCCAGCAGGACCTGCTCAGTCCGTCGTTGCTCATCGGTGGTTCGGCGGGTATAACCGCGGACGGAAGGAGACCGCATGACCGCTCCATCGCACTTCGTCGACCGTCTGCTCGCCGCCATCGAGGAGAAAGGCTCGCCCGTCTGCGTCGGGCTGGACCCGAACCCCGCCCTGCTGCCCGAGCCGTTCCGAGCCGACAGCGAGGACCCCACCGAGCAACTCGAACGGGTCGGGCGGTTCTGCGCGGAGGTTCTCCAGCTCGTCGCGCCGTACGTCCCCGCCGTCAAGCCGCAGATCGCCTGGTTCGAGGCCCTGCCGGCCCCGCAGCGGTTCTTCGGGCTGGCGATCTACTCGGCGGTGATTCGTCTGGCCCGGCAGATGGGCTTTGTGGTGATCGGCGACGCCAAACGCGGCGACATCGGCTCAACGGCCGAGGCCTACGCAGCCGTCCATCTCCGCGGCGAGGAAGCGCCCGACGCCCTGACGGTCAACGGCTACTTCGGAGCCGACGGACTCGAGCCCTTCCTCGCCGCCTGCCGCGACGAGGCCCGCGGGCTCTTCGTCCTCGTGCGGACGTCCAACCCGTCGGCCAAGACCATCCAGGACGTCCAAGACGCGGCCGGCCGACCGTTCTACGAACACCTCGCCGGGCAGGTCGCCGAGATCGGCCACGGCGAGGGACTCATGGGTGCCAGCGGGTACTCCGCCGTCGGCGCGGTCGTCGGGGCGACGTATCCCGACGAGGCCCGCCGGCTTCGGAGGATCATGCCCGAGCAACTCTTCCTCCTGCCGGGCTACGGCCAGCAGGGCGCGACCGCCGAAGACTGCGCCGCCGCCTTCAAGCCCGACGGAACGGGAGCGATCGTCAACGCCGCCCGCAGCGTCATCTACGCCCACCGCCGCGACGAACACGCCGGGAAGGACTGGAAAACCGCCGTCGCCGACGCCGCCCGAGACTTCGCCACAGACATCGCCTCGGCCCTGCGATCATGACATCCCGCTCCAGCAACCCGCAGATGTTCGCCCTGCCCGCCGCTCCGCCGGAGGAGTGGTCCGTCGGCGGGCAGGTCTATCGGCTGGTCGGCGTGTTCAAGCACGACTTCTGGGCGGCGACGTGTTTGTACGAAACAAATCTGAAATCCCGTTTCCCTCGCCTGGTGGTCAAGTTCGGGCGGTCGCACGGGTTTGCTGGCATCCCGCTGCGGTGGATCGGAACGCTGCTGACGGATCACGAGGAAGCGATTTACCATCGGCTGGCGGGGCTGGACTGCATCCCCGGCTGGGCGGGCCGACTCGACGAAGTCACCTGCGCGATCGAATACGTCGACGCCGACCCCCTGGACCACCTCGCCCCGGAGGACCTGCCGGCGGAATTCTTCGATCGACTGCGGACGGTCTTCGACGCCGTCCACGCACGCGGCGTCGCCTACGGGGACGCCAACAAGAAGTCCAACATCCTCGTCCGCGACGGACTGCCCATGCTGATCGACTTCCAGATCGCCCTGCGGACGCGCGACGACTGGCCCCCACCCCTTCGGCACCTCGCGCGGCGCGTTGTCCGCTACCTCCAGGCCAAGGACCTCTACCACCTCTACAAGCACAAACGCCGCATGCACCCCCAGCACCTCACGCCGGACGAGGAAACCCTCAGCCGACGGCGGTCCCCCCTGCATAAATTCCACCGCCGACTCACCAAGCCCTACCGCTCGCTGCGGAGGCGGTTCCTGGGCGAGCAGTTCAGCAAGGGCCGACTCACCAGCCCCACCGCGGACCTCGAAGACCACCACCAGCCGGAAAAAGACTCCTGGCGGCGGTCCTGAGCAACCCGCCCGGTCTGACAGGTTCGGCGATTGCGAATCGTTGACTGGCAACACGGAGAGCGGGCGTGTAAGCTGAGGCCCGGTTGCGTATCCTTGCCCGGGTCATCCCGTGACGGAACGCGCGAAACACCAACGACCGAGCCGCCATGATTATCCCCATCCGCACAGACTACCGCCGACGCCACACGCCTTGGGTGAACTACCTCATCATCGCTGCGAATCTCGTGTTGTACTTTGCCGGGCACAACGCCTCGACGCCGCAGGCGCGGATGGCGATCGACACCTGGATGCTCCAGCCCGAAGCGCCCGAGCTGCACCAGTTCTTCTCCTGCATGTTCCTGCATGCGGATGTGTGGCACCTGCTGGGGAACATGGTCTTTCTGTGGGTTTTCGGCAGTGCGGTCAACGACAAGTTCGGGCACGCGGGGTACGCGGCATTCTACCTCGGCGGGGGCGTGCTGGCGGGCGTAGGGTACCTGCTGCTGGCCGGTCGCGCGCCGGTGCTCGGCGCGTCGGGCGCCATCGCCGCCGTCGCCGGGGCCTACCTTGTCCTGCTTCCGGCGACGAACATCACGCTGATCGTCTGGCTGCTGTACTTCATCATGCCCATCGAGGTATCGAGCCTGTACTTTATCTTCTTCCAGTTCCTGTTCGATTCGTTCATGACGCTGTACGGCAGCACGGGGCTGCCCGGCTCGGGCGGGGTCGCCTACGCCGCCCACGCGACCGGCTACGCCTGGGGGATCCTCGTCGCGGGCGGGCTGTTGGTCTTCGGCCTCCTTCCGAGGGACGATTTCGACATGCTGCACCTGATCAAGGCCCGCCACCGCCGGGCCCGCTACCGTCGCATGGCCGCGGCGGGGTACGACCCCTTCAGCCGAACGCCTCCCGAGAATGTTCGCAAGCAGGTTCAGGTTCAGAGCGTCGACTCCGAGCCGGCCGAGACCGCCTCAGCGGCCGAGATCGACCTCCGCAAGCGCATCGCCCAGGCAACCGAACAACACGACACGCCGACGATGGCGAAGCTCTACCTCGACCTCTGCGACATCGCCGAGGAGCCTGTCCTTGCCCGGCAGGCCCAACTCGACGTCGCCAACCAGCTCATGGCCGACGAGCAATACGCCGGGGCCGCCCTGGCCTACGAGCGGTTCATCCAGCACTACCCCAACTACCAGTACCTGCCCGACATCCACCTGATGCTCGGGCTGATTTACAGCCGATATCTCCACCAGTACCCCCGGGCGACCGAACGTCTCGAACGGGCGGCGGAGCGACTCTCCGAACCGGCCAAGCAGTCCCTGGCCCGCGACGAACTGGCCCGCGTGCAGCAACGCTTGAAATCCTGACAGGACACCCCATGGACCCCGCGCAACTCCCACTGCCGACCTCCCTGCCGACGACTCGGCCCGAGGTCGACCCCGAAACGGTCGAACGTCTACGTCACCTCGTTCAGACCCACTGGGAACAGCGCCCCCACGATCTGGCGGAACTGCTGGGCGACCTCGCCGCGCTGCCGCTTTGGCACGGTGCGCTGCTGGTCGTTGTCGGGCTGCTCTACCTCCTGCTGGGCTGGAGGGTCTTCAAGCTGCTCATCATCCTCAACGCCGCGGTCTTCGGCGCGATGGTCGGCGGGGCCCTGATGGTTCAGGTCGGCTGGGCGGACTGGTGGTGGGTCGGCATGCTCACCGGCGGGGCGCTGCTGGGGATCCTGGCCTGGCCGATGATGAAATTTTTCGTGATCCTCTTCGGCGGCGCGGTGGGCGCCTCGCTGGGGTTCGCCGCCTTCGAGCATGTGGTCGTCCTGCTGGACAAGCCCGACTGGGTGTCGTACGGCTGGGTCGGGGCGGCCGTCGGCGCCGTGCTGCTGGGGTTCCTGGCGGCGATGCTCTTCCGCTTCGGCGTGATGTTGCTGACGGCCATGCAGGGCTCGGCGATGCTGCTGGCCGGGGGGGTCGCGCTGGCGTTCCACGCCGGAGACACCGGCGAGCGGGTCCGCGAGTTTCTCCTGCTCAACGAACCGGCGGCCCTGCTGGCCGTCCTCGGCGTGGGCCTGGCCGGGCTGGTCGCCCAGGGCGCGGCCTTCGGCCGACACGAACGACGCAAGGCCGAGGTCGACGCCGCAACGTCCAGCCCGAGCTGAGGCTGGAGCAGTGCCGGCTTGGGAGAACGGTCATCACCTTGCGGCGGGATTGTTCGGCGTCTCGTTCATCTGCTACGCTACAACGCAGCCCGGTTTTCACGGAACGCCAAGCCCGCCGGAACGTTGGATGGTATGGACACCTCCACCGCCGAACGCAGGGAGCCTACGATGAAGCAATCCCTTACGATTCTCATGCTGCTGGCGGGCCTGTTCGCGATGGGCTGTCAGAACACCCAGCGCGGACCTGACCGCAGCAAGGAAAACGCCATGAACGATCAGCCGACCTTCCCAATCTCGAAAACCGACGAGGAATGGAAAGCCCAACTCACCGACCAGCAGTACCGCGTGACGCGCCGCAGCGCGACCGAGCCGGCCTTTACGGGCAAGTACTGGGACCACAAGGGCAACGGCGTGTACCGCTGCGTCTGCTGCGGCCAGCCGTTGTATTCCAGCGAGACGAAGTTCGACTCCGGCTCGGGCTGGCCCAGCTTCAGCGCCCCCGTTGAGGACGACCCCGTCGTCACCCGCGTCGATGAGAGCCACGGCATGGTCCGCATGGAAGTCCTCTGCAGCCAATGCGGAGCGCACCTCGGACACGTCTTCGACGACGGCCCGAAACCGACGGGCATGCGGCACTGCATCAACTCCGCCAGTCTCGATTTCAAAGCTTCGGAATAGG
>CAYMAP010000072.1:0-12020 GCA_964388425.1 uncultured Planctomycetaceae bacterium
AATCCAGCCCAAGGAGGATGCACGAGAGAAGACGCACAATGCAGGAGATACAGGACAAAGCGAACAGCGAGCGGGCTGCACTACGCCCAAGGTACAGGGAACGCATTGCCTCTTGTTTCGTGTACCCTGTCTCTTGTCCGGCTACTTCCCGTACCCGTTGGGATGCGCCGCATGCCACGCCCAGGCGTGTTCGACGATGGTTTCGAGCCGCGGGTGGCTCGGCGTCCACCCGAGTTCCTCCTGTGCCCGGGCTGACGAAGCGACCAGTCGCGACGGATCGCCCGGCCGGCGGGGGGCGTCCTCGGCGGGGATCGGCTCGCCGGTGACGGACCGGCAGGTTTCGATGACCTCCCGCACGCTGAAGCCCTCGCCGTTGCCGAGGTTGAACGCCCGCGTCCGGCCCGGTTCAATCGTCTCCAAGGCTCGCACGTGCGCGTCGGCGAGGTCGCAGACGTGGATATAGTCCCGCACGCACGTGCCGTCCGGCGTGTCGTAGTCGTCGCCGAACATCTTGATCGACTCCCGCTGGCCCAGCGCGACCTGCAGCACCAGCGGGATCAGGTGCGTCTCGGGGTCGTGGGCCTCGCCGATGTCCCCGGCCGGGTCCGCACCGGCGACGTTGAAGTACCGCAGCGAAATCGCCCCGAGGTCGTAGGCCGGGCAGTACCCCTGGAGCATGTACTCGACGCAGAGCTTGCTCGCGCCGTAGGGATTGATCGGCTGCAGCCGGGCGGTCTCGGGGATAGGCATCTCCTGCGGCGTGCCGTACACTGCCGCCGTGCTGGAGAACACCAGCCGATGCACCCCCGCCTCCCGCAGGGCCGTCAGCAGCGTCAGCCCAGCCAGCGTATTGTTCATGAAATACTTCTCGGGCTTCTCGACGCTCTCGCCGGCCTCGATCCAGGCGGCGAGGTGGATCACCGCTTCGATCTCGTGCTCGCGCAGCGCTGCGACCAGCGCGGGCAGGGCCGTCACGTCTCCTGGAACGAACGGCGTCTCACCGATAGCCTCGCGGTGCCCGCGCGCGAGGTTGTCGTAGACCACGCATCCGTGGCCGGCCGACTGCAACGCGCGGACGATGTGCGAACCGATGTACCCCGCCCCGCCGGTGAGCAAGACTTTCATGACGTTCCCTTTCGCGAATCGTGATGGAGAGGCTCGCGGGCCCGGCCTTTCTCTTCACTCCAGGCCAGCGACGTGGTGGATTGGCAACCTCCGTTTCATCCGAAGGTTCGTTCCTGTCTACTGTCCCGGCCGGTCGATACAATGTCAAGAAACCTGAGGTATCGAGGCGACCCGGTTTCGAGCATTCCGGGCGCCAACGGCTGCGCACAGGGTGTCGCTCAGTCGCCCTCGGCTGAGAATCTGTAGGAAAACGCGGCATGGCCGTCTCGGCCATGCGTTTGACGGGCATCCTGCCCGTGCGGCGGGCTGGCGGCGCGGGGCAAGGATGGCCCTGCAAAGGCCCGGCACGATGCCGGCGCCACGAAAAACAACGGTTTTCCTACAGGCTCCAAGACGTCCTGAGACGGAACCACAGACTGGCGAAACCACTTTTCCAACGCGTCCGGGACTTCGGGCCGATCGTATCGGCCTCGGAGATGTTGCGCTCCGGGTGCGTGGTGGACGTCGGGGGGACCTGGGGCAGTGCGACGGCGCTGCTCGCCGCGGGCGTCGCGCGGAAGGCGGGTCGGCCGATCCTGCTCGTTGCCCAGCACCTCGACGACGCCGACGCCCTCGCCGACGACATCGAGGTCCTCGTGCCCGACGCCTCGGTCCATCTCCTGCCGGCCTGGGAAACCCAGCTCGCCGTGGACCACGTCAGCGAGGAGGTCACCGGCGAGCGATTGGGTCTGCTGAACCTGCTGTCCGACCCCGCAGCGGCTGACGAACGCGTCGAGTTCCTCGTCGCTCCGGTCCTCGCGCTGCTCCAGCCCGTGCCCTCGCCGGAGGTTCTCGCCGAGGGTCGTCTGGCGGTGCGTCGCGGCCTGGAGCTGCCGCCGGACGACCTGGCGGGATGGCTGATCGACGCCGGGTACGAGCGCGTCGAGCAGGTCGACCGCCCGGGCGAGTTTGCCGTCCGCGGCGGGATCGTCGACCTCTTCTGCCCCGACCACCGCGGACCGCTCCGCATGGAGTATTTCGGCGACGATCTCGAAAGCCTCCGCCACGTCGACCTCGACACGCAGCGCAGCGTCGAGGAAGTCGAGGCCGCCGACATCACGGCGATGACCTTCGACCGGGCGGTCGCGTCGGGGACCGGCGGGACGACGCACTTCCTGGACTACCTGCCGGCCGATTCGATCATCTGCCTGCCCCGCCCTGCCGAGATCGCGACGCTGGCCCGGCAGCTCTACGAGCGCATCGGCGACGACCTGGCCGCCGGGGACGACGAGACCTCCCCCGTAGCGCTGCGGGACGTCGCGGAGGTCTTCGGCAGCGCCGGCGGCGAGATCGCCAGCCCGCGCGGCGGTGCGATCGACCGCTTCGCCCGGCTGGACCTGCACCTCTTCGCGGCCCGGCAGGCTGGGGCTCTCCACGCCGGAGTCCGTTCGCTGGAGCGCCTGCACGTCGGAGCCGACGAAGCCCTGGCCGAACTCGAAGAACTCTCGGCCGAACGCGACGTGCGGGTCTACTGCGGCAACGCCGCCGAGCGCGACCGCTTCGCCGCCACCCTCGCCGAGCACTTTCCCGACCTGGCCCGTCGCGCGGAGCTGCCCATCGGAAGCGTCTCGGCCGGCTTCGACTGGCCCGACCTGGGGGCGACGGTCGTCGGGCACGGCGAGATCCTCCAGCACCCAGGCCGAAAGCGACGCGTCCGCCGGGTCCACGCCTCCCGCCCCGTCACCAGCGTCCTGGACCTCCGCGAGGGCGAGTACGTCGTCCACGTGGGCCACGGCATCGCAAAATACGAGGGCCTGCGCGGCATGGAACGCGACGGGGCACGCGAAGAATTTCTCCGCCTACGCTTCGCCGACAACGCGGTCCTCTCCGTCCCGACCAGCCAGGTCCACCTCGTCCAGAAGTACGTCGGCGCGAAAGGCAAACGGCCGACGCTCAGCAAGCTCGGCGGAAAACAGTGGGCCAACACCCGCCAGCGCGTCAGCGAAGCCGTCGAGGATCTCGCCGCCGAACTGCTCCGCATCCAGGCGATGCGCGAAACGCGCCCGGGCTTCGCCTATCCGACCGGCACGGACATGCAGCGACAGCTCGCCGAGTCGTTTCCCTTCACCGAGACGCCGGATCAGATCGAAGCGCTGGCCCAGATCGACGCCGACCTCGCCCGCGCCCGCCCGATGGATCGGCTGGTCTGCGGGGATGTGGGCTACGGCAAGACGGAACTGGCGATCCGGGCGGCCCTGAAGGTCGTCGAGGCCGGCCGACAGGTCGCCGTCCTCGTGCCCACCACCGTCCTGGCCGACCAGCATCGCCGGACGTTCGGCCAGCGCCTCGCCGACTTCCCCGTCCGCGTCGGGCGGCTGAGTCGATTCCGAACCCCCGCCCAGCAGCAGCGCGTCCTGGCCGACCTCGCCGCCGGTTCGCTCGATGTCCTCATCGGCACGCACCGGATGCTCAGCGCCGACGTCCGCTTCGCCGACCTCGGCCTGATCGTCATCGACGAGGAACAGCGCTTCGGCGTGGCCGACAAGGAAACACTCAAAGGCCTCCGCGCCGAAGTCGACGTCCTGACCCTCTCGGCGACGCCGATTCCGCGCACGCTGCACCTGGCCCTGCTGGGGCTGCGGGACATCTCCAGCCTGCAGAGCCCGCCCATGGACCGCCGGGCCATCCACACCGAAGTCTGCCCCGACGACGACGAGATCGTCCGTTCCGCCCTGCTCCGCGAACTCAACCGCGGCGGGCAGACCTTCTTCGTCCACAACCGCGTCCAGGACATCCACCTCGTCAAGAAGCGCATCCGGTCGCTCGTGCCCGACGCCCGCGTCGCCGTCGGGCACGGCCAGTTGCCCGAACGCGCCCTCGAGGACGTCATGCTCCGCTTCCTCCACCGGGACGTCGACGTGCTGGTCTGCACCACGATCATCGAATCCGGGCTGGACATCCCGACGGCCAACACCATGATCGTCCACGAAGCCGACCGCCACGGACTGGCCGACCTCCACCAGCTCCGCGGACGCGTTGGGCGGTACAAGCACCGTGCCTACTGCTACCTGCTCCTGCCCGGCCGGCGGCAGGTCAATCCCCTCGCCGCCAAGCGGCTCAAAGCCATCGAAGACTTCTCCGACCTCGGGGCCGGCTTCCAGATCGCCATGCGCGACCTGGAAATCCGCGGGGCGGGCAATATCCTCGGACCCCAGCAGTCCGGGCACATCGCCTCGGTCGGTTACGAACTGTACTGCCAGCTCCTGGACAACTCGGTCCGCCGATTCCGCGGCGAGCCCCCGCCGACCCGCCGGGAAGTCCACATCGACCTCGGCGTCGACGCCTACATTCCGCGACGCTACATGCCCTCCGAACGCCAGCGGCTGGACATCTACCGCCGTCTCGCAAGCTGCGACGACCTCGACCAGCTCGTCCGCCTCCGCGCGGACCTCCGCGACGCGTTCGGCCCGCCGCCCGAGGCCGTCGGCGTCCTGCTCGACCTGACGGAACTCCGCGTCCGCTGTCTCGCCGCCGGCATCGAGAGCGTCGTCCTCATGCCCCCGGACGTGATCTTCACCGTCGCCGACGCCAGCAAAGCCCAGGCCGCCCTGGGCGATGCTCCGGGCAGCGTCCGTGCCGCGGACCCCAAAACACTCCACTGGCGCCCGCCGAGGGAAACTCTCCAAATGCCCGATCTGCTCCAGAGTCTGCCGGGCCTGCTCCGAAACAGACAATAACCCCCGGCATGCCCGGGGAGGACGGATCGTGCGGCAACAGCGGCGTTCTCGGCAAAAAACGGTTTCTGTTTTTTCGCAAGGGCGTGTACAATCGCGCACTTGGCCATGCGAACTGCGCTGCACATCTTCCTGTTGACTGCGCTGGCGGTGACGGGGTGCCGGAAGGACAAGGACCCCGCCCTGCTGGGCAAACCCGAACCGCCGGTCATACAGCCCACCGTCAACAACGACCCGGGCGAGGCGTACGCCGCCTCGGTCGATCCGCTTTCAGAGAATCCCACGGAACCGCAACCAGCCGGGGCACAGCGTGTGCCCGAGGCTCCGCCGGCGTTTATCGAGCCGGATTCCCAAGCCTCGCCGGAGGAAGGCGATCGGCCGGATTGGCCCGCTCCGGAACCTCAACGCAACACCCCCTCCCCTGCCGCTGCCGCGCCGAACACCGCCCTGGCTGCCCGGCCGAGGGGCGAAGCGACGCTGTCGGCCGCGGTCTACGGCGAGGAGGAATCCCCCGCCGAACAAGAGCGCAGCCCCGTCGGGCTGACCGCCCTGGACCGCACGAACATGGACAAGGTCCGCGCCGAGGACCGCCCCCTCAGTTCGCAGATCGACCCGTCGGCCAGACCGGCTGCCTCTCCCAACCCCCCCACGCCGCGCCGTCCCAGACTCGCGCCGCTGCCCGGGCTGGAGGCCGCTCCCGAGCCGGCCGAGGAATCCCCCCCAAGCCGGCCCAAGCCCAAACCCGTACCGGCCGTGGCTGCCCCGACGATCGGACCCCGTCCCGCGGACCCCGCCGGGAAGGAGACGGCCAACCTCCGGGCCGGCCTGGAACACGCGGCGATCGACCCGGCCACCGCCGCCCCCGTCCCCCCCGAGCCGACCGTCGCCGAAGAATCTCCCCTCAAGACGAAATCAACGACCGCCGCTTCCCCCGCCGCCGGACCCGCCGCCGAGACGGGCGGGGACGTCGTCTACGGCCGGGAGGTCGTCGTCGCCGGCACGACCCTCCAGGTCAACGACCGGCACGTCAGCGTCGACGACATCCTCGCCGCACTGCACTCCGAACTGGTCAAGATCCCCGAGAACATCCCCGAGGAGCGGTTCCGCCAGATCGCCGAACGCACCATCGCACAGGAAATGCTGGCGGAGGTCAAACGCATCCTCGTCGCCATCGAGGCCGAAAAACTCCTCGAAGAACATGTGATGGCCGAGGTCGACCGGGAGATGGCCGAAACCCGCCGGGACCTCATTGCCCAGGCCGGCAGCGAGGAACACTTCAAACAGAAGTGCCTCCGCGAAGGCACGACCGCCGAGGCCGTCCTGCGCGACCACAAACGTCACCTGCTGATCCAGACGTACATGCGACAGAAGTTCTACCCGGCGATCGTCATCACCCGCCGGATGCTGTGGGACTACTACCGCAGGCATCCGGAGAAATTCCGCCAGGACAAACAGGTCCAGACCCAGCAGATGGCCGCGCCGTTTTCGGCGTTCCTGTCGGCCGGGGCACGCACGACCGACGCCGAACGTGCCGCCGCCCGCCAAGCCGCCTACGAGCACATCACCCAAGCCAGGACGCGAATCGAGGCCGGCGAACCGTTCGACCAGGTAGTCGAAGAGATGTCCAAGGGCCCACGCGCCTCGAAGGGCGGGGTCTGGCCCATGTATCCCAAGGGGAACCTCGCGGAGGAAAGCGTCGAAGCCGCCGCCTTTGAACTCGAAGAAGGTCAGGCCAGCGACGTCATCGAAACCGAACGGGGCTTCTACCTCGTCAAGGCCCGCCAGGTCCAGCCCGGAAAGGTCACCTCCTTCGAGCAGGCCCAGGGGGATATTCTGGACATCCTCCGCAAGGAACAGTTTCAGGAAATGCAGTCCGAGTACATGAACAAGCTCTACGAGCGGTCGACCGTCTTCCAGCCGGAGGGCTTCATCCAGCTCGCCGTCGACAAGGCTGTCCGCTACTACCGCCGCGGAGAGCCCCCCCCAGTACCGGCCGACAGCCGATACGACTATCTCGGCAACCGCCAAAGGCGCGAAGAAGACCGCAAACGCGCCCCCACCATGGGCATGCCGATCGACTAATCCCGTCCGCACAGACCCACCGCGTGGAACCCCCTCCATGGTGACGGGTCACGGACAACAGGAGCCGATGGGGACACCCTCTCAGCCGGGGCCGGCTGAGAGACGCGGTCTCAAGACCGTCGGTAGTTGTTGACCTGACGAAGGCCATGTTCCGATATAATGAACCGTATGCCCATCTTCCGGAAAAATCTCCGCCAGCGCCGGCTCGAGGTGCGTCGCGCCGCCCCCGACCGCCCGACCTGGACCAAACGCTACTTCAGCCGGAAGGGATCCATCCGCAGCCTGCTGATCGCACTGGGGTTTTTTCTGCTGGCGTCGGTAATGGACGTCCTGCCCCGCGACCCGCTGCCGTACCGGCTCGGGCAGGTCGTGCCGGCGGACATCACCGCGAGGGTAGACTTCCGCGTGCTCGACGAGAAGCTCCTCGCCGAAGCCTCCCAGCGAGCCGCCAGCGCCACCCCCGCGACGTTTGAACTCGACGCGCCCCTGCTCGACGAGATCATCGGGACGCTCGAGAAGTTTCCCGGCCGACTGGAAACCGCCGGTTCGCTCGACCAGGTCAAACCTGCGCTACGAGAGCAGTTAGGCCTGACCCTGCCGGCCTCGACGCAGCCTGCCACGACGCGACCGGTCACCGCGCCCACACCCCAGCAGCAGAAGGTCTTCGACGCCTGGGTCGCCCTGGCCGACCCCGAGGCAAGGACGGAGTTCGAGCAGAAACTCACACGCCTGCGGGAAGCTCTCATGCGGATGTACGTCATCCGCCCCGACCGCGCCAGTGAACAGATCGACCGCGCCGCCCGCCACGTCCTGCTGACCGATGGGGAATCCACCGTCACGCAGAAAATTGTCGATCTCGTCGAGCAGGACGACAGGCAGAAGCTCCGTCGGCTGCTTGACGCCCCATTGACGATGTTCCCCCCGACTCTCCGCCAGAGCGTCGAACGATACCTGCTGTCCGTTCTCAGTCGACAGCCCATCTATACCTACGACGCCGAGACCGCCGCAGCAGCCCAGGCCGCCGCCCAGAGGATCCTCGAGAACCCGCCCGACGAGGTCTTCAAGAAGTACGGCGACGGATCGATCCTCGTCAAACGCACCCTCGCCCACGCCCCGGCCGGCCGGACGCTGCGGGGCCTGGGGCCGCTGGAACTCCAACTCCTCGCCGAGGAGCACGAAGCCTACCTGCAGGCCGAACGGCAGCAGAGCCCGCTTCGGCCCTGGCTGAGGGTTGTCGCCCGTGTGATGGTCATGGCGCTGCTGACGGGACTGATGCTGGCGTACATCGGACACTACCAGCCGGACCTCATCGAACAGAACTCGCGAGGCCTCGCCCTGGCGGGCTTGCTCGTACTGATGCTGGGCCTCACCAAGCTGACGGTCTGGAGCATGTCGCTGAACCCCCACGTGACGCTGCTGGCGGTATGCATGGCAGGGATCGTGCTGAGCATCGCCTACGACCAGCGGTTCGCCCTGGCGGTCGGATCGATCCTCTCAGCCTTCGTGATTTTCCAGCTCCGCGGGAACTTCTCGCTGCTGGTGGTCCTGCTGGCCGGGCTGATGGCGTGCGTGTTCCAACTCCACCAGATTCGTTCGCGCAGCAAGGTCACGCTGACCGGCGTGGCGGCGGCGGGTGTGGTGTTCCTGGCGGTCTGGGCGATGAGCCTGCGGACCAGCGGGCTGTGGGACTTCGCGCTGCGGGACAGCCTGTGGGCGGCCGGGTCGGTCCTGCTGGCCGGGCTGGTCGTTCAGGCGCTCCTGCCGGCCGTGGAAAAACTCTTCGGCGTCGTGACCGACAGCACCCTGCTGGAATGGTGCGACGTCTCCCGTCCGCTGTTGAAGCGACTGAGCATCGAGGCCCCTGGGACGTACAACCACTGCCTCCAACTCGGGGCCATGTGCGAAGCCGCTGCTGAGACCATCGGCGCCCGCGGGCTGCTGGCGCGGGTCGGAGCGTACTATCACGACATCGGCAAGCTCAACAAGCCGGAATATTTCGCCGAAAACGAAACCGGCCAGGCCAGCCGACACGAAAAACTCTCCCCCGCCATGAGCCTGCTGATCATCATCAACCACGTCAAGGACGGACTCGAGATGGCCCGCAAGTACGCCCTGCCGACGCAGCTCCGCGAATTCATCGCCACCCACCACGGCACGATGCTGGTGAGCTTCTTCTACCACAACGCCAAAGAACAATCCGAAGAAGGCAAAGGCCCCAAGCCCGACGAAAACCAGTTCCGCTACCCCGGCCCCAAGCCTCAGCACAAGGAACCCGCTATCCTCATGCTCGCCGACGCCGCTGAGTCATCCGTCCGATCCCTCTCCGAGCCGACCCCCACCAGCATCCGCACCCAGGTCCACAAGATGGTCAACCTCCGCCTCGAAGACGGGCAGCTCGACGAGTGTGACCTGACCCTCCGCGCAGTCCACGCCATCGAAGCCTCTCTCATCAAAAGCCTCTGCGGCATGTACCACGGGCGCATCGCCTACCCCGCCGCCGCGACCGAAACCAACGGCAAAAAGGGCAAGGCTGAGAACGGAAAACCCCAGGCCTCCACCTCCCCGCAACCAGACGAAAAACAACCGGCCGGGCAACAGACCGCCACGACGCAACCGTAGCCCCCCCTTCCCTCGCCCGGCCCCGGGCGGAGCGAAGAGCAGCTCGGGCACACGCCTTGGGATTGTCTTAGTGCCACGTGTTCATACAGATTCTTACCGTTTGGCTTCTTCTTCCTTGCGTCTTTTCCGTTCGGCGATAATCTCCTGCGCGATGGAGTCCGGCACGCGGGCATAGCGTGCCATTTCCATCGAAAAGGTCGCCATGCCTTTGGAGAGGCTGCGGACGACGGTCGCGTAGCCGAACATGTTCGCCAGGGGCACTTCGGCGTGGACGACGGTGGAGTTATCTCGGACTTCGGTGCCCTGGATGATTCCGCGTCGGCTGTTGAGGTCGCCGACGATCGCGCCGGCAGCGTCCTCGGGGCACTCGACTTCGACGGTCATGAGCGGTTCCAGCAGGCAGGGTTTGGATCGGCCAAAGGCCTGCTTGAAGGCCTCGACGGCGGCGATGCGGAAGGCCATCTCCGAGGAGTCCACGGAGTGGAAGCTCCCGTCGTCGAGGGTCATCTGGCAGCCGACGATCTCGTAGCCTGCCAGCGGTCCTTTCTTCATGGCCGACTCGAAGCCCTTGCTGACGGCCGGGATGTACTCGCGCGGAATTTTCCCGCCGGTGATGTTGTCCTGGAAGTCGTAGGGGGCCTCGGCGTCCTCGGGCAGCGGAATGAGCTTGCCGGAGACGTGGGCGAACTGGCCCGATCCGCCGGTCTGCTTTTTGTGGCGGTAGTCGTACTCCGCCTCGACGGTCGGGGCCTCCCGGTAGCTGACGTTCGGCTTGCCGACGGTCAGTTCCGCCTTGTATTCGCGGCGCATCCGCTCGATATAGACGTCCAGGTGCAGCTCGCCCATCCCGGCGATGACGGTCTCGGAAGTCTCCGGGTCGCTGGAGACTCTGAAGGTCGGGTCTTCCTTCATGAAGCGGTTCAGGGCCTTGGCCATCCGGTCCTGGTCCTTGGAGCTTTTGGGGATGACGGTCAGGGAAATGACGGCGTCGGCGACGAAGATGCTTTCGAGGGAGTAGTTGACGTCCTCGGCGCAGAGGGTGTCGCCGGAGGCGCAGTCCACGCCGACCAGTGCAACGATGTCGCCGGCCATCGCTTCGTCGACGTCCTCACGGTCGTTGGCGTGCATCTTGACGATCCGCCCGATCCGGACGGTCTGGTTGGTTCGGCTGTTTCGGTAGGTCTTGCCCTTGGCGAGGGTGCCCTGGTAGATGCGGGTGTAGGTCAACTGCCCGAAGGACTCGTCGACGATCTTAAAGGCCATGGCGACCAGGGGGGCTTCGGGGTCGCAGACGAGGGGAGCTTCGGCGCCTTCGTTGTCATGGTCGCGTGCGAAGGCCTGGCGGTCCAGCGGGCTGGGCAGGTACTCGCAGATGGCGTTCATCAGGGGCTGGACGCCCTTGTTCGCCAGGGCTGATCCCATCATGACCGGCACGACGTCGAGGTTGATGGTCGCCTCGGCGAGGGTGTCGCGGATGATCTCCGCGCTGAGGGGTTTGTCTTCCAGGAGGAGTTCCATCATTTCGTCGTTGAACATGCTGAGGGCTTCGAGCATGTCGTGCCGGGCGGCGTCGGCTGCGTCGGCGAGTTCGGCGGGGATCTCGCTGCGAACGACCTCCTCGCCGGTCTTGCCTGCGAAGGTGAGGTGTTCCATCGTCACCAGGTCGATGACAGCGGAGAAGTTCTCGCCGGTTCCGACGGGCAGTTGGATGGGCACGGTGTTGAGTCCGAGCTTCTCGCGGATTTCGGTGACGACGCGTTGGGGGTCGGCGCCCTGGCGGTCCATTTTGTTGATGAAGGCGATGCGCGGGACGCGGTAGCGTTTCATCTGACGGTCGACAGTGACGGATTGGCTCTGGACGCCCCCGACGCTGCAGAGGACCATGACCGCACCATCGAGAACGCGGAGCGACCGCTCGACCTCGACGGTGAAGTCGACGTGGCCCGGCGTGTCGATGAGGTTGATGACGTTGTCTTTCCAGTCCACCTGGGTGGCCGCGGAAGTGATGGTAATGCCTCGCTCGCGTTCGAGGTCCATGAAGTCCATGGTGGCCCCGTCGCCGTCGCCGCGGACTTCCTGCATGCGGTGGATTCGCCCGGCGTAGAAGAGGATGCGCTCCGAGAGCGTCGTCTTGCCGGAGTCGATATGGGCACTGATGCCAATGTTGCGTATGGTACTTCGCCGTTTCATGATTCTGTCCTCATCGTGGAGGGTGTCGAAGGTCGTTCCCAGGGCTGGACATCCAATACAACGAAACCTCTCCTGTGTTCTGACACGTCAGCCGCAGCGGCAAAGCAGCGGGGAAGGTCAAAAACACACGGTCGGGAGAGCCCTCGAGATGTTGGTCGATGACGTCGGCGGCGCACACATCCTACACCCGACGTGCGATGTAATGGTAGCACGATTTCCCGGGAATGCAAGAGAAAAATGACGCCTCCCTCAGAACTGCCAAGAACACGCTGGGAGGACCGTTTTGGGGAT
>CAYMAP010000073.1:0-11981 GCA_964388425.1 uncultured Planctomycetaceae bacterium
CCGGCTGTGGGTCAGCAACAGCGCCCCCCCCGCCCCCGCCGACACAACCGCCGCTATCCACCCCAGCACGCTCGGGAGCGGAATCTCGCCCCGCCTGTTTCCCTCGCGCCGCCTGCGGTGTCGGGCGTAGAGCAGCTTCGCCGCCGCCAGCCCCCCGCCCGCGCCCAGCAGCGGCAGGAGCTGCGCGGCGAAAAGGTTCGCAAGCCCCCCGAACCCCTTAGCCGTCGGTTCGAGAATCCGCTCTTCCAGCATCGCCGCCTTGGCCGAGCCCGGCCTCGCGCCCAGCCGGGCCAGTTCCAGGACACGGTTTCGGTGGAACTCCTCGACGACCTGCGGATACTCTACCAGCAACTGCCATCCGGCCCGCACCGCCAGCAGCCCCCCCACCGCCGCCATCACGCTGCCCAGCACCACGAAACGCCGCCGGTCCGCGAATACCTGCATCGCCACAAACCCCGCCAGCAACAGCGCCGACTGCTCCACCCAGACCAACAGGGCCGACAATGCATCAGCCGCCTCTGTCGCGGACCACAGCGTCCAGGCGCACCATCCGGCGATCAACACCAGGCTCCAGGCTCCCCGCAACCGCCTGCCCCCGCCGCCGAGCAGAAACCCCAGAAGCCAGAACAGCACCGCCGACAGCAGGACCATCGCGAAGGTCGTCCGGGCGAGGTCGCCGGTTTCGACGAAGACGGTTTCCAACGCCTCCGATTCCGCTGCTGCGATCAGTGAGTCGACGTTCAGTGGGTTCGTGCGGAAGGGCATTTCCTGGAGGACCGCCCGCCCGGCGAGGCACGCCAGCAGCAGACAGGCCGAGACGTTCAGCAATCGCTCCGCGGCGCGGGACCGGGCGGAACCAGGCTCGGCCGGGACGGACACGTCAGGCGCCCTCCGCGGATTCCAGCAGCGCGATGAGCATGAGGATGCAGACAACCTGCCCGGCCAGGACGCAGGCGGCCAGCGGGCTGGTGACGTGCGGCAGCAGGAACGCGGCCAGGGCCGTGCTCGCCGTGCAAACGTAGACCGTCAGTGCGACTTTCTGTGGCGACATGCCACGCCGTGCAAGCCGATGCGAGAAGTGACGCCGATCCCCGATCATCGGGTTGCGCCCCTCGCGCAGACGCAGCCACATCACGCTGGCCGTGTCGTAGAGCGGGATCGCCAGCAGCATCAGCGGCGCGAGCACGCCGTAGGTCATGTGTTCGCTATCCGGGCGGACGTAGGTAGTCAGGCAACTGACGACCGCCAGCAGGAAGCCGATCACCAGCGACCCACCGTCGCCCAGGAAAATCGTCGCCGGTGGGAAGTTGTGCGGCAGGAAGCCCAGCATCGCCCCGCACAGGACGGCCGACCAGGCGGCGACGAACCATTGGCCCATGCTGACCGACGCGGCGAGCAGTGCGGCGGCGACGATCGCACCGACCCCCGCGGCGAGGCCGTCGGCGTTGTCCAGAAAGTTCATCGCGTTGGTAATCACGACGATCCAGAGGATCGAGGCGGCGATGCTCAGCGTCGGGCCAGCGAAGGTCAACACCCGCACGTCGCAGAAGACCACGACCGCGCCCGCGGCGAGAAGTTGCACGAACAGCTTGACCCACGGACCCAGCCCGCGCCGGTCGTCGAGGAGTCCCAGCAGGTGCAGCCCCGACGCGGCGGCGAGAATCCCCAGCGCCTGCCCCGCCCGACCGGCCGCGCCGGGGAGGTGGGCCGCAACGGACCCCGGCAGGGAAAGCCACTCCGGCACGCCGTACGCCGCCCACAGCCTCGCCAGCGCCAGACCCAGCAGCGTCGGGGCGAGCACCGCGGCAAAGACCGCCGACCCGCCCAGCAGCGGGGTGGCCTGACTGTGGGCCTTGTGCGCTACGGGGCGGTCGAAGAACCCCAGACGTACCGCGACCCGCCGGGCCAGCGGCGTGCCCAGCCAACCCAGCAGGAAGCTCAACGCCCCCGCCGACAGAATCGCCCAGAGCATCGCGTCAGTCCTTTCCATTCCTCGCCTGCTCCCGGAGCCGATCCCGCACCTGCCTCAGGAACGCGTCGTAGCGTCCGGAGGCGTAGTCGGGAAAGGTCCAAGGCAGCGCCTGCCATCCGCCACGATACTGCAGCGTGACCTCGGCGTACACCCCTTCCCCGAGGTACACGCGATGGGCAAAGTCCTTCATGCTCCCCAGGACCAGCTTGCTCTGCGCGACGTAGCCGGGGTCGATATTGACCGTCCTGGCCACCCGCCGGGGCGGCCGGTCGGCCAGATCCGCCTCGATCTGGTTCGTCGTCCGCTTGATCGGTCCCAGCATGCCGGGGTCGATCAGCGTCTCGTAAGCCAGGAACTGTCTGAGCAACGGCGTGCCCATCTCGTCGTCGTAGTACTCCGTCAGATCGAACGGGAGAATGCCGCTGACGAGGTCCTCGTTGCCGAAGAGCCGTTTCAATTCCGTCCGGGCGGTCGCGAAACAGGTCACGTTGGAGGTGATCAACCCGCAGATCAGCTTGACCGGCTGGGGGGAGGTAATCGCTGCCATGCCGCGATTGTCTACACCCTCCGGGGGCTACACAACAGAAAAGCCCGACGTGTTTGCGTCTTGTATCGGAGGGGATTCCTTTCGACAATGGGGCATGCTCAAAACGCTGTTGCTGACGCTGCTGACGGTCGCCGGCTCCGCACCGGCCGAGCCGACGACGCGCCCCGTACCGAATCGGACCCGGGTGGAACGACTGGTCGAGCAACTCGCCTCGCCACGCTACGGCACTCGCGAGCAGGCCACCGACGCACTGCGGGACATGGGGCACGGCGTGGTCGAACGGCTCGAACCCTACCGCAACCACCCCGACGCGGAGGTAGCCAAACGCGTCCGGGACGTCATCGCCGCGTTCGCCTGGCGGAACCGCGGGGCGATCGTGGTCGGCATCGTGCCCGATACCCAGGCGGAGAAGACCGGCATGGCCGTCGGGGACGTCGTACTCCGCGCCGACGAAACCGACATCGCATCGGCCAGCGACCTGATCCGCTTCGGACTCGCGCCGCGAACCTACCATGTCCTGCGCGAAGGGACGGTCAGGCCCTTTCCGATGAAGCAGGGCAAGGCGGGCATCTGGGTCGGCGACTGGGACCGCAGTCTCGCCGGCCAGGACCATCACCTTGGGCTCCGGCTGCTGGGGCAGGAGAACTTTGCCCAGGCCTACCGCCGCCTCAACCGAGCCTACGGCGCCGGCCTGCGGGACCGGGCGACGATGAACCGCCTGGTCGGACTGGCCGAGTACGAACTCGACCACGCAACGGCCATGAAGATCGTCCGAGAAGTCCGCTCCGACTTGCCGCAATCAGCCAGAACCTATTTCGTCAAGGGGCACTTCGGCCCGCTGGGTGAACGGCTGCCGTTCGTCAACGTCGACACCGCGCTTCGCCTGGCTGACTTTGCCAAGGACCCCGACGCCGTCGACCTGCGCATGGAACTCTACGAGTACGCGCTGGAGCGGGGGCGGAACACGCCCTGGGCAAGGCAGATCGCCGCACCCAGCCCCCCCGACGAAGGACCGCTGTTCAACGCCGCCAAGCTCCCGTCCTCGTGGGCGGAACTGGCGATCTACGACGGGCGACTCGCTGAACTGCGGAACCACAGGTCGAAAGTCACCGAGGACTTGAAGGCAGGACCAGGACGCGACGCCGTCATCCCGCGACCGCAATGGGGCCAGCCGCGCGCCTTCCAACATCCCGACGGGGCGATTCGGCTCGACGGCGGGGAAGTCTACCTCCGCCGGGACGACGACTGGGTGCCAACCGGCGCCTCCCCGGGACTGCCCAAGCCAATCCTTCGGTTCTGGCGGAACCCGACGGTATCCTCAGCCCTGCGACACGCCGTCGAGAAGGAAATCGGCCGGGATACCGGACGGACGCTCCTGGGCGTGCAGACCGACCTGCTCGAATGGGACGTGTACTTCTTCCAGCACGACCGGGCCCTGGCGGTCCGGCGAAGCGACGGGCGGGTGGTCGACCTCTCGGAGCGGGCGGCGACGCTGCTGGGTCGGGAGCACCCCGCGGCGGTCTACACCTGCGGGCCGCTCAACGACGACAGGCTCCTGATACCGACCGGGGCGGGGCTGCTGACGATGGACGCCGAGGGCAAGCTCCGGCGGATCGACCTGCCCATCAAGGACCAGAACGTCCACCTCTGCCTGCTGGACTACCCGAAACGCGAGGGGAAGGTCTACGTCGGGGTCGCGGCCCACCAGGGCGGGCAGATCGTCGAACTCGACGCCGGGTCGGGCAAGGCCCGGCTGACCGGCGGGTTCAACGGCCTCGGACCCGACGACGGATTCCACCGGTTCGGCAAACTCCTGGCCGAACAGGACCCCGAGCAACAGCAGTCGACCCGAATCCTTCAGCGTCTCGGACCCCGGCAAGAAACGGTAGAGGACGACTGACCGCTCCGCAGGGGTCGCCCCCGTACCGGCTCACGTCACTTCCCAAAGACCTCGAATCGGCTCAGCCGTGACCGGTGTAGCCTTGCCCTCGCCGGCAAGGCGGTGGCACATGTCCTGCTGGACCTGGTGGAGGTAGCCGATCGCGCTGTGCCCGATCCCGATGAGATGGTCGGGCTGCATGCGCATGCGAGGTCTTGTCTCCCGGCGTGCGGGGCGGTTCAATGGTGCCATGAAGAGTGCGGGCCATCTCGGGTTCTGGAGCGTCTTCAGCATCGCGGCCGGCGCGATGATCTCCAGCGGCCTGTTCGTGCTGCCGGGCCTGGCGTTCGCCGAGGCCGGTCCGGCGGTGATCCTCAGTTATGCGCTGGGTGCGGTGCTGATGATCCCGGCCGTGCTGTGCCACGCCGAACTGGCCAGCGCGATTCCCAAGGCCGGCGCCCGCTTCGTGTTCATCGAGCGGACGTTGGGTACGTTCGCCGGAACCTTCGCGGGTCTTGCGGGGTGGTTCGCCATTGCGTTGAAGAGCGCTTTCGCGCTGGTGGGCATCGGGGCGTTCGCGCAGTTGGTCTGGCCGGACGTGTCGATCTGGGTGGTCAAGGGCATTGCATTGGTCGGATGCGTGGTGTTCGTGGGTTTTAACTGCCTGACGGTCAAGGGTGTGGGTCGGGCGCAGGTGTTCATGGTCGGCGGGCTGCTGGTGCTGATGGTCGGGTTCCTGGGCTGGGGGATGGCGTCGGATTCCTTTCGGCTGGGGCATTTCGCGGGGTTCGCGGAGCGGGGTTTCCTTCGGATTGCGGCGACGGCGGGGCTGGTGATGGTGTCGTTCGGGGGGCTGACGGCGACGGCGGACATCACAGGCGAGGTCCGCCGAGGCGCGCGGGTCGTGCCGCTGGGGATGCTGACGGCATTGGGGGTGGTGGGCGTGGTGTACGTCGCGGCGGTGACGGTAGTGGTCGGCGTGACCCCGCCGGGGTCGCTGGCCGGGCACCTGACGCCGGTGTCGCTGGCGGCGGAGACCTTCGCGGGCCGGGCCGGCGCGATCGTGCTGGCGGCCGGGGCGATGCTGGCGTTCATCACGACCGCCAACGGGGGCATCCTCGAGGCGTCGCGCAGTCCGATGGCGATGGCGCACGACGGGTTGCTGCCGGGTTTTTTCCGCCAGCGATCGACGCGGTTCGGCACGCCGTTGGTCAGCGTACTGACGACGGGGCTGTTCATGGTCGCCGTCATCGCCGCTTTGAGTATCGAAAACCTCGTGAAGGTCGCCAGCACCATGCTCCTGCTGCTGTACGTCCTGGCGTGCCTGGCGGTGGTGGTGATGCGGACGAGCCGGCTGCAGAACTATCGCCCGCTGTTCCGCGTGCCCCTCGTGCCGTGGCTGCCGATGGCGGGCGTGGCGGCGTATCTGCTGCTGGTCATCGACATGGGGCCCGTCCCGCTGCTGACGACGGCAGCCTTTGCGGCTGGCGGAGGCGTGTGGTACTGGTTGTACATCCGCCCGCGGATCGACCGGGAGAGCGCGCTGGTGTACCTCGTCCGGCGGATCGTCGCGCGCGACATGTACCGCGCGGACCTCGACGAGGAACTCAAGCAAATCGCCATCGCCCGCGACGGGATCGTTCACGACCGCTTCGATCAGATCATCCAGGACTGCCCCATCCTCGATCTGACCGAGCGGACGAGCGTCGAGGACTTCTTCGGGCGGATCGCCGATGCGCTGGCGCACCGGCTTGGAGTCGCCGAATCGGCCCTGCTGGAGAAGTTCCACAACCGCGAGGCCGACTCGACCACCGTCATCCAGCCGGGCCTCGCGATCCCGCACGTCGTCATCGAGGGTCGCGGGCTGTTCGCGATGATGCTCGTCCGCTGCCGGGAGGGCATCGTCTTCGATGCCGACAGGCCCCCGGTGCATACGGCGTTCGTGCTGGTGGGGTCTCCGGACGAGCGGAATTACCACCTGCGGGCGCTGATGGCCATCGCACACATCGTCCAGGAGCCGGACTTCCTCGACCGCTGGTTCGCTGCGACCACCACCGAAGCCCTGCGCGACCTGGTGCTGATGTCCAGCCGACAACGCGACGGGCACCACCACGAGTGAAGAGTGGAATTCCGACAACGCTCCGAGCCAGGTGGATGCTTGCACCCACGCGGAACTCTCAGCCGAGGGCGGCTGAGCTACATTCCGCAGCAGGCTTGCCCCCCTTCTTCCGGCGGTCAGCGTGGTTGGGGCGGGGTGAGTTGGCCTTGCTGGATGAGTTCGTTCCGCCGCTGGATGAAGAGTCTCGCCCGCTGCCCGGGCTGCATGGCCCGGAGGGCCTGTCGTTCGGCTGGGGTGAAACTCTCGACGACCGCGCCGAGCCAGCGAGCCCGCCAGGCGTCCCGGACCTGGGCGGTGTTGACGGCCTGTTCGTAATCGGCGAGGATCTGCTTCTGCTGCTGCGGGGTCAGTTCGAGGAATGCCAGAGCCCGCCTGCGGAGCTGCTGTTTCTGGTCGTCGGTCAGGTCATCCCATCGTTGCGGGGGCTGGCCGGGCACGATGACGTACAGCCCGGGGGCTTGGCCGTTGAGTTGGCGGGTCATGCGGACGGCGGGGGTCAGCCCGCTCTCGAGCCCGTCGAAGACGTCAAGCCCCTCGCGGACGAATTCCTCGGGGACTGCCTGGGCGGTGTGCATCTCTTGCTGCCGGGCGGCCGGGTGGTGCAGGAACGTCACGGCCAGGACGATGGCGGCAGCGGCTGCCAGCGGGCTCAGCCAGCGCACCAGCCGAAGCACTCGATACTCCGTGGAGGGCTTGCGGGCTGCTTCGCAGATCTGTTCGGCGAGGTCGTCGGGAACCGGCGGGGCGGACCAGCCGGCCAGCGTCTCGTCCAGACGTTCGATCTGTCGGTTCGCTTCGGCCCAAGCCGGATCGTGTTGGACGTTTCTCGCGACGGCCTCGGCCCGGGGAGGCGGCAGCTCCCCGTCGTGCCATGCGGACAGTTCCTGGAATTCGTCTTCGGTCAGCGTCGGTTCCATGGTGCCCATGTCGATTTCCTCCGGAGTGTCAGCCTCCGCGGAACATCGCTTTGAATGCCTATTCAAAGGCTTGGTTGCTCGGTCCGTCCCGTCATCGTTCACGTTTGTATAAACCCGCCCGGCGTGGAAGGTTCCCGAAAATTTCGAAAAAATCATTCCGTCTCGACATATTTCCTGAGCTTCTCCCGCAAGGTCGACCGGGCTCGGCTGAGGAGGCTTTTGACGGCCATGGTGCTGGTTTCGAGCACGTCGGCGATTTCCTGGTAGCTCTTGTTTTCGTACTTGTTGAGAATAATCGCGATGCGCTGGTTTTCCGGCAGGGCGTCCATGGCGCGGGCGATCTGGCGGGACAGTTCGTCCTCGGCCAGCCCCTCCTCCGGTGCGGGCTGGGCCTCGTCGGGAACGGTCCGGCGATAGTCCTCGTCGTCATGACCGCCGGGCGAATCCAGACTGACGGGCACGCCCTTCTTGCGCGACCGCATGACGTTGAAGCAGAGGTTCGCGACGATCCGGTACAGCCAGGTGCTGAACTTCGCCGTCGGCTCGTAGCGGTGGGCATTGCGGTGAATCCGCAGGAACACCTCCTGCGTGATGTCATCGACCTGCGACGGTTCCCGCAGGAAGCGGTAGACCAGGGCATGGACGTTGCCCACGTTCCGCCGGACGAGTTCGTCGAAGGCCTCCTTCTCGCCCTGCTGATAGCGCAGCATCAGTTCAACGTCGGGGTCTTCAGCGTGGCTGGGTTGTTGCGCCTTGGCTGCGATGCTGATCTCCAGGCGGGACTCAGAGGTTGATCCGGGCATCCGTCGACCGCAGGCGCAGCTGCCCGCAGGCGGACTGGCTCTGCCCGCCCCGGCTTCGTCGGACCTGGACGTTCACGCCTCGCCGACTCAGCCGATCCGCGAACGCCCGGACCCGCTGTTCGTCCGGCCGACGGAACGGCAGGGCGGGTACCGGATTGTAGCGTATGAGGTTGACATTGCAACGCACCGACCGCGCCAGCTCGGCCAGCTTCGTCGCGCAGTCCGGCGTGTCGTTGACGCCCGCCAGCACAATGTACTCCAGCGTGACCTCCCGGTGATGCGAGGCGTAGAACCTCCGGGCGGCAGCGAGAACCTCGGCGATGGGGTAGCGGGCGGCTGTGGGCATGAGTTGGACCCGCAGTTCGTCCGTCGGCGCGTGCAGCGAGATGGCCAGCGTGATCGGCCAATCCTCCCCCGCCAGGCGGCGGATCGCCTCGGGCAGCCCGACCGTCGAGACCGTCAGCTTCCTCGCCGAGAGCCCGCCCCGCCGTGGATCCACCAGCCCCCCCACCGCCGAGACCGTCGCGCCGTAATTGGCCAACGGCTCGCCGACGCCCATGAACACCGCGTTCGTCAGCGCCGCCCCGGTTTCCCTCTGCAGGTGCAGCGCCTGCTGGAGAATCTCCCCGCCGGTGAGGTCCCGACGCCAACCCGCCAGCCCCGACGCGCAGAACGCACAGCCCATCGCGCAGCCAGCCTGCGTGCTCAGGCACGCCGTCTGCCGGGCACCGTCCGGAATCAGCACACACTCGACCCACTCCCCGTCGTCGTAGCCGATCAGCAACTTGACCACGCCGTCGTCCGAGCGCGTCTGTTCGAGGACCCGGCTGGTGAGAATCGGCAAGCTTGCAGTAAAGGTTTCCCGCAGCCCCGCAGGCAGATTGCTCATGCCCGCGTAGGCCGTCGCGCCCTTCCGCCAGACCCACTGCAGAATCTGCTCAGCCCGAAAAGCTTGTTCGCCCCGGTCGGCCAGACGCTTGGCCAATTCCTCCGGCGAAATGTCCAGCAGTGGAGTCATGCCTGCGAGGAACTCTCCAGCAACTCCGCCAGACCGTCGTCGAGGAACCGCTCGAAGGCCGACAAGTCGGGCTCGACGCGGTGACTGTAAAGCTGGACGACCCAGTTGGCAGCCATCGGGCTGACCGTCACCACAGGCACGCCCGCGCGGTACGCTTCGTAGATCTCGATCGCCGTGCCCATCGACGCCGACGGCAGCCAGGCGACCACCAGGTCCGCCGACCGCGCCCGGTCCACGCCGTCGTCGAACGTCTGGCGAATCTGCTCCCCGCGATACATGATGCTGTTGGGGTGTGCGGTGTAATGGCAGTAGATGTCCGCTCCCGGAAACCGCCGTAACAGCGCAGCCTTGATCGGGTCGCGCCAGTCCTGTCCGCAAATCGCCTCGTCCGTCCGCGAGCCCTGAATAATGCCTGCCAGAAATATCTTCATCGTCGTCGTCCCGGGCATGGTTCCTCTGGTGATCGGCAGGACGGGCTGCTCCACGCCGCCCCTGCCGCTTCCCGGCAGTCGACCTGCCGGCCCAGCCCGATCCCCGTCCGCGCAGGACGGAGTCGGACTGTGCTTATCCTATGTCGAATCTGCCCAGCCGAAAAGCCGAAAAGACTCTGCCCGGACAGCGAACGGGCGCTATGACAAGTGCTATGTCTGCCCATCGCAGCCAGCAACCGTATCCAGCGTCGGCGGGAACGCGATGTGGGATGGTCTTTGACTGGGCGGGCCCAGCCGTTCACACCGGAGGAAAGTGAGTGACCGTAGTGACCTGGAAGAACAGCGCGAAACGAATCCTGCCGGTAGTGCTGGTGCTGGTTGTCGCCGCCGGTGCGGGAGCCGTCTGGTATGGTTTGTCGAATCGGAACGCCCCGTCATCCCATCAGAACTCGGGCAGGAAGCCCAACCCGTTGCAGGGGGAAGTCCAGCCGGTGCGACGCGGCGAAGTGGCTTGGCACGTCGAAGCGCAGTGAAGACGGCAGCGAAGACGGACGAGCCCGACGGCCTGTCCTGAGCGCAGCCGAAGGACCTGCCTTCGCCGAGGCTTCGGCAGGCAGGCCTACCGGTGCGGTGGGTTGAGCAGAGGATGTGCTGGCTATGAACGCTCCGGTTCAGCGGCGGGCCGCGCAGCGGACCGTCCGCTGGAAGGCACAGTTGGGCTGCAGCGCGCTCATCATTGGGCGGCCACCTTGACTAGTTTCGTACGGCTGGACGCGCCAGCCTTGATGGTTACGACCGCCTTTCGGCACTTGAAGTGCTCCGCCACTAATCTCACCAACTCTTCATTCGCTCTTCCATCAACAGGCGGCGCCTTCAATCTAGCGATCCACGTGCCATCTGCGGCCTGGGAGAGCTCCGACACCTTCGCTCGCGGCTTAACCTTGACCTGGATTGTTAACGCGTCCATCTGTTATCTGCAGTCCAACGTCGCAGGTCAGGCTCGCTGTCAAGCGTCGCCTGCACCTGCTGGTTGGGCATGCTCTCTCAAGTATCATTCCGTCCCGAGTGATTGCCGTCGCTGTGCAGCCCTGCCGCTCGGCGGGGCGCATCTGGTATCGCCGCGAACAGCCCTGCCGGTGATTCGTGGTAGAAGTACGCCGTTGCCGACCAGTCGTCCTGCCGCCAGAAGTTGCACCAGCCGTCTTCCTGGACGGAACTGAGCGCTCCCCCCTTGTCCATCAGCGGCACAAAAGGCCCTTTGTCGCCTTGAGCAATGCTGACCGGTATAACCGGGACATTCTTGTCTTGTAGTGCCATCACCTTTTTCTTCTCGCACCCCCCGATGGTTTGAATCGCCACGCGACACCCATCATCGAAGTAGATCGGGTCATCCAAGTGATAACGATAGAAAGCCCATTGGCGGTTGCTACCGTCAGCAATGGGGCATCCCTGCTGTCGATTTGAAAACGAGCCCTGCCCCCAAGCGGTTCCGATGTAGTCCTCAGTCCCCGTTCCGCACAGCGTTGGGTGTTCGTCTTTGCCAAACCACACTTTCACTTCGCCCTCACCCCACCATGCTCCTTCGTATCTGGGGTCGGCAATGACTCCCAGGTTGCAGCCGAGAAATCGGCCGGCTCCCCGTACATCCGGAAGAATGATGAAATCCCGACCGAGTTCGTTGGGCCACTCCCGACGCCAATGGGCATGCAGGAAGAGAGTTTCGGGCGTGTGCTCGACACCGAGGCTCATGTTGATATCATAGAACAGGTGGCTCAAATCCGTGTCGGATTCATTTGTGATCGAGATCCGGGCTGATGTGCGGAATGGCATCTGCAAAAAGCTGACAAAGCTCCTACCTTCGGGATCCGAAAACAGGGCGCACTCGAAGCTGACGCGCCGGCCAAGACCAATGCCGAAGAAGTCTCCCAGCGGAACCGAGACGGCGGCTTTGGAAGCTCCGTCCCAGAACATATCAACCCGCAGGCTTCTCAACATCTCAGGGCTTCGATCATTGATGGTCAACCAAATGCGATGAACGAGGCCGCTTCCGCTAACATCCAAAAGCGTCTTCGTCTCGCCGGCGGCAAGACGATCAAAAGCATGCCCCTTGGCTCCCATGTTTTCAAGGGCCGCCTGTCCGCGCTCCGACTTCAGATTCTCAAAACTGCTCCAGCGGGTTTGGATTCCGGGAGCTTTCTCGTAGATTTTCATTGTATCTCCTATTCTGGCCGAACGGCGCGGGATCAGGCGCGCTGTCAAGCGTCGCCTGCATCCGCTGGTTCGCCGGACTTCTCG
>CAYMAP010000074.1:0-9464 GCA_964388425.1 uncultured Planctomycetaceae bacterium
GGAAGTCACAGGCTTTCAATTTTTTTCTTGCCTGTCGATTCGGTGTCGCGTAATTTGCTGATTCGCAAATTGTTGCGGCCAGGACTAATCAAAGCAAGGCCGTTTGGACGAAGTAAGAACAGATGGCCTGGGAAATCGGACGCTGGGTTAGGTGAAGGCCCGGGCGCTGCGCCCCGCCTCAGAAACAGAACCGGCTTGAAGTCTGCTGTCTCCGGTAGCCTTCGGTTCTCGCCGTTCTGTTGCCCGGAAAGGAGAATCAGCGGTGTTGAATACACGTCGCATTCCGTGGGTAGCGTTGTGGTCTTTTGCGTGGGTCGTCTGTCTGGTGCTGCCTGCAACGGCAGCCGATGGCGACGAACCCGACGCCGTCAGGCTTTTGCTCAAGGCCCAGTTGCAGTTCCAGAACATGGACTACCTCTCGGCTCGCAAGACGCTCTGGGGAGCGTATGCGCGACGGGAAGGACTGTCCGATCCGCAACGGCAGATGCTCTCGGACCGGCTTGGCGAGGTCGACCACGCCATCCAGCAGCAGGTCATCGCTCGCGCGCTGCACAAAACCGCTGGCCAGGCCGCCGAAGAGGGCGACTGGCAGCTCGCCCGCGACGCCTATGCCAAGGTCGCCGACTGCCCCTACCTGCCGATGCAGACCCGCTCCCAGGCGCGGGCCGAACTGGCCAAGGTCGAGATGAAACTCGCCGAACAGCTCGCCACCCGGGGCCCGGAGCCCGTCGACGGCAAGCCGATGGACGTGATGGCCGCCCCCGCGCCGAGCGGTGACGAACCGGCGCCGGCCCGGATCCCCGAACCGGTCGAGACCGCGGATCTGACGGTCGACGATGCGTCGGCGGACCTCTCCCCCTCCGTCGAGCCGGTCAAGCCCAAGCCCCTTTCCCAGGAAGTCGCCTCCGCACAGGGCGATGCGACGTTCACCGATCCCGAACCCATCGAGGCTCCCGCCCCGGAGGCTCCGAAGGAAACCGAACCCGCCGCCAACGCCGACCAGACCGCTCCGATGGTGAAACCCGACGAACCCCTCGCCCGTAACGAAACCACCGCCGCGGTCGCGGAAATCGAACCCGTTGGAGCCGAAAGCGTCGCCGACGCCGGCCAGGCCAACCCCCACGACCGGCCGGCCGGCATCACCCCCGCCCCCGGCGAGGTCGCCGTCGGGCAGAATCCTGACGACGGCGTCCCCACCGGCCAGCAGGCGCGGAATATCAAGGCGGAAATGCTTCTCGCCGAAGGTCGGGCCGCCCTGAACCGCAACGAGCCCGACCAGGCCGTCGACTACTTCAGCCAGGCCCAGAAGCTCGCCCCCGACAATCCCATGATCCTCCGGGAACTCAACAATGCCCGGATGCTTACCGCCCAGCCGGCCGGTGCGGGGATTCTCTCGGACTACCGCCGGCAGAAACGCATCGCCCGACAGATCGCCGAACACGACTTCACCCAGGCGATGGATCGGTCCATGGAACTGATGGCCGACCCGGACGAGAAGGAAGCCTACGACGCTGCCGAACAGGCCGCCCAGGTCGCACGCAACATCCTGCAGAACAACAAGAGGCTGTTCCCGACCACCGAGTACCGCCAGAAGCTCGCCAAGGTCGAAGACCAGACGAAGTGGATTCGCGAAAAGCGCGAAAAATACAACCGCCGGCAGGTCGCCCGGACGGTCAAGGAAATCGAACAGGCCAATCGCCAGCGACAGCAGCGGATGCAGCAGCGCCGCCAACAGAAAATCAGCGATCTCACCGCGCGCGTCCACGTCCTACGCAACGAAAAGAAGTATCAGCAGGCCCTGAGCGTCCTGGAACAGATCGTCGATATCGACCCGGACAACCGCTTCGCCCAGGATAATATCTACTGGCTGAAGCAGCATATCCTGCTCCACCAGCAGGAGCACTTCACGGACGTGGGCAAGACGGAACTGGCCAAACTCGCCGCCGACATTCGGCAGGCGGAAATCCCCTGGTACCAGAAAATCCGCTACCCGCGCGACTGGAAGGAACTCTCTGCCCGACGGAAACGATTCGGAGCGGGCGTGGCGGCGGAAAGTGAAGAAAACCGCCGGGCGCGGGATAAACTCGACCGCGTGATCGGCAAGGTCCGACTGGCGGACGTAAAATTCGCCGACGCCATCAGCTACCTCCGAGAAGTCTCCGGCGCAAGCATCTACGTCAACTGGGGGGCTCTGGAAGTCGACAACCCCGACATCCGAAACCAGCAGGTCAATGTGCTGCTGGATGATGTCAGCGTCGAGACCGTCCTGGAGAAAATCCTCGCCGAGGCCGGCGGGGGCATGATCCAACTCGGCTACGTCATCAACAAGGGCGTGGTGAACATCTCCACCCAGGAGAAACTCAGCATCGAAGTCTATCCGCAGGTCTATGACATCCGCGACCTGCTGACCCGCATCCCCAACTTCATCAGTCCCCGCGTCGACACCGAGTCCATCGGTGAACTTGAGGTCGGCGACGGCGGCGGCGGAGGAGGAGGCGGCGGGCTCTTCGGCGATGCTGAGGAGGACGAGCTTGTCGAAGAGGAAATGACCAAGGGCCAACTCACCGCCAAGGTCATGGACATGATCAAGAACACGATCGAGCGGGATTCCTGGTATCCCAACGGCAACGCCCAGATCAACGAACTCAACGGGCAGCTCATCATCACCCAGACCGCCAGCAACCATCGGCTGGTCCAACAGCTCGTCGCCAAGATGCGCGAAGCCCGGACCATCCAGATTTCCATCGAGGCCCGCTTCATTACGGTCCAGACCGGCTTCCTCAACCAGATCGGCGTGGACCTGGATTTCTACTTCAACCTTGGGTCCCAGGTCGGCGGCGGCGGGAGGGCGACCGACCCCTTCACCGGTGTGACCAACGTCCCCGTCAGGGGCCAGAGCACCTGGGTCCAGCAGGGCAACAGCCCGGCTTCCAGCCTCAATGACTTCTCCCCCATCACCGTCGGGCAGGACAGCAGTGCCTTCGCCGACCTGATCGGCGTGGGGACCAACGTGAACAACGGCATCGGCACGAGCGTGACCAACAGCGCCATGACCATTGCCGGCACGTTCCTGGACGACCTCCAGGTGGACTTCCTGCTCCGTGCCACTCAGGCCCACGCCACCTCCCGGACGTTGACCGCTCCGCGGGTGACGCTCTTTAACGGGCAGCGGGCCTATGTGACCGTCTCGACCCAGCAGGCCTACATCTCCGGCGCCGAGGCTGTCGTCGCTGAAGGCGCGACCTCCTTCAACCCGGAAATCAGTTACGTCCCCACCGGGACGATCCTGGACATCGACGCCACCGTCAGCCATGACCGACGCTACGTGACCATGACGGTCAGGCCCCAGGTCGTCTCGGCCGACCTCTCCCGGAGCATCATCATCACCGGTGCCGGATCGGGAGCGGGAGTGGCCGCGATCGAAATCAACCTGCCCGACCTGACCATGCAGGACATCCAGACCACCGTCTCCGTGCCCGACGGCGGGACGCTGCTGATCGGCGGGCAGAAACTCACCGGCGAGATCGAACGCGAAATGGGCGTCCCCGTTATCAGCAAACTCCCCGTCATCAACCGGGCCTTCACCAACAAGGGCAAGCTCCGCGACGAGGAGACCCTGCTGATCCTCATCAAACCCCAGATCATCATCCAGGACGAAGTCGAGGAACAGCCCCAGCTTCGCACCGAAGAGCCGGCCTTCACCAAGGACTTCGCCGACTGATCGGCGGGGGAGGTCCGCTGCATGCGGAATCCTGTTGCATCAAGGACTTCCACGGGCCGGACGTTGATTGCGTCCGGCCCGTTTGTTTTCTCGGCGGGTTCAATGGGCGGAAGGAGCATCGCATGCGTAGGGCAGGAATCCTCTCGTTGTACCTCGGATTGTTGATGGCGTCGACTTCGGCCGAATCGCCTCGCAACGATCGACCGGCCGAAAAACCGATCCGCTTCCGGCACGTCACGGTCGACCGCAAGGCCCGTGAGGTCGTCCTGGACACGACGGTCGTTCGGGCGAGCTACCACCTCGAATTCCTCCTCTGTCGGTCCGGCACGAAGGAGTACGAATCCGTCCTGGCCACCCAGGCCCTGCCCTCCGACCTCCACGCCGCGTTGCTCCTGCTGGGGCTTCGGTCGGGCATTCCCGGCGGATACGTCGGCGACGAATACGTCCCGCCGAGGGGCGCGACCCTGGACATCGAGCTTCGCTGGAAGGACAAGGCAGGCAACGAACACACCGCTCAGGCCGGGGACTGGCTGAAACTCACCGGCCAGGGCGGAGAAGGCAGGAAGCCCGATGGGTGGGTGTTCATCGGCTCGGAGGTTCTGCCCGACGGGCGCTATCTCGCCGACGAGACCGGGGGGGTCATCGCGGTGGCGAATCTCGGCTCAGCCGTCATCGACGTGCCCATGCAGTCGACACGGACGATGGAACTCCGCGAATACGCGGTGAACACCGACGCACTGCCCCCGGTCGGCACGGACGTGCGCATGGTCCTCCGCCCCCGCCCGGGCCAGGACCGCGCCCGCTACGCCCGCGCGCTGCTGGAAATCGACCACCACGGTGCGATGCGGATCGACAACCGCCCCGTCACGCCGAGGCAACTGACGGCCTGGGCCGAGCACTACACTGACCGCCACCCCCGCGGAATGGTCGTCATTCGCTCCTCGGCCCACGCCCCGGCCGGACTGGCGATGTGGGCCCAGACGCTGTTGAAACTCGGCGGGGTTTTCGCCTTCGACCATCGCACGACGTCCGCGGACGTACAACTGCTGCCTCGGACCAAAGCGCAACTCGCCGAGTCGCTCGCCCGCTGGGACGCCCGCTTCGCCGAACCGCACGAGGAACTCGAGCCCCCGTCCGACCGGGCGGAACGCACTCTGCGGGCCATCGAACGCCGCCGGGCGGAGCTGAAGCGTCTCGATGAACTCTGGGCGGAATACAGAAACGAGCTGCGCCGGCGGATCGACGCTTCGGAGCAGGCAGATCCCGCTGCGGAGAACCCCGCCGAGGATACGCCCGCCCGCCCCGTGACCACGGAACCATGATCGCCAACGTCCGCAAGACCTCGATCCCCTCTGCCGACCCGGCCGACTCCTCCCCGCGCATGGCCGGGCATCTGCTGAATCCGCCCTGGCGGAAGGAGGTCGGTCCCGCGCTGCTTGTGATGGGCGCGACGCTGGCCGTCGAGTTGGGCTGCTTCGGACTCTGCCGAGTCGCGGGGGCGGAGTTTCGCCAGGCCCTGCTGGCGACGCTGGGCTGGGCGTGTCTGTGGACGGCGATGGCGGCACCGGCGATGTCGGCAGGGGCGGGCAGCCACCTCGAGGCGGTCTTTCGAGGCGGGGCGGTCGCGGACGGGACGGGCCTGTCGCTGCTTTGGCTCTGGCTGATCGGACTCGGCGAGCCGACGGGGCTGACGTTCGTCGCGGCGGTCCAGGCGTACCTGGTCTTCGCAGCCGTCGCACTGTCGGCCGTCGCGACGGTCTGCTGCGGGCGGTCGGCCGTGTTGCGAGCCGGGCTGGCGGTGCTGGCCGGGGCGGTGCTGGTGGTCCTGCTGGCCTCGCCGGTCTGGGCCAACGCGCTGTTGGAGGACGTCGACGGTGCGGCAGCGGTCGACATCGCGACCTGGGCTGTCCGCGTCAATCCGTTCCAGGCCGTCACGGGCACCTTCGCCGAGCGGGTGCGGTTCGTCTGGCACGGGTGGGGGACGATGTACGACTGGAGCTACCTCGGCGAGTACGTCCTGCCCCGGCCCGTGCCGTGGTGGCAGACGGCGGGGGTCTATGCGGGCGTCGCGGCCGGGCTGGGGTGCCTGGCCTGGCTGCTCAGCGTGTGTAGGTCGTGCCCTTCCAGGTGAGTTTCGCTCCGGGCAGGTGCTTCAGCAAGGCTGCCAGCAGACAGCCGGCAATGAGAATGCTGCCCGGGGTGTAGCTCCAGAACAGTCGCGGATTCGCTCCCACCATCCGCCAGAATCGCACGACGACGGTGCTCTGCATCGCGACGACGATCAGCCCGGCCAGGCCCAGTGCCCAGAAGGCCTCCGCCGGTTCGAGCCCCGCCAGCCCCCCGATCAGGCCGGCCAGCAACGCACCGGTGGGCAGGACCGCCATCAGCAGCACCAGCAGCAGCGAGACCGCCAGCCGAGTCTTCGAGCGGAAGCAGCCCAGGAAAATCCGCGTCCAGCCCCGGAACATCTGCCCCAGGGTCGTGTACATGCGGACCGTGAAGAGGTCCCGGCAACGGGCGACGGTCAGGCCCAGGCCCTGCTGCTTGGCCAGCCGGGCGAATTCCATGTCCTCCTGGATGTCGTCCTTGACGGCCTCGTGCCCGCCGAGGGCGCGGTAGACCTCGCGGCGCATGAGCATGAACGCACCGTTGGCGTAGGCGGTGCGCCGGCGGGGGTTGTTCACGCGGGCCGGCTCGAACCAGATCATCATCACCCCGCTGGCAACGGGCTGGATCATGCCCTCCCAGAAGCCCTTCATTTCCAGGTTCGGCAGCAGGCAGAGGAACCCCGCCCCCAGGTCGTGCAGGAGCTGGACGGCCACGGAGACCGCCCGCGACGAGAGCATCCGGGCGTCGGCGTCGGTGAACAGCAGCAACTCGCCCGTCGCGTGTTGCATGCCGACGTGCATTGCATGGTTCTTGCCCTTCCACCCCCCGGGCAGGTCGGTGACGTGGACGGCCCTCAGCCGATCGCTGCCGGCGGCGTGGCGGTCGAGTATCTCCCCCGTGCGATCCTCGCTGCGGTCGTTGACGGCGATGATTTCCAGGTCCGGGTAGTCCTGCGCGAGGAGGCTTTCCAGGCAGGCGTCGAGGTTGGCTTCCTCGTCCTTGGCGGCGACGAGCAGGCTGACCTTCGGCGGCGGATTCGGCGGGCCGGGGTAGTCCGGCGTCAGCAGGAACCCGTGGCGTTTCTCCAAAGCGATCTTGATATGCCGGCTGGCCCAGATCAGCCCGACACCCGCGACCAGCCCCGTCAGCACCCACAGCGCGGTCATGTCGACAGGTCTCCTCGGGCGGCGTGCTCGGCGGCGGAGAGAACCTCCGCGACGGGCACATGGTGGGCCTCGGAGGCCGCGCGGGCGTCGGCGAACTCCGCCGAGACCTGCACGACCCGCCCGTCAAGCCGGCCGACCTTCACGCGGACCGCACCCCAGGGGGTCTCGACCGACAGGTGCTCCCGGCGAAGGGTCAGGCGGTCGCAGGTCCGCTGCCTGAGCCCGAATGTCGTGGTCTGCTCGAAGAAGATCCTCGCCACGGCGTCGGTCCGGCCGGGCGGGCAGAGGGCCGAGACCTCCCAGGCCGGGCGGTGCTTCTTTGTAAAGACGGGGCTGGCCCAGGCGTCGAGGCACCCGCCGGCCAGCAGGGCCTCGAGGGCGGCCCCGAGGACCTCGCCCGTGCAGTCGTCGAGGTTGGCCGTCAGCTCGACCACCGCGTCGACGTCGCCTGCTTCGGCGGGTCGGCCCAGCAGGACCCGAAGCAGGTTCGGTACCTCGCCGAACTCCCGCGAACCCGCGCCGTAGCCGGACCCGCAAAGCTGCATCGCCGGAACCGGCCCGAAACATTGGGCCAGCGTCGTTAGAATCGCCGCTGCCGTCGGGGTCGTCAGTTCTTCCTGTACCGGCCCGGGGACGGTCGGCACGCCGCGAAGCAGCTCGACCGTCGCGGGAGTCGGGACCGGCAGTTCGCCGTGCTCGCAGAGGACTGTCCCTCCGCCCAACGGCAGCGGCGAGCAGGTCACCCGCTCAATGCCCAGCAGCTCGACGGCAACGGCGGCTCCGACGATATCCACGATGCTATCGGCGGCTCCGACTTCATGAAAGTGGACCGCCTCGACGCCGATGCCGTGGACCTTCGCCTCGGCCTCGGCCAGCCGATGGAAAATCGCCTTCGCGGTCTCGGCCGACCGACCGGGCAGGTCGGCCGCGTCGATCATCGCGAGAATGTCCGGCAGGTGGCGGTGGGGCTGGTCGCCGGCGGGGACGTCGACATGCACGGCCTGACCGGCCAGGCCACGACGCTGGAGACGCTCGAAGCGGACCGACACGCCGGAGAGCCCCAGCGTGGACAGACGATGCGCGACGGCATCGGCGTCCGCGCCGGCGTCGATCAGGGCCGCGAGGATCATGTCCCCGCCGGCCCCGCTGAAACAGTCGAAATGGGCCCATGTCATCGGGTACTTCACCTTTCCACAGGACGGGCAATGCGGGCGAGCTTAGCGCGTCGGAGGACGTTTTGCAAGCGGAAGGCGAAAGCGTAGAGCTGGCAACTTGTTGCTGGCGCAATCCGAACGCCGTGGGAACAGGTTCCGCGTGCAACAAGCCGGTGCCGTATATTCCGGCATAGGCGAGGAAGACCCCAACATCCTACCGGAGACCCTTGCGATTCCCCTCGTACCGGTGTCAGGAGGTTTTTGTCGTTTCGTCCCCGGCGTTTCGTTTGAGTTTCTCGGCGCAGTGGCATGAGGTGTTCCTGCCCTTGAGCAGTCGATAAACGGCCCGGCCGAGCAGCAGGACGGCGACGGCGGCGAGCAGGGCCGGCAGGACGGCGGGGGGCAGGTCGGCGAGCATCAGGGCACCTCGTGGGCAAGGTCTTTGACGGCCTGGACGTGCTGTTCCGCGAGTTTCAGGAGGTACCAGTTCGCAAGCGTCAGGACGTCGGGACTCTGTGTGGCGGCGCGGTTCTGGAGTTCCACGAGTGCGGGGACGGCCCGGGCGTTGCCGATCTTGCCCAGCAGGAGGGCTGCGTAGGTTTTTTCCTGTCCGAAGGGGCTGTCCTGCAGGGGCAGGACGAGATCGGCGATCTCCGGGTCCCCGCAGCGGTAGAGGGCGCCGGCGGTGAGTTTGCGCAGGGTGCGGTCGTCGCCTTCGAGGATGGCCCAGAGTCCTTTTCGGGCCGATTCGCTGCCGAGTTCGCCCAGCAGTTCGACGGCCAGGGCGGCCCGGTCGTGGGCGGTGGTCATTCGGCTGGGGTCGAGTTCGGTCTGGCGGAGGAACGCCAGAATCGGCTGGACGTAGAAGTCCAGGTCGTGGCGGTCGGCGTCGAGGTCCTCGCGGAAGCGGTTCAGGACGTATTCGATGAGGATGGGATGGCCTGATCGGACGATGGCGCGAGCGGCGTCGCGTGCGTTGGCTCCGCCGGTCGGCCGGGCCAGCTCCAAACGCGACACGAGCGTGACGGGGTCGTCCTCGCTGCCCAGCGACAGCTCGCGGAGGAAGGGGCCGGCGTCGTTGCGGTTGGCCAGCAGGCGGAGGAGGTTGATCTTCAACATGGCGTTTTTCTCCGAGCGGATCGCCTGGGCGAGCTGGGGCGAGGCCTTCGTCGAGAGGTCCGCGATGGCCATGTACGCACGGACGCGGACGGCCAGGAGCTGGTCCGGGCGGGCGAGGTATTCCGCGACGGGCAGGGCGTCGTGGATGGCCTCCTGGCGGAGCTGGTTCAGCAGGCGGATGAGCAGATCCGGCGG
>CAYMAP010000074.1:9564-11792 GCA_964388425.1 uncultured Planctomycetaceae bacterium
CGTGGATGGCCTCCTGGCGGAGCTGGTTCAGCAGGCGGATGAGCAGATCCGGCGGGGTCTGCTCGTCGAGGAGCACTTTCCGCAACGGGGTGATCTGCGTGCGGTCCCCGCTGCCGAGCAGGCTCATCCGGGCCAGGGCGGCGGTGTCGGGGTCCCGGCTGTCGGCGAGTTTTTTCAGGACGTAGCCGACCTGCTTCCGCATGCCCCGTCGGGCCAAGGCACGGGCGGCAATGACCTGCACGCCTTCGTCTTCGACCTGCGTCGCTTCGAGGAGTTGTTCGTCGGTGACCGCTTCGAGGGCCAGCAGTTGGACGAGGGCCTCGGAGCGGACGACCATCGCGGGGTCTTCGCGGAGACGCTCCAGCAGGGCGGGTGCGGACTGTTTTCCGCCGACGCGCCCGATCATGACCGTGCCCATCAGGCGCCGGCTGCGGTCGCCGCTGCGCGTCAGGGCCTCGAACAACGGCAGCAGGGCCGGGTCCTCGGTGCTCCGCAGACCGGCCAGCACGGTCGGCAGCCGTTGGTCGTCATCGAGGGATTCAACGAAAAAGGCCTTCGCTCGCTCGACGGCCTCGTCCGGAACGGCAGGGGACTCTGCGGGCAGGGCCAGCACGGCTGACAGGAGCACGGCGGAGATCATCGCGGTCGTTTTCATGACACCAGTGTAGCGAATTGCCGGAGTAGACAGAAGTCGGGAGTCAGAAGACAGGAGCCGGGAGTCGGGAGCCAGGAGGCAGTACCCGGCGTCCAGCTATTTGTGTTCTTGTTCCGCTGCCGACTGCCTACGTTTTCGCGTAATCCGCCGGCTGGGGTTCTGCGACGTGTGCCAGAAGCATGTCGACGAGGTTGTCCGGCGTGATGGACTCGGCGTCGGCGTTGAAGTTGGTGAACAGGCGGTGGCGGAGGACGGGCTTGGCCACGGCCCGGACGTCCTCGCAGGCGACGTTGAATCGACCGTGGAGCAGGGCGCGGCTTTTGGCGCCGAGGACGAGGTACTGCCCCGCGCGCGGGCCGGCGCCCCAGGTGAGATAGTTTTTTACGAAGTCCGGTGCGGTCGGGTCTTCCGGGCGGGAAGCCCGGGCGAGATGGACGGCGAAGTCCACCACGTGCTGGCTGACCGGAACCCGACGGACGACGTTCTGCAGGGTCAACACGTCATGGGCTGAGAGCACCGGCTGCGGATCGGCCGGGGCGGCGGCGGTGGTGGCCTTGACGATCAGACGCTCCTCGTCCCGGCTGGGGTAGTCAACCCGGACCATGAACATGAACCGGTCGAGCTGAGCTTCCGGCAGCGGATACGTGCCCTCCTGCTCGATGGGGTTCTGTGTCGCCAGTACGAAAAAGGGCGGTTCGAGGTCGTACCGCTGACCGCCGGCGGTGACGTGGTATTCCTGCATCGCCTGGAGCAGGGCGGCCTGGGTCTTGGGCGGCGTGCGGTTGATCTCGTCGGCCAGCAGAATGTTCGCAAACACCGGACCCTTGACGAACCGCAGTTCGCGTCGGCCCGTCGCGCGATCTTCCTCGATGACCTCCGTGCCGGTGATGTCGCTGGGCATCAGGTCCGGCGTGAACTGGATACGCTGGAAACTCAGCCGGAGTACCTTCGCAAGCGTGCTGATCAGCAGGGTCTTGGCCAGGCCCGGCACGCCGACGAGCAGGCAGTGGCCCTGGCAGAACAACGCCTGCATCAGCCGTTCGATCACCTCCGATTGTCCGACGATGACCTTCCCGAGTTCCTGCTGGAGTGCCTGGCGGGCACGCTGGAGATTCTCGAGAATCTGCACATCCTTTTCCGGCGGCGGGTTGTGGCTCATGGCGTCTCCTGTCGTCCGAGGGCAGTACGGGTTCCCGACCTGCGGGATTGCATGGAGCATACGGCATGGCGGCGACGGGAGCAACCGGGGGGATAAAACCCAGCCGGCTGAGGCTTCCTGGATCATGTAGAAATAAACACAATCTTAACGGTGGCTTCATACGCAGATAACCTTTCCGGGGTAGGCTACCCTCGTTCGCTCAAGCTCAATTCCACAAAAGGGTAGCCGGCCCAATCCGGCGGAAAGGCTGTATATCATGCTCAAGGGACGAAGAGAAAACAGGGAAGGCTCCGCGCGCAACTTTCAGGGGAAAGCAGGGTTATCGGTCTTAACAGCGGTTGTCCTAGCCGTTCTTGCCGGACGAATCGCCCTGCTTTTTCGTTCCGTCGACTTTTGAGGGGCGCATCTTTTAAG
>CAYMAP010000075.1:0-11677 GCA_964388425.1 uncultured Planctomycetaceae bacterium
CTCCGATAAAAATCCGCAAACCAGACGCCTCCTCGCAGAACTCAGCGGGTGATAAAAATACGCACAACGTCTTTGGATATATGCTTTTGCGGCGGCTTTTGCTTGCGAGTCTTCGCGGGCGGTTGCAGGATTTTATCTTCCGCAAGTGGCCTTTGGCATGGAGGTTAAGGACACGATGCGATACGCCGTCGATCCACGACAAAAGACGTTGTTCGATCCGGCTGAGACGATGTTCTCGGCGATGGCTGTCAAGCGCATCCGTCAGGACCGGCCGCCCGGGAAAATAGTAGATGCGCAGGCCGTACCCCGGGTCCGGTCGATCCTTGAAGCTCGCAATCGCCCGCCCGGAGTGCTATGCTGACCGATCATGAGTTTCATTGAGGAACAAGGGGCATGATTTCACCGGGCCTGCGGAAAATGATCCACGACGCGATGGCCAAACGTGCCACCGACATACACCTCTGCGCCGGTTCGCCCATTCTCTACCGTATCGGGCGGGAACTCGTTCCGGGCAGTTCGGCGACGCTGACGTCGGAAGTCACACGCCAGATGGCTGAGCAACTCATGACGCCGGAGCAGATGGAGCACTTCAACCGCCGGCTCGACTTGGACCTGATGGTCTCCGACGACCTCGGGCGGTACCGCGTGAACGTGAGTTTCAACAACCAGAACGTGAGCCTGGTCATTCGCCTGCTGCCTGAGGAAGCCCGCACGCTGGACGACCTGCACCTGCCGGAAGCGGTCAAACAGCTCGCCCATGCGAACAAGGGCTTGATTCTGATTACCGGTTCGACCAGCCAGGGCAAGACCGCGACGATGTCGGGCATCATCCACGAGATCAACATCAGTCGACGTCAGAACATCATTACCATCGAAGATCCCATCGAAACCGTACACGCCAACGCAATGTCGATTGTTCGCCAGCGGGAGATCGGCCGCGATACGGAACATTTCCACAGCGGGCTGCGGGCAGCGCTTCGGCAGGACCCGGACGTGGTGGCGATCGGGGAGATGCGGGATTACGAGACGATCAAAATCGCCCTGACCGCCGCCGACACCGGCGTGCTCGTGCTCAGCACACTGCACATTCTGTCGATCGACCAACTCATCGAAAGGCTGTTGAGCTACGCCCCCGCCGAGGACGCCAGCCACATCCGCTATCTGCTGTCCGGGGCCCTGCGCGGGGTGGTTCACCAGGAACTCCTCCCCGCCACGGACGGTGGGAAGCGTGTGGCCTGCGAAGTGCTCGTGGCGACCGACGCGGTGCGGAACATTATGCGCAGTCGGGATTCGTTCCGACTGCGGAACGTCATCCACATGGGCATGCAGCACGGGATGGTGTCGATGCGGCAGAGCGTGGAGCAGTTGCGCAATGCCGGACAGATTTCGCCGGACATCGCAGAGGCCGTGCTGAGAAACTATTGACGGAGGCTTTTATGGCAACGCTGGTGATGTGCCGAAACCGCGAATGCGGAGAATTGTTTGAAGTCGAGGATTCCGCGGCCGGTTCGTCTGTCCGGTGCCCGTCCTGCGGTCTGGCCCAGTCGTTCCACGGAGACGGCGGCGCCCAGAGTTCGTCCCCCCGCGGTGAGGACGGACCGGCGAACGAGGCCCCGGACACCGCCGGCCAATCCGAGCGGAAATCGCCCCCGAAAAAACCGATTCGGACTCGACAGTCCGAACCGGCCGACGCGCCGGAGCCGGAGTCCCCCACCGCCGGTGAACCGATGCAAGCGGACGACGAGCGGCTCACTCTTCAGGCGATGCTGGAAGACGTTCAGCCTGAACAGGCCTACGCCCGAAGTCACTCGGCGGGCGCGGTTGACGCTCCGGGGGACCTGCCCGACTGGGCCAAGCCGTCCGCCTCCACGCCGACACCGTCCGATCGGCGGACCTCCGAGCCTTCGGGGCATGTCGCGACGATCGCAACCCCTCCGCCTTGTCCTGCGAACCTACCGGCGATCGACGAGTCGGAGCTGTCCCGGGGTGGTTTTCGCAATTTTGACCAGGACGCCCAGGCTTCGCTTCCCGCTGTCAAGGAGGACCTCGGCCGGAACGTCCTGGCCGTCGGTGTGTTCGGAGTCGGTCTGGCGGGACTGCTCGCCGGGGCGGGGCTGGGTGCCGGGCTGGGCGGGGAGGCTCCTCTGGCGTGGGTCTATCTCGGCGCGCTGGCCGGGTGGGCGGGCGGATTCGTCCTGGCCTTTCTGGCCTACCTCGGCGTCTGCCCCGAGCAGGTCGGGCGCGTCCCTTGCCCGTCCTGCGCCTGCCGGATGGACCGCGACGAACCGCAGTGCTCCGCCTGCGGACGAACCCTCCAGTGGGCGGACATCTACCCCATGACGGTCGGCTGCTGCCGGGCCTTGCAGGTCGCCGCCTCCCACTGGCCAAGACTGCTGGGACTCGCCGCTGTCGGACTGCTCCCGACGGCGGTATGGGCTCTGCGTACCGTTCTCTTCCTCGCCCTGCCGGAAGGAATCGACAAATACCAGCCATTCCTGGTCGGAGGCCTGGTCCTGACGTCGTTGGTGGCGATGGCGGTCTGGCTGCGTGTCCTGCTGCAGGTCGGCAACCCGTTTCCCTTCCGCTGGGCCGGGCGGGCGAACGTCCTGACAGCCTGCAAGGCGGTGGGGGTCGTGGTGCTCTACACTCTCCCGATGGTCACCCTTGCCCTGCTGCCGATCCGGCTGCTGCAACTGATCGGCCTGAAGGTGCCCGGGGGGATCGGCGAGAGGTTTCGCAGACTCGCCGCCTGCGCGAACGATTACGCGCTGCTGTGGCTCTGGCTGATGCTCTACGCCGCCACCGGACTGCTGACCATCGCGCTGTACGCCGCCCTGGCCTGGCAGATTCCGCTGCCGCTGGACCCGACACAGACCCTGCCCGCGATCGGTCGCATCGCTGTGATGACGCTGGCCTTCTTCGTGCCGCTGGCGTTGGCAGCGCTCTTCGCCACCGCCATGTTCTGCTGCATCGGCGCCTTCGGCCGACAGAACGCAATCCGGCTCATCCAGCCCGCTGCCGGCGGATAACGCTCGGTGGGCCAGGCTGGTTTGTGCCCCCAGGCTTGGATTCACGCCGGATTCCGTCTGCCACAAAACGCAACCCCTCCTGTTTCCGGGTCAATGCACGTGGCGTCCCTTGCCCGATGTTCGGACTGGCAGGCTATTTTTCCGTCGGGACCACGATGCCCTTCATGATCACGCCCTGGCAGGCCAGGAAGACGATCAGGCTGGGGATGGCTGCGATGACGAGGGAGGTGTAGATGACGGCCTGGTGGGCCTGAGACTGGAGCTGGAAGATCCAGACCATCAGGGTCCACATGTCCTGGTCGGGGATGATAATCAACGCCATCATGAACTGGCTGTAGGCCAGGGTGAAGGCTCGCAGGGCGATGACGGCGAGGATGGGCGTGGACAGGGCCATCGTGAAGGACCAGAACTTGCGTACCTCACCCGCGCCGTCGAGATCGGCGGCTTCGTAGAGTTCGCGCGGTATGGAGTCGAAGAAGCCCTTCAGGAGAAAGACCATGTACCCGTTGGCCATTTGGGGCATGACGAGTGCGGCGAAGGTGTTCAGCAGGGAAATGTGGGGCTTGCCTATCAGGGCGGGGACGAAATAGACCCCGACCAGGATGCCGATGGACAGGGCGAAGACGACCCGCCAGATTTCGGAGATGCGGTGTTTGGCGTATCGGCTGAAGAGACTGAAGGCCAGCAGGAAAGCCCCGAAGCCTACCACGAGGGGCCAGAGGGGGAAGCGTTTCAGCAGCAGGAAGCGGGGGATCATGGCCACTTCGTTGGGGAAGGACATCGTCGCCATGCAGATCAGCAGGACGGTGTAGGTGCTTGGGGGTTTCCAGCGGCTCAGGGCGTAGGCGGCCAGGGGGTTGACCAGCAGAGCCATCAGCACCGCCAGTCCGCAGTAGATGACGGTGTTTCGCACGCCGCGGCCGTGGAGGAGGATGTAGTCGAAGACCTGCTTGTAGTTTCGGGTGGACAGTTCCCAGCGGATGCTGCCGGTGTGGGCCATGCAGTCGTGCCAATCGGCCTGTTTGGTCGGCAGGAGGGTGGGGGTGACCTTGGCGAGGTCCACGCCGCGTTTTTTGGCCAGGAACCGCTCGAAGTCCTGCCGGGGTCCGAAGATTTCGATATGGTCAAGGTTGCAGCTTGAGCTGGCCAGGAAGTCGCCCCAGTCGACCTGCTGCCTGACCTCCTCGGGGAGGGTGGTCGCGAAGGGGATGTCGGTGAAGCGATTGAAGTCCGTCTTGTGGGAGTCGTTGTAGAGTGCGATGTCGTTGTTGTATTTTTCGGACAGGAAGGCCTGGAAGTCATTTTTCGCGGCGGGGTCGATGCGGATGCAGTCGTACCAGAGGGTGTTGCGGACGAATTGTTCCCAGTCGGTTCGACGGAGGAGTTTTCGGTTGTAGTCGGGGACTTCTCCGAGCATGGTGCTCAGCCAGTCGCCGGTCAGGTCTGGTTGGGGGAGTTTCGGCGCGCGGGGCGTCAGCAGGACCTGTTTGTAGCTCTTATACTCCGTGCCGTGGGTGTAGTTGTACTGCTCGATGTCACGGGTGTACTTGGGCAGGAGGACGTCGACCCAGAACTGTCCGTCGAGGTTGAGGATGATGCGATCGCGGACGGGTTGTTTTTCGGCGTAGGCTTTCCAGGCGCGCATGAGGGGCCTGTCGGTAACGGGCCTGCGGAAGACGCGTTCGACGGGGGGGTTGAGACTGGACCAGGCCTTGAGGGGCAAGCCCATTTCGGCGGCGAAGGCGGAGATGTCCTCGTTGTGGCGGTCGGCCATGGCGTAGCGGAACTCCCGACCGTTGCGGGGCAGGAGCTGCTGTCCGGAAGCGTGTCCGAGCGTCCACCATCGGCAGGTGGGTCGCCATTCGAGGTAGTCCTTCAGCAGGGTTTCGTCGACGTCGTCGGGGGGCTGGAGCCTGTGCCAGTTCGAGGCGTACTGCTGCCAGGCGGACTCCAGGCCCGGAATGTCCACGTTGTATTTGGATTCGGCGTATTTCTGGTAGAGGATGTCGTCGTCGAACCAGAATTTCGGCCAGGGGGTGATTTCGAGGATGTCGGTCTGGCTTTTGAAGGACCCCGAAAGCATGAGCATGAAGGGGTAGAACATCGTCGCCGCTCCGACGAGCAGCAGGATGTAGATCGTCAGGTAGACCAGACGGACATGGAGGCTTCGGGCGCCGATTTTTGAGATGATGGGCATGTTACTTCGCTCCCTCTTCCTTGCCGGCCACGCCGGAGGCGGTTCGGAATTCCATTCGGCTGATGCGCTGAAGCTGAATGACGGTGAAGCCGATCAGCATGGACGCCAGGATCCAGGCCATCGCGGTGGCCCGGCCGAAATTGAGGTATCCGAACGCCTGGTAGAAGATGTGCAGGCCGATGAACTCGGTTTGTCCGTAGGGGGTGTAGGGTCCGCCTCCGGTCATGGCCAGGGCGTAGGTGGCCCCGCCCTTGATCTGCGCGACCATCATGCCGATGAAGTTGATCATGATGAGTCCCTTGATGTTGGGGATGGCGACGTAGAAGGCCTTGTGGAGGATGCCAGCGCCGTCGATGTCGGCGGCTTCGTATATCTCCTCGGGGACGGTTTTGAGGGCGGCGAGATAGATCAGGCACCCCGGTCCCATGCCGGCCCAGACGATCGGGATGATGATCGAGATCAGGGCGGTATTGGGATTGTTCAGCCAGTTGATCCGCAGGGGTTCCAGCGGGATCCAGGCCTGGAAGAGTACGGGCAGGAAACCCAGCAGTCCCAGTCCGACCAGTCCGACGGGAACGGAGGCGAGAACCTGCTGCTCGTCGGCGCGTTTTCGGGCGGCCACCACCGCCCCCAACAGGGGGATGAGGGGCAGGAGGTAGCTGCCCCAGCGGATCATCGCGGCCAGACGATCGGCCGCTGCGATGGCGGTCTGGGTTTCGTTGCCGCGGTCGACGCCCGCATAGCCGGTCGCTGCGATCTGCAGCCCAACGAACAACGCCGCCGCCAGCAACGGCAGCGGCACCCAGGGGCGCGTCCGGGGGATCAGCAGGCTCGCCAGCATCCAGAGAAGCATGATCCCCAGCGGCGGGACGATCAGCCAGAGCACCGCCAGGCCCGCGCTGAAGAACAACTGCAGCAGAGCGGGAATCAGCACGAGGACCAAAGGCAGAAGGCGGAGGGTGGATTCGGTCTCGATCTTGACGAACGAGGAGATCAGCAGCCAGCCGATCCCCCCGACCAGTCCGCCGATCACGACGCGAAGCAGGGTTCCGGTCACCGGGTTGGCCAGCAGTCCGTTGACGGCCAGGATCATGTAATTGAGGACCTCGTTGATCATGCCGTACTGCCCGTAGAAGCTCTTCCAGAGGAAGATCGTGATCACGCCGGTGAGGATGGCGGGCATGTAGTAGATCACGCGGAAGGCGAGCTTGCCCCGGGGGACTTCGGTCAGCAGGAACGCCAGGGCGATCGGGGAGGTGAACCCGAAGAACATGAAGAGGACGGCGTATTTCAGGGAGACGTACAGCGAATGCCAGAATTCGTCGTCGAAGAGGACGAAGGCGAAGTTTTTCATGCCGACGAATTCGCTGAAGCCCCGGACGTTGTAGTCCTGGAAGGCCATCAGCGTCCCGCGAAGCAGCGGGTAGTACATCCACAGCAGGAGGGACCCGACGGCGGGGATCATGATGAGGTAGGCCCAGCGATAGCGGACGAGCTGCCAGCGCCCTTTCGGTGCGTTGGGGTCACGGACCTGGGCTTTTTCGAAGGCGCGGAAGACCCACCAGAACATCACGACGAACAACACGAGGATGGAGATCGTCACGATCACCGCCACGATGGTGTGCGTCCGGCGTTCCTCGGGGGAGATGATGTCGAGCATCTTCTGGTTGCTCTTCTTGACCCGCTGGGTGAGGATGTCGCTGATGATGTCCTTGACCTGGGCTTCGAGTTTGTCGGCCTGTTCGGTCAGGGAGGCGATCTGCTGGCGGAGTTCCTCCCGTTTGTCCGGATCGGGGGTGGGGGATTCCTGGAGTGTGTTGAGTTCGCCCTGGAGAGGCTCGATCCGCTCGAGGATCGCCTTGCGTTCCTCGATCAGTCGACGGATGCGGGTGTCGGTGCGGATCTGGTCGATGGACTGGGAGGCGTAGGTGTAGACCATCTGGCAGTTTTTGCCGTAGGGTTCGGGCACGCCGTTTTTCAGTGCCTGCTTGTAGTTCTCGACCCAGGCCTCGGGGACGTCGCGAATGTATTCATCCAGGCCGGCCGCCTTGAGGCTGGCGGGCATGACGTAGCGTGCCAGACCGTTTTCCACGAACGTCCGGGCGTAGATGATTCGCGCGCGTCGTCCGTCGTAGAACCGCAGGTACTCCCAGGTCGCGTCGCGGAGGGCCTTGTTCTCCGGCGCGCCGAGCCCGGCGTAGATGCCCATCATACGGGAGTTGAACTCGCTGCCCCGTTCGCCGGTCGGTCCCTTGGGCACCGGCCCGAAGCCGTACATCGTCGGGTCGCGCTCGTCGAAGAACCGCGGGTCGAGATAGGCGAAGAACATGGCGTTCTGGACCAGCCCGCCGGCGCCCTCGCCGGTGTAGACGACGCTGTTGACGTCGTTGCCCGCGGTGTCGACGAAGGGTTCCAGGAACAGCGTGGCGACGAAGAAGTAGGCATCGACGGCCTCGGGGGTGTCGAAGACGCACCGCCACTGCCCGTCGATTTTGTCTACGATCAACCCGCCGTAGGAATACAGGAAACTCAGCGTCGACCAACTGAGTTCCTGGGTCCTGATCTCCAGACCGTACCGTTCCTCTTTGGGGTTCGTGAGTTTCTTGCTCCAGGTGTAGAGTTCTTCGATGGTCTCCGGTACGCGGTTGGGCAGACCGGCCTCGTGGAAGAGGTCCTTGCGGTAGAACAGGGCCATCACCAGAGGCCCCTGCGGGTAGGCCCAGACGTGCTCGTGGGGCTGGGAGGCATCGAAGCCCCACTCCTCGGCGTGGGGGTGGGGGTAATCGCTGTCCGGCCCGCCGTAGGGACTCTCGCGGCGCATCACCGCCCAGCACTGGTAGGGAATGCGGTCGAGGATTTCGATCTGGAACGCCCGCTCGATCCAGGCGAGATACCCCTCGTATCCGCCCGCGAAGCGGTTGCGGTAGACTTCGGTCTTCCGCAGCAGGGCCTTGAAGGCCAGTTCGTTGAGGTCCGCCTGGGGGAACTTCACGGCCAGGGCCTCCCGCAGGGGTCCTGCGAGGGTGGTCACGTCGTAGACGTCCATCTGCCCGTTGCGCTTCATTTCCGTAACGAGGAACTTCATCATCGGCAGGGACATGGCGTGGTTCTTTTCCCAGCCGGTGCGATAGGCCCGCCAGTCGGACTCGCTCAGGGGCGTGCGGAGCTCGCCGAGGTACGTCCGCTGCTTGCTGCGGTCGTAGTCGTCCGCTCCCTCCTCGGGGGGGTACGTGCCGGTCGGCAACATCGGGCCGTCTTTGATGTCCAGCCCATAGGCGATGTCCTTGCCCAGCATCCGCTCGATGTACTTGTCCAGCGGGTAGAGAAATTTGTTGCGGATGTAGGTGTCGGACTGGCGGAAGTTGACGTACATCGCGTCGGGGGGGATTTCCCCGGCGATCTGCATCAGCGGGGTGTAGTCCATCGCCCGGCCGGGGATGGTCAGCCCGGTCGAGGGTTCAAGAGCGACATAGGGGTAGCGGTCCTTGAAGGCCTCGACAATCCGCATCGTCGAGAGGTTTTTGACACCCGAGGCGTTGCTGGGCACGCCCCAGGCCCGGATCGTGACCGACTTGTTGGTCTCGACCTGCCCTGCCGACAGGCTCGAAAACAACAGGACGCAGAGGACCGACAGACCTACCCGCCGAAACTTCAACGGACTGTTTCTCATCGCAGCGTCTCCCGGGGCCGATCGGTACATCGGCCTCCAACTGGCCCGAACAGGCGCGTTCGGGATTGTGGATGTAAGCCGGACAGTTTACGCAACCCCCCATGCAAACGCAAGCGCGAACCGACGCACACCAACCGCGTCGGAATCGCATGGGAACGATCAACCGGCCGAGCCGGCGGGCAGGTCGGCGAGCAACTGGGCGACGGCGGGGTTGACGATCTTTCCGTCGCGGATCTTGACGGCTGCGGCGGGGCCGTCGCTGAGGCCGGCGAAGCCCTCGACCCCCAGCCGCGTTATCCGGGGAGAAGCGCCAGTAACAGGCGGAGAGTAGTGGATGCAAGAGCCATACGGTAAGGCAGTAGCGACCCGAACCGGCCCCGAGCCGTGGCGGTGCGGCGGCGACGCCGTGACGCAAGCGTCGGCAGGGGTGCGTACCGGCTGGGCTGTCGCTGGCTTCCCTATCCGCGTATCGTGCATCCCTATCCCACCGTACTCCTCGGCCTGTATCATTGAACCTTTGGAATCAGAGCTTTTCCAGATAAACAGGGCTGGACCAGGCCATCTCCCCGTCGCACTGGATGGCTTTAATGAAATAAGGTTGCTTCAACGTTTCTGGTTCGACGGTCGCTTCAAGTGACAGCCGGGTTGTGCACGGGGCGGTGGGATAACGCTGAAAGCGGATGTTCATGTCCACACCACCGGCATCAAACCGGACCGGATAGTCGCCCAGCTCGTCCAGCGAAATCTCACCCGACAGTACGGGTGAATCAAAAAAGACACGCCCAGCCTGAGGGTCGGCCAGCCAGAGAATAACACCGTCCATATCCCCGGTTGTCTGCGAGTGAAAAGAGACGTGATGGGCGTCCTTTTCAGTGATGCCGTCGGCCTGACAATCAAAGGCTACTTCCGTTGCCTCACGTATCGTTGTCCCTTCCACCCGGATCGTACCGGACCAGTTGACGCGCCGCCCCCGGCCGCGAATCCGAGACCCTCCCCATGTGACGCGAATCCTTGGACTGTCCTGCAGGTGATCAAATTCTGCAGGGCGGATCTCCTGGAGGATGTCTCGGCCGCGATACAGCAGCAGGACGTCCAGCGGTCCAGAGCCGATCACCGAACCACGGAGTGTCACTGGGGTATCGCTCTTTAGCACAGATCCCATCGGCTGGTTGTCGATCGAGAAGTTCAGGTCGATCCGTGCCCCGGTGGTGGCATAGCAGCGGCGGGCCTGGAGAGCGTCAATAATCGCATCGCGGGTCAGGGATTCCGCCAGGATGCAGGTTAACCCACCGGCTAGGCCGAACTCGCCGGCACCGGGGCCTTCCGCACCGGGGCGTCCCTTATGTCCGTCGCTGTTGGCCACCACGCCGATGAGATAACCGGCCTCGAAGGCATCCCAGAGCATCCATTCGAAAATACCCCAGCAGCTCATCACCTCCACGAGCGGGCCAAGCTGCTCGTCGAAGTACTCAGGCAGGTTGGCGTACCGTCCGCCGACATGGGCAGCCAGCACGACATTGTCCAGCCCCACCTCCTCTCGCAGCCGCTTAAACAATACGTCCGCTGGGCAGGCCGGGGAGAGTTCGTTATGTGGCGTATCGGGAATCAGCCAGTGACTCGACCGCATGATCGGGGCATCGTCCTGACGAAAATACACATTGCGATCTCCGCCGGCGTAGGTGGTAGCCGACCATTCATAGCCGGGCAGGACGACGTAACGCCCCTCTTCATTGTACTGGCGGATGGTCTTTTGCAATTGTTGCCAGTAGGTATCACTGATCTGGAAATCATTACCTTGATGGCCGATCACGTCAAGTGCGGCCTGATTGCGTCCGAAAGAAAAATACTCTTGATCGCTGCCCGTGCCGATCGTCGTGGCCGTCTGGGCATGCAGGTCGCCCCAGTATTTCTGGTGCGTCGGTGAATCCGTATCAATCGTCATGGGGTTACTGCAAGACTGTCGTTTGCTTACCTTGGCGACAACATGCCCTTGCCCGGGTTCCTGGAGCGTCAGGGTCGTGCCATTGATCTGAACCAGCCCATCCCCCTTCCATTCCAGTTGCACATTTTCCGGCGGGGCCGTGAGATTGTCCCACGAATCCACACCACGAATATGCACATCAACGCTCTGGCCCACCGTGGCCTGTGTGGGCAGTGTGACCCGCAGGGCCCGTGGCGGTCCTGCGACCACAGGCAGGGTTGGCGAATTCGGTAACGGGATGACTTTGCAGCTGTTGGTCGGATCAACAAACACCTGGAATTCATGGGCCGACTCGCAGAACGTCTGGGCGCGAACACCTGGGCCGCCCCCGCTGCGGTCGCCGAGGACCAGGATTATATGATCGCCCGGTCGTAGCGACCCGTCATAGACATCGACCACGACGCACTTCATATAGGGGCGGATGTATCCCTTCGTGTCGTAGCGGACCCGCAGCATGGCCGGGCCGTCGGTGCGGACGGTCATATACGCCTCGCCGGCCGGATCGTCGAATTGGGGGACCTGCCAGTCGCTGGCGTAACGCTGGGCGAGCTTCAGCGTACTGCCCTCGTCCATACCGTATTCGCCAACCGTGTAGGTGATCGTCCACTCGCCGCAGCTGCCGGCGATGATCGGATCGTCGGGCTCAATATGCGCAGAGCCTAGTTCGAGGTTGGTTAGAGTCATTTTCAATGTCCTTTGCGTCAATGCCTTGACCCGCCAGGATTCATGAGAGGTCGGAGGCCTCTTGGTTCGTTCCAAACGGACCAATCCTACCCCAGTTTAGCCGGCGAGTACCCAAG
>CAYMAP010000076.1:0-11586 GCA_964388425.1 uncultured Planctomycetaceae bacterium
CAAGCCCCCCCCCCGGCCACCCGACCCTCCCGTCGACCCCGCCGAGCCCGAAACTCTCCAGCCCACCGCCCAGCCCCCCCAGCGCGAAGCCCCCACCGTAGCGGAAGAACCCCCCGACGAGGGGGAACCTCCCGAGGAACCGCAGAAGCCCAAAGAAGTCAAACCCGCCGGCCCGCAGGTCGTGCCCAAGCCCGCCCAGCTCAAGGGCCCACGCGTCGTCCGCGTTGAAAAACCCGACTACGCCCCCAAACCTCAGCCCCGCCAGCCAGTCATCCCGGACTCCCCGCCCCCCCTGGGCCGATCCCGAGGAAGCCTGAAGGACGAACGCAAACAAACCGAGGACGGCGACGACAGCAAGAGCCGACGCGCAACACGACGAAGCCCGAGGCGAAAAAGCGGTCGAAGCGCCGACAGCGGCGAGAAGGTCAAGGAATGGCGCAACGCCGACCTCCAGGAACGCTCCCAGCGCATCGCCGGTGCAGGTCACAGCCTGCGCCGCCATCGCGCTGCGGTCTCACGCAAAGGCGGTTCGGCCTCCGGCGCTGGCGCCCGCTCCGGGAAGGTCGAAATCGAAGAGCCCATCACCATCAAAAGCCTCTCGGCCACCACGGGGCTGAAATCCGCCGAGATCATCAAAAAACTCATGGGCATGGGTACGATGGCCACCATCAACCAGGTCATCGACACCGAACTGGCCGAGACCATCTGCACCGAGTACGACATCGAACTCGCCGTCGCCCGCGCCCGCACGGCCGAAGAGGAACTCATGGAACGACTCGAACAACGCGCCGAAGGTGATAAGGCCACCCGCGCTCCGGTCGTGACCTTCCTCGGGCACGTCGACCACGGCAAGACCTCGTTGCTGGACCACATCCGCCAGACCACCGTCGCCACCGGCGAGGCCGGGGGCATTACCCAGGCCATCGGCGCCTACCGCCACGACGTCGGCGACCAGCATGTGGTCTTCCTCGACACGCCCGGGCACGAAGCCTTCACCGCCATGCGCGCCCGCGGGGCGAACATGACCGACGTGGTCGTCCTCGTCGTCGCCGCCGACGACGGCGTGATGCCCCAGACCGTCGAGGCCATCAACCACGCCAAGGCCGCCGGCGTGCCCATCGTCGTCGCCCTCAACAAGGTTGACCTCCCCAACGCCAACGTCAACAAGGCCCTCGGACAACTGGCCGAACACGACCTCCAGCCCCAGCAGTGGGGGGGCAACACCGAAGTGATCGAAACCTCCGCCGAGACCGGCCAGGGCATCAACGACCTCGTCGAGCTGCTCAGCCTCGAAGCCGAGGTCCTCGAACTCCAGGCCGAAGCCGACGCACCCGCGACCGGCTACGTCGTCGAGGCCCGCATGGACCCCGGCCAGGGCGTCTTCGCGACCCTGCTGGTCCGCAACGGAACGCTGAAGATCGGCGACGTCCTCCTGGCAGGAGGGGGCTACGGGCGGGTCCGGCAGATCTACAGCGACAAGGGCCAACCCCTCGAACAGGCCGGTCCTTCCACGCCCGTGGCCGTGACCGGACTCGGCGACGTCCCCGTCGCGGGCGACCGGTTCTTCACACTCGATGACCTCGACGCCGCACGCAAAGTCGCCGAAGAACGCTTCTCAGCCGACCGCGCCAAACTACTCGCCGCACAGACCTCCACGCCCCGCAGCCTCGAGGAACTGCTTGGCAAAATTGAGGAAGGCGAGACCAACGAAATCCCCATCGTCCTCAAGGCCGACGTCCAGGGCTCCCTCGAGGCCATCATCGGTGTACTGGGCAAACTGGGCAGCGACGAAACGAGACTCAACATCCTCCACGCCGCCGTCGGTGGGATCAGCACCGGGGACGTGACCCTCGCCGAAGCCTCCGGGGCGATCATCATCGGCTTCAACGTCATCGCCGACCCCCAGGCACGCAGGCTCGCGGAGGAAAAGAAAATCGACATCCGGCTGTACCGGGTGATCTACGATATCACCGAAGACATGCGCCGCGCCCTGGAAGAAGGCCTCGCCCCGGAAATCCGCGAGGAAACGCTCGGCCAGGCGGAAATCCGCCAGACGTTCAAGATTTCCCGCCTCGGAACGATTGCCGGATGCTACGTCACCGAAGGCGTCGCCCAGCGAAACGCCCGCGTCCGCGTCATCCGCGACAACGTCGTCCTCGAGGGCAATCGCGAACTCGACAGCCTCAAGCGAGGCAAGGACGACGCCCGCGAAGTACGCGCCGGACTCGAGTGCGGCCTCAAAATCAAAGGCTACGACGACGTCAAGGAAGGCGACGTCCTGGAGTTCTACCAGACCGTCGAAGTGGCCAGAACCTTGTAATTGCGGATTGCGGATTCAAACAAAACCCAAGTGGTCTGACGATGTATGCTTTCCTGCAATCCGAAAACAACAATTCGACATTGAATGACCCATGCCTACGATACTCGGCCTGATGCACCTGGACCTGTACGTCCCCCAGGCCAACAGCCTGAAAGACAAACGGCGGATCATCAAAGGGTTCAAGGACCGCTGCCGACACCGCTTTAACGTCACCATTGCCGAGGTCGAAGGCCTGGACATCACCCGGCGTGCGACCCTGGCGGTGGCGATGGCTGCAAACGACAAGGTCCGGATCGAAAGCGAATTGCAAAAAATTACCAATCTCGCCGGGACGCACCGCGACATGGTGCTCGTCGACCGGACCGTGGAATGGATGTAGCCGAGGGCATCGGCCATCCCGATGGAATCAACATGTCCCGACGTACTGACAGAGTAGGAAACCTGATACGCAACGAGCTGGGGCAAATCCTTCTGGCGAAGATGTCCGACCCGCGGTTCGACCCGATCCGCACGTCGATCACCCGAGTCACCGTGCCTGAGGATCTGCTGTCGGCAACGGTCTATCTCTCCGTAGCCGGGCCGGAGTCGGCCGAAAAAAAAACCGTCTCCGCCCTCACGCACGCAGCCGGGTATCTGCAGGAACAGCTTATGAAACGTATCCAGTTGCGGCACACCCCGAAGCTGGATTTCCGCATCGACACGAAGTTCAAGAAGACGGTGGAGACCCTCAACCTGATCGCGGAGGTCTCGGCTGAACTGCACGCCCAGGACGAACCGACCGGCGACTCTACTGGCCCCGCCGAGACTGACGACATACGGAACCCCAACGCATGAAAGACGCACGCACCTACGAACGCAAAGTCAAGAAGCTCCTCAGCGGAACCCGCAGCAGGGTCACTCCGGACGAGGCGCCGGAGTGCCTCGACGCCCAGGCGGTCGAGTTTCTCGTCGAATCCATCGTCCTCTCCGAAACGCCTCGGGATGAGGCCCGGAAGGGATTCGAGAAGCTTCGCGAGGAATTCGTCGACTTCAACGAACTCCGTGTCGCACCCGTGCGCGAAATCGCCGAATGCCTCGGCAAGGACCACCCCAGCGCCAAAGTCAAAGCCAGTGAAATCACCGCCGTGCTCAACGCCCTGTACAACCAGCTCTGCCGGATGTCCCTGGCGTTCCTGAAAGACATGCCCAAGCGCGACGTCCGCCGGCGACTGCGCGAGCTGGGCTGCAGCCCCTTCACCGAAGCCCGGGTGGCCCAGATCGTCTTCGGCGCCCACGCCATCCCCGTCGACAGCGCCCTGTTCGAGATCCTCGGCCTGGAAGAACTCGTCCACCCCGACAGCGACATCGAGGACACCCAGGCCTTCCTCGAACGCGTCATCGCCCAGAAAGACGGGCCCGCCGCCAGCGCGTTCTTCCGCGAGTACGTCACGAAGCACTTCAGGACGCTGGAAAAGCACCGCCAGGCCGAGGCCAAACGCCTTGCCAAAGAGGCCGAAGCCGCCGCCAAGGCCGCCGCCGAAGCCGAGGCCGAGAAAGCACGCAAAGAAGAGGAGAAAAAGCAGCGAGCCGAACAGAAAAAAGCCAAACAGGCCGAGAAAGCCAAAGCCGACAAGAAAAAGGCCGACAAAAAGAAAAAATCCGCAGCCGCCAAGACTGCCAAGGGTTCAACAAAAACGACCGAAAAAAAGACCGCTACAAAAACCAAAACCGCGTCGAGGAAGAAAACGACAAAAAAGGCTGCCACGTCCAAGTCGTCACAGAAAACAGCCTCCGCCCGCAAAAGCCAGAAAAAGACGTCAAAGAAAACCGCCGCGAAGAAAACATCAACGTCCTCCCGAACATCGTCCAGCAAGAAGAAAACAAAGTGACTCCAAGCCTACGGACAGGGTTCCATGGTAGACAAAACCCAAGAAGACAAACTCATCCTGGGCGTTCCCAAAGGCTCGCTGCAGGAAAGCACGCTCGACCTCTTTCAACGGGCGGGTTTTAACGTCCGCGTCTCCTCGCGGAGCTACGTCCCGACCGTCGACGACCCCGAGATGGCCTGCCTGATGTTTCGCGCCCAGGAAATGAGCCGATACGTCGAGGACGGCATCGTCGACCTCGGGCTGACGGGATACGACTGGATCTGCGAGAACGACTCTGACGTCCACGAAGTCTGCGAACTGGTCTACTCCAAAGCCACCTCCCGCCCCGCCCGCTGGGTGCTGGCCGTGCCCGAGGAAAGCGATATCCAGACCCCCTCCGACCTTGACGGCGGAATCGTCGCCACCGAACTCATCCACGTCACACGACGCTACTTCGAGGACAAGAACGTCAACGTCAAGGTCGAGTTCAGTTGGGGAGCCACCGAGGTCAAGGCCCGACTGCTGGACGGGATCGTCGACGTGACGGAAACCGGCTCCAGCCTCCGCGCCAACAAACTCCGCGTCCTCGACGAACTTCTGGTCTCAACCCCGCGGCTGATCGCCAACAAAGACACCATGCAGATCGACTGGAAACGACAGAAGATCGAAAACCTCGCCCTGCTCCTTCAGGGCGCGATCGAAGCGCGCGAAAAGGTCGGCCTGAAACTCAATCTCCAGCGCACGAAACTCGATGACATTCTCGACCTCCTGCCTTCGGAAAAAAGCCCCACCATCTCGACCCTTGCGGACGAAAGCTGGGTCGCCGTCGAGATCATCGTCGAGGAAAGCGTTGAACGCGACCTCGTGCCCAAACTCAAACGCGCCGGAGCCTCGGGCATCATCAGCTACCCCCTGAACAAGGTGATCCCGTGAACACGCTCCGCTGGATGGTCTGCGGGGGCCTGCTTGCCGGGACGCTGCTGAGCGGTCCAGCGCGGGGAGACGATCAACCGACCACCACCATCGCCCCGGAAGACACTGCCCACGAAACGCACGCTCCCGCTCTGCCGGAATCTCCCAGGAGCGCACCGGCGAGGGAAACCGACGACCATCCGCCCCTGCCGGAAAAGGCCCTCCTGGGGCTGGACGACCTGCCCCCCGTCAACAAACCCGTCAATAAGACGTACGACCGCCCCATCCCTCCTCCCGCACGCCGCGCTGTCAAAGAAGGCAAGCATCGCCTCGAAAACGACAACGTCCCCGGCGCGATCGAGCAGTTCAAACGCGCCCTGGACTACGACCCCGAGAACCCCGAACTCGCCCGGCTGCTCGGTCAGGCCTACGCCCGCCTGCCCAACTACGGCCGGGCCGCCCGATACCTTCGGCAGGCAGCGGGGTACTATGGCGACAGCCTGATCATGCAGCGAACTCTGGCCAAGCTCGCCCGTCTCCGCAAGCAGCCCGACCAGGCCCTCGGCCACCTCCGTACCGCGCTGGTCACCACCACCGCCGATCCCGCCGACCCCCAGACCGCCCGGGTCCTGCTCGAACTGAGCCGACTCCTCCAGGAGCAGGGGTACTGGACGGCCTCGCTGGAAGCCGTCGAACAGCTTCGCGACTGGCTGCGAGAGCACGGCGACAACTACCAGGACGAAGCCCAACTCCGCCAGTTGCTGCTGAACCCCGAAACCCTCCTGCACCTCGAAGGCCAACTGCTCCTGGCGCTGCGCCGGGACGAGGAAGCCATTGAAACACTCGATCGCGCCTACCGCCGAAACCGCTCCCGTGCCGATACCGCCCGACTTCTGCTGGCCGCCCTCATCCGCATCGACCGCTTTGACCGCGCCAAAACCCTCCTGCTGGACCTCGCCGCCCAGGAGGCCCACGCCGGCTACGTCCCCCGCCTGGCCGAGCAACTCGTCAGCCGATCCAGCGACCCGTCCATGCCCGTCGAACTCTGGAAACGCTACCGCGCGAAGCAGAAGGTCTGGCCCGCGTTGGCGCTGGCCCTGGCGCGGTCGGCGGCAGAACTCGGCAACGACGACGACGCTCATCGCATCCTCCGCAGCCTGCTGCAGGAAATGCCCCACCTGCCTGAAGCCGTCACCCTCCAGGCCAAACTCTTCCTCCGTGCCGACCAGCCCGGCCGTGCCCTGACCCTGCTGGCCGACATGGTCCGAACCAACCCCGACAGCCGACACGCCCTCCAGGAGACCGTTCGGGAAATCTACCGCCACGCCGGAAATGAGGAGTTGCTCCGCACCCTCAGCGACAACGCCAACGCCGCCACCGGCAAAGCCTCGGCCGGACTCCACTACCTCGCCGGGCTCCTCGCCGCCGAAGCCGGAAAGAACCACCTCGCACGAGACCACTTCGACAAGGCCCTCCAGGCCGACCCGGCCTTCCAGCCCGTCTGGGAAGCCCTCGTGGAACTCGCCCTCGCGAACGGCGATGCCGAGAACCTCAAGATGCTCATGGAACGCGTGCGGAACCAAAGCAACGAAGGCGCGTTCTACCACTACATTCTCGGGGTGGTTCGGCTGGCGGAGGACAAACCCGCCCTGGCCACCGATGCCCTGGAAACCGCGCGGAACCAGGATCCCGAACACCTTCCGACGCTCCTGAAACTCGCTCGCGCCTACCGCCTGCGGCTCGCACAGGCCGAGGGCCCTTCCGTCCGCAACGTCTACATCCGACGCGCCATCGACACCCTCGGCGAAGTCCTCCAACTCGCCCCACAGACGCTGTCGGCCTACCGGGAGCTGTTTGACCTCTACGCCGACACCCACCAGTACGACAAGGCCCGGGAGGTTGCTCTCCAACTGGCCAAACAGCAACCCTCCCGGCTGGAAGGCCCGCTCCTGGTCGCGCGGAGCTTCCTGCTGGCCGAGCAGATACCCCAGGCCCGACAGATCCTCGACGACCTCCAGGACCGCTTCCCCGACAGGCCCGAAGTCCGGCTGATGGCCATCCGCTGCGACCTCGCCGAGCATCCCGGCGTCCTCAGGCGGAATCTCTACCGGCAGACCGTCGATCGGCTGAATCGGCTGCTGACGAGATATCCGGACAACACCGCGATTCTGACCACGCTCGCCGAACTGCTCTCCCGCCCGACCCCCGGAGATTACGCCGACGCCGCCGTCCTCTGGAGCCGGCTCTACCAGCAGGACCCCACGCCGAAAATCGGCAAGGCCCTCGTCCTGACCCTCCGGATGGCCGACCAGCACGCCTACGCCGCCAAGGTCCTCCGCGACATGCTCCGCGAAAACCCCGACGATAAGGAACTCCGCTCCCTGCTGGCCGATACCCTCGCGGCCATGGGCAAGACCCACGAAGCCCTGCGCATGGTGGACGACTGGCGGAAGCAGTACACCGGCGACTACGAACCGAGACTGCTCTCGCTGGGCCTGCTCCGCAAAGCCGAACGATACAACGAAGCCATCGCACTGCTGGACGACCTCGCCGCCGACCCCGACAGCTCCTTCGACCCCCAAGCCCTCCGCGGCGTGAAAATCGAACTCCTCTGCCGGGCCGGCAAGCTCCAGGAAGCACGCCGCATCGTTCAACAGGAACAATTCAACAGCTTCGCCCTGTCCTCGGCCGTCAGCGGCATGCTCAACGCCGACCGCTCCGATCTCGCCGCGAGCCTGCTCTCCGACGCCCTGGGGCGCGAGGACCTGCCCCCCGCGTTGCGGACCAGCCTGCGCCAGAGCCTCCTGTCCGTCCTGACCCGGGACGGCAAGGTCGACGAGGCCCTCAATCGCATCGAGACCTGGCTGGGTGACCTCGGGGCCGAACCCGCCGGTCGCAAACAGGCCGATATGCTGAAGGTCTCCGCCGTCAGCGCCCTCGTCAGCGGCGGACGGTTTGAGCGGGCCCAAAAGCGTCTGGACGCCCTCCTCGCCGACGACCCCAACAACGCTGAACTCCACAACCTACACGCGACCGTTCTCAGCGAACTGAACCGCGACGACGAAGCCCTCGCCGCTCTCCAGCGAGCCCTGCAACTGAAACCCGACGACGAAATGCTTCAGAACAATTTCGCCTATTTCCTCGCCGACGCAGGACGCGAACTGGCCCGGGCCGAACAGCTCGCCACACAATCCGTCCGCCAGTCCCTCGCCGAAGGCTTCCGCCCGCCGGCCTCGACGCAGGATACGATGGCGTGGATTTATTACAAGCAGGGCAAATTCAACCGCGCCGGTTCGATCTTCGAGTCCGTCCTGCCCGACGATCCCGACGAGAACTCCGACGACGCCCTCCACCCGGTCATCTGGGACCATGCGGGCGACACGTTCTACCGCCTGGGCTGGACCGACCGGGCCGTCGAATACTGGCAACGGGCGATCCGACTCGCCCGCGAGGAAGCGAGCGGAACCCGCGAGATTCGCACGGTGCTCAAGGACACGCCGAAGAAAATCCAGGCTGTCCGGCAAGGCTCCCCCCCCGCCGTCGCGCCCCTTGGGCATCTGGCCAAACCCCAAACGGCACCGTCCGTCGCACCGACCGACGACAACGGAAACTGACCCCAACCGGCGTCGGCCGGACCCAGGACAGGACAGTTCGTTCCCCCTTCACACGCAGCACGGAGCACACGCCATGGCTGGACACAGCAAATGGGCCAACATCAAGCACCGCAAGGGCCGGCAGGACGCCAAACGCGGGAAGATCTGGTCGAAGATCGCCCGTCAGATCATCGTCGCCGCCAAGTCCGGCGGAGGCGACCCCGAGGCCAACCTCGCCCTCCGCTACTCCATCGACGAGGCCAAGCAGGCCAACATGCCCAAGGACACCATCGCCAACGCCATCAAGAAAGGCACGGGCGAAGCCGGCGGAGCCAACTACGAATCCGTCGTCTACGAAGGCTACGGGCCCGGGGGCGTGGCGTTCCTCGTGCAGTGCCTTACCGACAACCGCAACCGCACCGCGCCGGAAATGCGTAAGCTCTTCGAACGTGTCGGCGGGCAACTCGGGGCGACCAACTGCGTGGCCTACATGTTCGAGCAGAAGGGCACGATCGTCGTCGAAGCCGACAAGACCGACGAGGATACCCTCATGGAAATCGCCCTCGACGCCGGGGCCGAGGACGTCACCGCCGAGGGCGAGTACTTCGAGATCACCTGCGAACCGTCGGCCTTCTCAGCCGTCCGGGACGCCCTGGCCGAAAAAGACGTCGAACCGATGTCCGCCGAGATCGCCATGATCGCCGCCAACACTGTCGAGCTGCCTTCCGACAAAGCCCGCCAGGCCATGAACCTCACCGAAAGCCTCGAAGACCACGACGACGTCCAGAAAGTCTACTCCAACTTCGACATTCCCGACGAACTGATGGCCGAACTCGGCAGCGAATAACAGCGTTGCACCGGCAATAGCCTACACTTTGTCCAAAACGTGCGGCTCACCGCTACTTCTGCGACGCCTTCAGCGCCTGGTCGAGGTCATCCTTAATGTCCTCGACGTCCTCGATTCCGACCGACAGGCGGACGAATTCCGGGCTGACGCCGGCGGCTTTCTGTTCGTCCTCGCTGAGTTGCTGGTGGGTCGTGCTGGCCGGGTGAATGACGAGCGTCCGCGCGTCGCCGATATTGGCAAGATGGCTGGCGAGTTGGACGGCGTTGATGAACTTCACGCCGGCCTCCCGTCCGCCGTGGATGCCGAACCCGATGATCGCGCCGGCGCCGGCGGGCATGTAGGTCGTCGCCTGCTCGTGGGCGTAGTGATTTTCCAGGCCGGGGTAGTTGACCCAATGGACGGCGTCGTGGGCGTCGAGGAACTGCGCGACCGCGAGGGCGTTTTCGACGTGCCGGGGCATGCGGACGTGGAGGGTTTCCAGCCCCTGCAGGAACAGCCAGGCTGCGAACGGGCTCATCGCCGCTCCGGTGTCGCGGAGCCAGTGGGTCCGCATGTGGACGATGAAGGCGAGGTTGCCGAGGGCCTTGAGGGCCTCGGTGAAGACCAGCCCGTGGTAGCTGGGGTCGGGCTGGGTAAAGCGATCCCAGCGTTCGGGCTGGGCGGTCCAGTCGAAGGTCCCGCCGTCGACGACGGCTCCGCCGACGTGGGTGCCGTGCCCGCCGATGAATTTTGTGGTCGAGTAGACCACGATGTCCGCGCCGTGTTCGATCGGCCGGAACAGCGCGGGGGTCGTGACGGTGTTGTCGACGAGGAAGGGCACGCCGTGGGTGTGGGCGATGTCGGCGACGCGGGCGAAGTCGACGATGGCGTTGTTGGGGTTGCCGATGGATTCGACATAGACGCCGCGGGTGTTTTCGTCGATGAGGTCCTCGATCTGCTCGGGATGGTAGGGGTCGAAGAACCGCGTCTCGATGCCGTACTGCGGGAGGGTCTGTTTGAAGAGCGTCACGGTCCCGCCGTAGAGGGTCGATGCGGCGACAACGTTCTGCCCGGCGCGGGCGAGGGTGACGACGGCGGCGGTGATAGCGGCCATCCCGCTGGCGAATCCTAGAGATCCGACCCCGCCGTCGAGACTGGCCAGGCGTTGTTCGAGGGCGTCGACGGTGGGGTTCTGGAGGCGGGAATAGATGTTGCCGAACTCCTCGAGTCCGAAGAGTTTTGCGGCGTGGTCGGTGTCGCGGAAGAGGTAGCTGGTCGTGGGGTAGATGGGCACGGCCCGGGACAGTTGGCTGTCGGCGAGCGCGTCGTAGCCGGCGTGGATGGCTCGTGTGCCGAGACGGTAGCGGTTCGGTGAGTCGCTCATGGGGTGTCCTTTCGCAGGGGGCAGGGTTGTCGCGGTCGGTCTCACTCCAGGGGGGTCAGACCTTGCCGAATGGCGTACTTGGTCAGGCCCGCGATAGAGCGGATGCCGAGGGTCTCCATGATGTTCTGGCGGTGGCGGATGACGGTATTGAGGCTGATGTCGAGGTGGGAGGCGATTTCCTTGGAGCTCAGGCCCTCGGCGACGAGCTGGAGGACCTCGCGTTCGCGGCCGGTGAGTTGGGAGTGCTGGCCCCGCATCCGTTTTTCGCTGCGGTCCTTGTAGTCCTTCAGGACGATGCCCGTCACGGAGGGGCTGAGGTACATGTCGCCTCGTGAAACGCACTGGATGGCGCGGGTGAGTTCTTCGAAGGCGCTGTCCTTGGGCAGAAAGCCCATCGCGCCGACGTCGAGCATGCCGGTGATGTATTGCTGGTCGGAGTGCATGGTCAAGGCGAGGATGCGAATCTCCGGACGGGTCGAGAGAATCTGCTTGGCCGCGTCAATCCCGTTGAGGTCCTTCATGTCGATGTCGAGGACGATGACGTCGGGCTTGAGTTCGCGAGCCATCGCGACGGCCTGCCGACCGCTGTCGGCCTCACCGACGACGTGGAACTGCTCGTCTTCTTCGAGCATGGAGACCAGCCCCTGCCGCATGAGTTTGTGGTCGTCCACGATCAACACGGAAATGGTCATGATGTCCTCGGC
>CAYMAP010000077.1:0-11525 GCA_964388425.1 uncultured Planctomycetaceae bacterium
GGTAGCATGCTTAGTCCCGATCATTATCGGCGCCGGGTTGCTCGACCAGTCAGCTATTACGCACTGTTTAAATGGTGGCTGCTTCTAAGCCAACATCCTGGCTGTTGGTGCAATCCGACTTCCTTAAGCACTTAGCATGCATTAGGGACCTTAGACGGCGATCTGGGTTGTTTCCCTTTTGACCACGAAGGTTATCCCCCGCAGTCTGACTCCCGGGATAGGCGCATCGGTATTCGGAGTTTGGTTCGAGGTGGTAGACGGGTAGTCCCCACGTTCGATCCAGTGCTCTACCCCCGATGCGTAGTGTCCCGAGGCTAGCCCAAAAACTATTTCGGAGAGAACCAGATATCTCTGAGTTTGATTAGACTTTCACTCCTCCCCACAGCTCATCCCCTAACTTTTCAACGTTAGTGGGTTGGGTCCTCCGCGCCCTGTTACGGGCACTTCAACCTGGCCATGGGTAGATCACTCAGTTTCGGGTCTACGACACGCGACAGACGCCCTGTTCAGACTCGCTTTCGCTGCGGCTCCATCCCGTAAGGATTTAGCCAAGCCACGTACCGTAACTCGCCGGTTCATTATGCAAAAGGCACGCCGTCACCCGTGACAAAAATGCCATAGGGCTCCGACAAATTGTAAGTGTATGGTTTCAGGTACTTTTAACTCCCCTTATAGGGGTGCTTTTCATCGTTCGCTCGCGCTACTTGTGCTCTATCGGTCGTGATGGAGTACTTAGCCTTGGAGGGTGGGCCCCCCAGCTTCACACGGAGTTCCACGGCTTCCGTGCTACTCTGGTATACCCTAGGCCCTTCCGGCTTTCGTCTACGGGACTTTCACCCTGTTTCGTGTGACTTTCCAGACACTTCGACTAGCCTTCCAGGTCCATGACGGGTATCCGCAACCCCGCCCCATATAGGGACGGTTTGGGCTGATCCGCTTTCGCTCGCCGCTACTGACGGAGTCTCGGTTGATTTCTCTTCCTGCAGGTACTGAGATGTTTCAGTTCTCTGCGTTCGCCCCGCTGACCTATGCATTCAGCCAACGGTGACGCCATCTGCTTGCACAGTGACGACGGGTTTCCCCATTCGGAAATCCCCGGGTCAAAGCTTGTTTGACAGCTCGCCGGGGCTTATCGCAGCCTACCACGTCCTTCATCGCCTCATCACGCCTAGACATCCACCATACACTCTTAGTAGCTTGGCCACATCTGTCGCAAGCCCCACAGGACCCGCTCCAGGCCAAGCCGCCTCAAGCTCTCGCTTTGGTTCGGTGACAAGATCTTCACCTATGCAGTTGCCAAACGGCTACGCCGACGAATGCTCCCGCCGGCTCCGGCCCATCCTAGCGACGAGCCGATAAAAAACGCCTGCTTAGCATTCGCTCGAACGCTCAGGCGTAGATCCGGGATTATTGCACAATCCAGAAGGGGATGGCAAGAACTTTATCGACATTTTTACAAAAAAATTTTACAAATTGCCAATACCGCCGAAAAATCACTGATTTCGCCTCTTCCATCGGCAAAAAAATCTCCGCCCGTCTCCGACGCGACTGCACCGCGGAAGTATCCTCGGGCCTTCTCGGCCGCGAGTGGAATGGAGCCGACCGGGCTCGAACCGGTGACTTCCAGCTTGCAAAGCTGGCGCTCTCCCAACTGAGCTACGGCCCCTGGTGTTTCCAGCCTAGCCGAACACACAGCTTGCAACCCGTACGGGCTACCAACTGAGCTACGGCCCCGGAAGGACAAAGCCCGACAGCACGTCCGCTGAGGGGTGCCCAAGGCTCCTTTTACTATCGGATAATCCGCCCGGCCTGTCAAGCGAAGTCCAAACCGGGCGGAATCGTTTTTCCGCGGTCGTTCCCTTCCACAAAAACGGAAGACCTGCTATGCTGCCGCCTTACACCTTACCCCCAAGGAGGTTGCCCCATGAGTCAGCAGAAATTCGATCCCATCAATCCGACATGCCCCCACATGCTGCACGGCGGGGATTACAACCCCGACCAGTGGATCGACACCCCGGAGGTCTGGGACGAGGACATGAGGCTGATGAAGCTCGCCCACTGCAACGCCTTGAGCGTGGGCATCTTCGCCTGGGCCGCCCTGGAACCGGAAGAAGGCCGATTCGAATTCGACTGGCTGGACACGATTCTGGACAAGCTCCGCGATGCGAGCGGCTTTGCCGTCCTGGCCACGCCCTCGGCAGCCCGGCCGGCGTGGATGAGCAAGAAGTACCCCGAAGTTCTCATGGCCCAGCACGACGGCATCCGCAACAGCCACGGCGTGCGGCACAACTTCTGCCTGACCTCACCGGTGTACCGCCAGAAGGTCCGCATCATCAACCGCAAACTCGCCGAGCGATACAAAGACCACCCCGCCCTGCTGGTCTGGCACATCAGCAACGAGTACGGGGGCAATCCCCAGTGGGGCTGCTACTGCGAACTCTGCAAGGCCGCCTTCCGCGACTGGCTCCGCGAGCGCTACGACAACGACATCGAACAACTCAACTTCCGCTGGTGGAACCGCTTCTGGGCCCACCAATACAACGATTTCGGACAGATCGACCCGCCTGCGCCCAGTTCGCGCGGCGAGAACCGCGTACCGGCCCTGGAGATCGACTGGCGGCGGTTCGTCACCGACCAGACCGTCGACTTCTACCTCAACGAGATCATCCCCCTCCGCGAGCTGACGCCCCGCGTGCCCATCACCACCAACATGATGGGCACCTTCCCGAAGCTCAACTACTGGAAGTTCGCTCCGCACGTCGACGTCATCAGTTGGGACAACTACCCGGAATGGCACAGCCCCCGCCACCTTCGCATCGCCAGCGACAACGCCTTCCTCCAGGACCTGAACCGCAGCATGAAACGAAAGCCCTTCATGCTCATGGAATCCGTCCCCAGTACGACGAACTGGATGGATTCGGCGAAGCTCAAGCGCCCCGGCATGCACATACTCTCAGCCGTCCAGGCCGTCGCCCACGGCTCGGACACGGTCCAGTATTTCCAGTACCGCAAGTCACGCGGGTCCTGCGAAAAGTTCCACGGGGCGGTCGTCGATCACGTCGGCCATGAGAACACCCGAGTCTTCCGCGACGTCGCCGAAGTCGGCCAGATGCTGGAGAAACTCGACGACGTCGTCGGCACCACCACCCCCGCCGAGGTCGCGCTGATCTACGACTGGGAAAACCGTTGGGCGCTGGAAGCCATGGAAGGGCTCGGCAAGCGTCAGAAGGCCAGCTACCTCGAAACCGTCCAGGACCACTACCGCCCGTTCTGGAAACAGGGCATCGCCGTCGACGTCATCGAGAGCCTCTGCGATGTCTCGCACTACAAACTGCTCGTCGCGCCGCTGCTGTACATGCTTCGGCCCGGGGTGGCCGAGCGGCTGGAGACATTCGTCGCCGACGGCGGGACGCTGGCGGCAACGTACTTCACCGGCATTGTCGACGAAAACGACCTCTGCTTCCTTGGCGGAACCCCCGGCGCGGGGCTGCGGGAGGTCTTTGGCGTCTGGGAAGAGGAAATCGACGGACTCTGGCCGGAGGACCGCAACGAGGTCCTCCCCGCCGAGGGCAACCCGCTGGGATTGTCGGGCAGCTACGAGGCCCGCGACCTCTGCGCCCTGCTCCACGCCGAGGGCGCGGACGTCCTGGCGACCTTCGGCCGGGACTTCTACGCAGGCCGACCCGCACTGACCTGCCGAACCCACGGCCAGGGACAGGCCTACTACGTCGCCTCCCGGAACGACGAACGCTTCCTGGACGCCTTCTACACCGCCCTGGCCTGCCGGCTCGACCTGCCCCGCGCCCTGGCGGCCGACCTGCCCGACGGCACGACCGCCCAGGTCCGCACTGACGGCCTGCGGAGGTTCCTCTTCCTGATGAACTTCAACGACGAACCGCGAACGATCCAACTGCCCGAGGGCCAGAGCTACACCGACATGCAGACCGACCGGACCGTCACGGGTCCGGTCGAGATGGAGTCCTTCGACAGCCGGGTCCTGCGCACCGGCCCATGACCCGAACTCCATGGGGGGCTGGCCTGCGGCAGGTCGCTGAGGTATAACCGACCGCGTGAGTCGACCGGACCGCCAACCCGTCTGTCGTCCGTCCCAGGGCGTTGTCGCCTCGGTTCTCTGCCTGCTGGCCCTGGCGGGGGGTCTGCATGCCCAGCCCGCGGCGATTTCCGACGATCGCCTCGACCGCGCCCTGCGTCGCGGGCGGGAATGGCTCGTAGGGCAGGTCCGCAAGGACGGCTCGGTCCCCAGCCGATGCTTTCGTACCCTCGACGGGGGTGCTGAGGCGCTGGTCGCACTGGCCCTGCTCGAATCCGGGGCGCCCGCTGCCGATGCCCCGCTGCCAGCCCTGCTGGGCTACCTCACAAGCCATCCGTCCGGGCGAACCGCCGCCCGCGCCCTGCGGATCGAACTGCTGGGGCATCTCGGGCGGACCGACGACCTCGCCGCCCAGGCCCTCGCGCTGGCCGCCTCCCAGCGGTACGACGGCGGGTGGTCCACCGGACCCGACGACGAAACCTCCAATGTCCTCGACACCGCCGCCGCTCTCGAAGCGATTGGCCTCGTCCGCCGAGCCGGCCTGGACGTCCCGGGCAACCCGCTTCGCCGGGCAGCGATCTTCCTCGAACGCGCCCGCAACGCCGACGGCGGGTTCGGGTACCTGCCCGGACGGGATCGGCCCGTTCTGCGGGGGACGTCGCACGGATCGGCCACCGCCGCCGTCGCTGCCGCTCAGGCCCAACTGCTCCTGCTGCCCGGCAAGAACCTGCCGACCAACCTTCGGCCGCCCCTGCGGAGCCGATACCGACTGACTCTCCAGTGGCTCGGGCGACATCTCCAACTCGACAGCGTGCCCCGCTGGTGGTGGGGCGACGAACCGCGATGGACCTGGAGGTGGCATCTCGCCCGAGCACCCCGGGCACTGCATCCGGGGCAACTCGCCGACCGGGACCTGGCTGAACCGCTTGCACGCGTCGTCCTCGAACTCCAGCAGCCCGACGGCCGATGGCTTGGACAACCCCTGGCCGAAGACGATCTTCTCGCCACGGCGCAGGCCCTTCGCACCCTGGCCCTGCTGCGGCAACCCCTGCTGCTGCAGGTCCTCTCCCTTAGGCAGGATCGGCCCGACGTCGCCCTCGCCGCCGACGCCCTCTGCCGATGGATCGAGAAGCGGTTCGACACGCGGGGCACCTGGCGGGTCCTGCCTCACGACGCATCGGCCGACGCACTGCGGGCTGCGCCCCTGCTGCTTCTGGCCCCCGCGGACAGACTCCGCTCACTGCCGGAACGGCTTGGCGAGGCGCTACGGACCTACCTGGTCGCCGGGGGCTGGCTGATCGTCCAGAAGCCCCCGCGGTCCCCGGCCGGTCCCCATGACCTGCCCCCTCCGCTGGCCGATCTCCTGCCCGGAGCCACGCCGATCCTCCCAAACGAATCCGATCCGCTGTTTTCCGCCCGCTTCAGAAGTCGACCGATACCGATGGCCGTTCTGACCCGGCCCGGGAAGGGACGCGTCCTGCTGCCGGGCAGCGACCTGCTGGCCGACTGGGCCCACGGCCCCGACGAACGGACCCGAGACGCCTTCGGGCTGCTCGGCAACGCGGCCCTGCTCGCGACTGGCGGGAACTGGCCGACACACCGCTTCGCCCCCCCGCCGAAACCGTCCAGCGGACCCATGCTACGCATCGGCCGGGTCTTCCACGCCGGCCCATGGAACCTCGCCCCCAGCGCATCGGTCTTCCTGTCCGGCGACCTCCTCGCCGCCATCAGCACCGGCGTCCAAGAGGAGACGGTCTACCTCACCAAACCCATCCCCGAGAAGGTGACCCTGCTCTGGTGGATCGCCGAGAACCACCCCGCCCTCGACGCACGCGACCGCCAACGCCTCGCCGCGTGGGTCGGGCCGGGCCGACTGCTGCTGGTCGACTTCCATGCCCAGGGCACTGTTTCGCAACGACGCGACGCTCTCCGAAAACTCCAGTCTCTGCTCGCCGAGACATTTCCGGACAGGACCTTCCAGCGGGTCTCACGGGACGAACCTCTGCTGCAGGGCAGCTTCGCCGGGGGCGTGGGGTCCAACATCGCCACAATCCGCTACCTCACAAGCGACGGCCGGCAGCGTTCCGGCGAACCCAGGCTCTGGGGACTCCGCACCCAAGGCCGATGGATCGTCCTGTTCTCCGCTCACCCCCTCGCGGCTTCCATCGTCGGAAACGAAATCGGCAAAGGCGCCGGTCTGACAGCCGCCGACGCCCGCCGAATCATCCTAAACTGCCTGCTCTACGCCGCCACCGACCCCGAGACCCGCTGATCCTTCCGGCAATCACCCGACAAACTCCGTCCCGGCGAAAAAAAAAACGCCAAATATCCCCCCCGCCGGTCCCGATATGGACTTGGACGCTGCATCCCGCCGGGCCGCATGATCGTTGCAGATCGTTGCCCGGCAGAGAATTGCAAAACCGCATTGGACCCCGACCGTTCTGGATACGATATTTACAGTAGGAAGGCACGACCTTTCCGAGGAGAATCGTCCATGGCGACCATCGAAAACATTCTGTTGAAAAAAGGCTCGGAAGTCATTTCCACCCTGCCGGATACCACCATCCGCCAGGCCGTCGAGAAAATGGCCGAAGCCAACGTCGGCTGCCTGATCATCGAATACGCCAGTAAGGTCATCGGCATCTTCACCGAACGCGACCTGCTGCACCGCGTGACCATCCGGCAGATGGACCTCGATACCACCACCGTCGAAGAAGTCATGACCAGCCCCGTCGAAGCCTGCTCGCCCTATGACGACATCAGCGACGTGACCGACACCCTCTGCGAACGTCAGTTCCGACACCTGCTGGTCATCGACGACGGTGAACCGGTCGGCGTGATCAGCCTGCGTGACCTCGCGCCGGCCCTGCGGGACAAACTCCACGAACTGCACGCCACCGTATAAGAACACACCAGCCCTGCCAACCGGAATGCGAGCCCTCCGCACCGATGCAACGCATCCGAGCGGAGGGCTCGTTTCGTTTCCCAAGACCCTGGCCGGTCCGCCCTGTTCAAACCCACTCGACCCTGCGGTACAATGACCCCTCCGGAACGAACCCGGAGGAGTTTTCATGACACCCGAACGCACGGCCAATCTGGGGACCGCCCTGACCGGGTACTCCCCGCCCCTGCTCAAGCCCCGCAGCCGACTGCGGTGGGTGCTGTTCGTCCTGTTCAACCTCGCCGCCTACACCCTCGCCTGCGCGTTCTGGCAGTACCTGCGGACGGGACGCTGGCTGCACCTGACGGCAGAGAGCTTCCACGAGGGCCTGACCACCTCCATGGGCCAGATGCTCCTGGAGCCCATGAGCATCTTTACCTACCCCTGGATGATGGGCGTCCACGCCGTCATTCTCGCCCTGCTCATCGCCGTCCCCCTCGCCGTCGCCGTCATGTACCAACTCCTGCTGGCGATCCTGTTCGTCGTGTTGGTCGGCGTGGTCGCCCACGCGCCGATCCTCGCGCTGGCTCTGGCCTTGGGCTGCCTCATCGCCGCTCGCACCCGGCTGAGACGGAACTGGCCTTTCTGGGCCTGTATCCTCGGGCTCCTGCCGGTGGTAATCTACCTCTACCTCCTGACCTACGCCGGCATCGACGCCAGCCTGCTGCTGCCTATCCAGCGTTGGCTGCTGGCCGGTCCCTACCTCGCCGCCCTGTTGCTGTCGGCCCTGGCCGCCGCAGCCGTGGTGGGGATGGCCCGGTTGACGAAGTTCCAGCCCGGCGTGATCTGGCCCGCACTGGTCCTCCTCCTGGCCGGGGGGATGGGGCTGTTCTACCTCAAGGTCGGACCGGCCGAACTCCACTACGCCCTGCTGACACGCCCCCTGCGCACCACCGGGCCGCTCCTTGCGCCCGTTGCCCGCGACGAGTTCCTCCAGCAGCAGGGGCGGGGACTCGTCGGACAGCGACTCCACAACCGAATCCAGGATGACCTCCACAGCCAGAGGGATCGGCTCATCGACCGCTGCGAATCCTTTCTCCGTCGCTTTCCCGACTCGCCCCATGCCCCGGCCGTAGCATGGATCGCCGCACGAGCCGAAAGCCTGCAGACCGACCGCGCAGACCCCGACAGCCCGCTGATCACCTTCACGGCACGATACCTCCTGCCCGCCTCCGCCGACGCCTGGCGACGACTGGCCGAGGCCTGGCCCGACGCCGAGCAGGCAGCCCTGGCCCGCTGGCACCTGGCGCGACTGGAACTGCTCAACGCCCTGGCCATCGACCTCGCCTCCAATCTGCCCCCCGACCAGGCCGACCGGCAACGGATACAGCACGTCGTCCAGGCCGAACGAACGCTCCGCCAGGCCCGAGACGCCCTCGCCGAGGCCGTCCGCAATCAGCCCCTCCAGGACGCCCGACGTCAACAGCCCCTGCTGAACGACCCGCCCGACTGGCCCAGCCCCGCGCGATACGCCGACGCCCTCTTCGAATTGGATCAACTGCTCTGGACCCTCCAGCGAAACGAAGCCCTCCACAATCCCACCGCCGCACGCGCGCTGCTGAAACTACTGGCGATCAACCCCTGCCAGCCCGATCACGCCGGCCGACTCCGACAACTCCTTGACGAGCCCGCCGTTGCTCAATCCCCCCTCGCCGACAACATCCGCCTGGAACTGGCCAAAACCTATTCCGACCCCTACCAGCGCGCCCGCGCCCTGATCGAACGGGCCGACGACGAACTCACCGACGCCGCCATCGAGGCCAACTACGAACTGGGCCGGCTCCTCCTCCAGTCCGCCCGAGCGCCGGGACTGAGCCTCATCGAGGGCATCAAAACACCTGCCGACTGCTTCCGCACCGTCCTGGCCGCTCCGCCCAGCCCCTGGCAACAGCGCGCACGGGAACATCTCGACTGGCTGTCCGAATCCTCCACACCCGACGAACCTTGAATCCCCACAAGACGGAACGCACCGTGACTTCCTCCCCAAACCCGACACCGGGTGACGAACCCCGAACCGACATCCTCCTCGTCGGAGCCTCCGTCGGCGCAGGACACATGCAGGCCGCCCGCGCCCTGCAGGCCTGGCTGAACCGACTCGCACCGGACGTCACGACACGCCTCGTCGACAGCCTCGACTTCGCGCGAAAAACCTTCCGACGAAAATACGCCGGCGGCTACGAACTGCTCGTCACCCGTCTGCCCTGGGTATATGGACTGGGGTATCTCCTCACGGATCGGCCCCGCGGACTCCGGCGAACCCTCCTGGAACGTCGACGCCTCTGGAACGAACGACGCGCCTGCCGCAAACTCACCCGACTCGTCGACGGCCTCGCGCCCCGCCTGATCGTCCATACCCACTTTCTCGCCCCACCCGTTCTCGACCGCCACTTTCTCCGCACCGGCCGACGCGTCGAGCAGGTGATCGTCCCCACCGACGTCATCCCCCATCGCTGGTGGTACTGCGAACGCGCCGCCAGCTACTTCCCCGCCCACGAAGCAGGCCGGCAACGCCTGCTCGCCCACGGCATCGACCCCGGCCTCGTTCACACCACCGGCATGCCCGTTGAACCCAAATGGACCGACCCCCTGCCCGATCCCGCCGAACTCCGCACAGCCTGGTCCCTGCCGGAAGACAAGCCCATCGTCCTGCTCAGCGGGGGGACGGAATTCGTCTGCGGCCCGATCGTCCGGATCGCACGAAATCTCGCCGAGTCCTGCCGGCACGCCTGCATCGTCGTCCTGACCGGAAGAAACAAAACACTCGCCTCCCGACTCGCCAGACTCCGGGAGGTCCGCGACGGACGAATCGTCCCCGTCGCCTTCACCGACCGCCTGCACGAACTGGCTCACCTAGCCAGCCTCATCCTCACCAAACCCGGCGGCATGACCACCGCCGAATGCCTCGCACGCAACCTGCCCATGCTCTTCCTCCGCCCCGTGCCCGGACAGGAACGCCTCAACGCCGAGTTCTTCCAGCGGCACGGCTGCGGCACCGTCGCCCGTAACGCTCCTCACGTCGTCCGACAGGCTGAGCACCTCCTCCACCACACCGACGAACTTGACGCCATGGCCCGCTCCACCGGAGACCTCTTCGCTCCCGGCGGGCAGGCCATCGCACACCAACTCCTCCGGAAACTCTCAAAACCTCGATGAAAACGTGGCATGGCCGTCTCGGCCAGGCGTTTCACGGGCATCCTGCCCGTGCAGAGGGCCGGCGGCGCAGGGCCGGCCTTGCAACTGCCCGGCAAGAGGCCGGCGCCACGAAAAACAACGGTTCCCAAACAGGCTCTAAGCGCGGTCGTGTTCCGCTACGACTCCTCCACCGGTGTCTCGTACGACGCGTTGTCGTACTCCCCGTCGAGGACGATCTGCCGAAGTTCCTGCGGCGTCTGGAAAGGCTGGCGCGTCTCGATCCAGAACCGCCCGAGATAGTCCTTCCCGTGCGCGTCGCCGGTATTGATCAGCCGAAGCCGCTGCCGCTGGGCCGTCACACGGGTCATGGTTCCCTGCAGGGGGGAATGGTTGGGCGTACGGAACTCGACCGCATCCGGGAAAAACCCCTCGGCAAGCATCTGGCCGGCTCCCTCCCATCGATTTGGATGGGCCAGCACCGTCAAGCAACCCATCCGACGGGCGCGGGCGAGGATGTCGCCCGGCTCGCGCAATTCGAGAAATTCCGCATCCGTCGTCCCGAGCACCAGCAGATGCCCGAACCCCTCGGCATTGTGAACCGTCAGTTCCGCGCCCGGGTGAATCGCGATCTGCGGGAACCGCTCCCGCAGCCGACCGATCTCTTCGATCGGCCAGACCGCGTCGTGATCGGTCAGGAACACCGCCTCGTACTCCAGGTCCACCAGCCGGGCGAGCATCTCTTCGGCCAGATGGGCGGCACACCAGCTTCGCTGGGAGGTATGGCAGTGGAGTTCGACTTTCATGCGACAGGTCCGTCGGTGGGTTCCCGCTGCGAGGCCGGCACGAGGTGAATGACGTTGGAAAACAGCGTCGCATTGGGGATGAGGTAATTCCGATCCGCCCCGGCGAGGTGCGTGTACCGCAGCGTGATGTCGGTCACGACACCCTCGCAGCCGGCCACGGCAATCCGGTCGCCCCGCTCGAACGGGCGATTGACGAGGATCAGCATGCCGGCCAGAAGATTGCTGAGGATGTCCTTCAGCGCGAAGCCCAGCGCGAAACCACCCAGCCCCAATCCAGCCACCAGCGCCGCGACGTTCACGCCCATCGTTCCCAGCGCGGTGATGATCCCGATGACGAACAGCGCGATCTTGCATGCCGATCCGAACAGACGGAACACCGCCTCGCGACCTTCGCCAAACCGCCGGCCCAACCGCTCCAGGACGGCCTTGCCCAGGACCCCCAGCAGCCAGGAGACAAAGACGATCAGCACCCCCACGCCGAACTTCGGCGCGAAATTCGCCAGCAGATGCCACAGATGATCCCAAAAGGCGCTCATGGGTGTATTTTCCTCTTGCCTGACGCCTCCCTCAGAACTGCCAAGAACACGCTGGGAGGACC
>CAYMAP010000078.1:0-11478 GCA_964388425.1 uncultured Planctomycetaceae bacterium
CTCAGAACTGCCAAGAACACGCTGGGGGGGCCGTTTTGGAGATGTCACTCTAGGGCACCTTGAAAAATTGGATTCACGACATTGCTTGATCTTGTTGCCCGCTGCCTGCGTCACAAAAACCGGCGAATATTTCAGAATATGCACCGATTTTCGTTCCTTGGCAGCAAGCAAAGTCTCGGCGCGATCTCGCAAATCGAATTTTTCAAGGTACCCTCTATTCTTTGCGTTGAAGAATCGCCCTGATGTTCCGTTCCGTCGACTTTTGAGGGGCGCATCGAAAACAAGGCCGGAGCAGTATGCCCACGTCTGCGTGGGCTTGCTCGGCCTGGACATGCCCGACGGAGCGGGCTATTCTTCCGTCTCGACGGGATCGTCGGACGATTCGGGCGGGATGACGGCCGGGTCGGGAGGCTCGCGGCGGAGGTCGACGAGGTCGCCGTCGAAAAGCGTTTTGACCGTGACGACGACGGGGTCGGCTTCGACGTCCTCGCGCTCCTCGGTGCTGATAGGCTTGGCGGGGGGGACGTAGCTCGGGGCACCGGTTTCGGCGGGTGGGTCATCGATGGCGGGAGCATCGGCGGTGAATTGTTCCGGCGGTGGGGCAAGAGGCGCGGGCTGGGCACCGTTGGCCGAAGGTGCCGGGCTGGGTTGCGGGGGTTTCGCCTGGCCGACGGAAGGTCGGCTGGCGGGGGTCAGCGGGTCAGGTGCGGGCTTTTTTTTTTGCCCCGCGTTCTGCGGGGCCCCTCCGGCGGCGAGCTGTTCGAGCCTTTCGGCGAGACTCTCGGCGTCGATGAACTTCTCGGCTTCGGCGAGTCGGACGATGGCGGCTTCGACGAGCGCGCGGGCAACGGACGAGCCGCGGACGGTCTGGGCAGTCCGCTGGCAGAGGCCCACGCCGTGGACCAGCGCGGGGAGGGTGAATTTGCCCGCCAGATCGGCCAGTTGCTTCCGCTGGGTCTCGGGCAGCTCGATGAGGTCGCTTTCGCCCCCGCAGGTGGCGACGATCATCATGTTGCGGTAGGCGTCGGACATCGCGCCGACGAGACTGGCCAGCGTCACGCCGCTTTCCAGCACGCCGGCGAGTTCGCCGAGGGCGTCGGCAGTGCGCTGTTCGGCAATGGCGGCGACGAGGGCGAAGGTTCGCTCGTCGCCCGGCGTGCCGAGGACGCGGACGACCTCGTCGTCGGTGACCTTCTCGGCCCCGGCCAGGAGCTGGTCGAGCAGGCTCAACCCGTCGCGCATCGACCCGGCGGCGGCACGGGCGATGCGAAAGAGGGCGTCATCGTCGGCCTTGACCTTCTCGGACTTGCAGAGGGTCTTGAGGTGGTCGGCGATCTCGGCGGTGGGGATGTTGCGGAAGTCGAAGCGCTGGCAGCGACTGAGGATGGTGGGGGGGATTTTTTCCGGCTCGGTCGTCGCGAAGATGAACTTGACATGCTCGGGCGGCTCCTCGAGCGTCTTGAGCAGCGCGTTGAACGCGTCGCGGGTGACCTGGTGGACTTCGTCGATGTAGTAGACCTTGTATCGGCAGCGGGCGGGGCGGTAGATGGCGTTGGCGCGGAGTTCGCGGATGTCGTCAATGCCGCGGTTGGAGGCCCCGTCGATTTCGACGACGTCCACGTCGTCGCCCCGGGCGATGGAGACGCAGGCGTCGCATGTGCAGCAGGGCTCGGGCGTGGGGGCGTCGGCAGAGAGGCAGTTCAGGGCCTTGGCCAGAATGCGGGCGAGGGTGGTCTTGCCCACGCCGCGCGTCCCGGTGAAGAGGTAGGCGTGGTGGATTTTGTTTTCGCGGATGGCGTTGACGAGTGTGCGGACGACGGGCTCCTGCCCAACGACCTCGTCGAACGTCTCGCTGCGGTACTTCCGTGCCAGGACCTGGTATTCAGCCATGCCCGGCAGCATACCGCAAGCCGGGGGCGGGACGCAATGGTCCCGAGGGGGGTGGCCCCTTGCGAGATGACCTCGAATGTTTTTGCGTCCAGGCCTTGGGCAAGGGGCAAAGCCGGGCTTTGGGAGGGCGTTGATGCGGTGGAATCCCCGGCTCGGAACACGGAACGTCCGGCTGCCCGCGATACATCTCTGGAGTGGCAGGCCCCTTTGCGACGGACCCCACCGGTCGCGGCGATGAGGGGCTCGCAGAACCTGTATGAAAACGCGGCATGGCCGTCGCGGCGATGCGTTTGACGGGCTTTCTGCCCGTGCAGTGGGCCGGTGGGGCAGGGCCAGGATGGCCCCGCACCTCACCGGCACGATGCCGGTGCCATGAAAAAGAACGGTTTGTAGATGCGCCCCTCAAAAGTCGACGGAACGGAACATCAGGGCGATTCGTCAACGCAAAGAATAGAGTGACATCCCCAAAACGGTCCTCCCGGCGTGTTCTTGGCAGTTCTGAGGGAGGCGTCTTTGTATACAGGCCCTCCGGGGGTGGAGGGTGACTCCTGGGGTTGGAGGCGGAGTCCGCTGAAGGTTACGACGCGGTCCTTGCCGGTCTGTTTGGCGCGGTACATGGCCCGGTCGGCCATGGCGACAAGGGCCTCGTCGTTGTTGGGGAAGTCTTCTTTCAGTGAAGCGATGCCAACCGAGAGCGTCACGGGGAAGCGGAGGCGGTCGTCGCGCGGGGCGTCCTGGGCGAGGCGGTTGCGGATGCGCTGCACGACGTGAAGGGCCGCAGGGGTGTTAGACTGGGGCAGCAGGAAGATGAATTCGTCCCCGCCGTAGCGTGCGGCGATGTCGCTGTCCCGCAGGGCAGCGCGGATTTCGTCGGCGACGACCTGGAGCAGTTCGTCGCCTTTCTGGTGACCGAGCGTGTCGTTGAACTGCTTGTAGTGATCGAGATCGATCATCACGCAGCAGAGGTCGTGTTCGTATCGTTTCGCCTGGGCGAACTGCTGACGGAGTTGTTCGTTGAAATACCGCCGGTTGTAGAGCGTCGTCAGCGGGTCTGTCGTCGCTAGGGTTTTGAGTTGCTTCATGGACGCTTCGAGCTGGTCGTTCTTCTGTCTAAGCTCTTCGAGCATCCACTGCAGGCGGAGCTGAAGGCGGTCGTGTTCGAGCTTGATGCGGTGGAGACTGATGTTCTTCTGGACGATGGCGGGGATGGCCAGCAGGTAATCGCCGTGCTTGACGACGTAGTCCTGCGCACCGGCTTCGATGGCCTGGGCAGCGACGGTCAAGTCCTGCTCGCCGGTGACGAAGATCACGGGGACGTCGGCTCGGCTGAGGACACGTTCCAGCAGCGTCAGGCCGTCCATGTCCGGCAGGTGGAGATCGAGGAGGATGACGTCGTATTCGGCCAACGGCTGGGCGAGGGCGTCTCGGGCGGTGTGCTGGCGGGTAATCCGCGTGCCGGAACCGACCTGGTAATAGGTAGCCAGGGCGTCGGCCAGAAGCTCTGCGTGGTCCGGGTCGTCGTCGACGATCAGGGATCGGGGACAGGTTTTGTGGTTGGGATCGGGCGTCATGCGGGCACCTTGTCTCTGGGTTGTTTTCGGCGGACGGGGCAGAGCAGCCGACGCAGCAGGCGGACGGTCCGTCCGATGTCGCCGGTTTTCTGCAGGAAGGCGTTCGCGCCGGCCTGGCGGGCGAGGCGGCGCTGCAGGGCGGCGTCGGGCCGACCGGTCAGGACGATCACGCCGACGCCGGCCCAGAACGGTTCAGCCCGGAGGTCTCGCAGCAGCGTCAAACCGTCCTGCCCGGGCAGGTCGATGTCAATGAACAACAGGTCCGGCGGGTACTGCTCGGGGTCGTCCAGGTAGGCCCGGGACTCCTCGGCCGATCGGACCTCGTGGACGCAGGCGAGCACGCCGGCGAAATCCAGCGCGTCCCGCAGCAGCCAGCCGTGGTCCGGGTCGTCGTCGACGATCAGGATCTCCAGGGCCAGTTCCACCGTGCTCACGTCATGCCTCACAGGCGACCTCCCGTTTCGGCTTTGATTCCCTCGGTACGCTGGCTGCACTGCACTGCTTGCGGGCGAACGTGACGGTGAAGGTCGTGCCCTGTCCGGCAGTGGATTGGACGCGGACCCGCCCGCCGTACTTGGCGGCGACGGCACGGACGACGGCAAGCCCCACGCCCTTGCCGGCCGGAGCGTTTTCGGCCGATGCCCGGCGAAAGACCGTGAAAATCCGCTCCTGTTCATCGGCCGGTATGCCCGGGCCGTTGTCCGTGACGTGAAAGACGTATTCGCTTGGCGTGGTGCGGGCGGCGATGTCGATCGCCCCGTCCTCGCTGCGGTGCATGTATTTGATGGCGTTGTCGATGAGGTTCTGAAAGACCTGGCGGATGCGGTTGGGTTCGGCGTGGAGGATCGGCATCTCGCCGCGCAGGCTGACGGTGATGTTCCGGGTAGCGATCTCGTAGTCGAAGGTATCGGTCAACCCTTCGAGCAGTTCCCGCATATCGATCCGTTCAGGTCGTTCGTCGCGCGTGGCAATCCGGCTGAGTTCCAGCAGGTCGTCAATCAGCGCCGACTGCCTCTCGACGTTGCCCTGAATCCGCTGGAGCCTCGCCAGGGCATCTTCGGACAGTTCGTCGCGGTGCTTTAGGACGATCATGGTGGCCATCCCCGCGATGTTGCGCAGGGGGGCGTTGAGGTCGTGGCTGACGGCGCGGAGAAAGGCTTCCTTGTCGCGTATCTCCTCCCGCAGCCGATCGTTGGCCAGGCGGAGTTCCTCGGTGCGTTCGGCGACGGTCTGTTCGAGGTGCTTCTGGTGGTCAAGCAGGTCCGCTCGCATGGCGGCGATCTGGTCGGCCATCCGGTCGAACGCCCAGCCGAGCTCGCCCGTTTCATCGCGCCGGTCGAGGTTCGCGCGGGCGTCGAAGTCGCCACCGGCCAGTTGCAGCGCGACGCCGGCCAGCCGGCGGATGGGCCGGACCATCACCCGCCAGACCAACAGATACCCCAGTGCCGCAGCCAACGCCGCGATGAACACGCCGATGCCCACGAACTGCTTGCGGGTCGCCGCGAGGGTCTGATTGGTCGCGCGGACGTCCAGCACCAGCCGAACCGCCCCACCGATCCGCTCCTGCCAGTAGACCTTGTCCCTCGCGATGATCGGACGAGTGACCACGAGCGTGTCCGACCCGTCGAAGCGACAGGTGTATTCGCGGATCCTGATGGACGAGAGCTGCTTCTGCCACCGACGGTCGGCCGGGTCCCGCGTCGCCGAGGCAAGGACCCGCCCCTTGCTGTCGAGTACGGCGACGTACCGGACGGGCTGAAAGCGAACCATGTCGCCAACGACCTGGCGGAGCTTCTCGCTGCGCTGGCGGTAGTCCAGTTCGAGGTATCCCTCAGCCGTCAGGCTGAGAGTCTTGCCGAGCTGCTGGCCGTACTGGGCGTCCTGCTTACGGGCCAGGTCGCTGAAGGGCCTGTGGAGCCAGTGAATCCCCGCCGCCAATGCCGCCAGCAGCACAACGGCGACCACGACCGCCGCCCGGGCACGCAATCCAAAGCCCCTCGACCGGAACGCCCTGTCAGAGGATCGCTTTTGTTCAGACTTTGGAGTCATGCCACATGGGCTCCTGTTGAGCCGGGGCGTTCCCGTTGCCGTGATTCTGGAGGCAGACAGACCCCGTGATCCCTGCCGAAAGAACTGTACGATTCACCCTTCGGTCAGGCCAATGAAAGAACGACAATTCTCTACCGGCGCTGACCTTATCCGAGAATTCCGAGATCCCCCCTCCTGCAGAGCCGTCCCACGACGTGTGAGGCAACATGTGAGGTATTGTCCTGCCTCCTGTCGCGGCGTATTCTGTTCGGACCGAGGATTCTTTCCATGCCCAGGCCGGTCAAGCTCGACATCTACCGCACGGCGATCCCGATGCGTGGCTTTGACCACGCCGCCGCAGGACGCAACCTCGCCAAGTCCATCCTCTGCCGGCTGGAGTACGACGACGGGCTCGTCGGCTACGGCGAGACGCTACCGCGAGACTACGTCACCGGCGAGACGCTTGAAACCGTCCCTGACGACATCGAGCAAATTCTCTGGCCGATCTGCCTGGACGCGGGCCTGCTCGATGCCGAAGGGTTGCCGCGCGAGCTGCCCACGCGTCAAGACCGCCGGAACCTACACGCCGCGGCCTGCGCACTCGACCTCGCCGGGTTCCGACGCATCTTCCACAATCTACACGCCATCGACCCGGACATCCTCCAGCACATCGCCCATCGCGCCCGCCTGCGGAACTACATCGACGCGAGAGTCTCCGGCGTGCTCGGGTCAAAGAGCCCCCGAAAGACCGCACGCCGGCTCCGCCTCATGCGGTGGTTCGGCCTGCGGGACTTCAAGCTCAAACTCGGACTCGGCGAAGACGTCGACCGCGAGAACCTCCGCGCCGTCCACCGCCGGCTCCGCAGGCCCATCAAACGCGGCGAGGCGACCCTCCGCGTCGACGTCAACGGAGGCTGGTCCGAAGAGGAAACCCCCGACCGCGTCGAAGAACTCCGCCAATTCGGTGTCTGCTGCGTCGAGCAGCCGGTTTTCTGCTCGGCCGGGAAACTCCTCCAACTCGCCCGAAACTGCCCCCTGCCCCTGATGGCCGACGAAAGCCTCCTCACCGACCGCCACGCCAAGACCCTTCTCGACGAACCGCAGCGCGTCTGGTGGAACCTCCGCATCAGCAAGAACGGCGGGCTGCTGCCGACGCTTACACTCATGCACCTCGCCGACGCCCACGACGTGCCCTTCACGCTCGGCTGTATGGTGGGCGAGTCCAGCCTGCTCTCCGCCGCTCAGCGACGCCTGCTCCAACTCGGGCCAGTCCCGCAATTCGTCGAGGGCAATTACGGTCGCTTCCTGCTCAAAGACGACCTCCCGCCCGGCCGACGGTCGCTGCACTTCGGCTACGGAGGAACGCTCAAACCCCTGCGAACCGATGGTCTCGGCGTGACCCTCGACGAAGACAAACTGACCCGCTACGCCACACTCGTTACAACCCTCCCGGCCTGAACCGCAGAGCACTGTCGCAATGGACCCGTCGCGGAGGCTGTTTTGGACACCCGTGGCCGGCAACGCGCCGACCCGCACGGAGCAGAAAGGACCGAACAATCCTATGGTGACGAAACGAAGGCAGGTTCAGCCGTCAGAATCGAAGCCGGGTGTAGGTCCTGCGTTGGCGTGGATTGCCTGACCTGGGGCAAGGGGAGCAGGCCTCGCGTCGAGCAGTGCCGCACGAATCGGCCGGCCAGGAGGGCGGCCTCGGCGACGACCTCGTCGGGGTGCGGGGCGGGCGGCTCGGCCAAGCCGAACAGGTCGACCGATCGGCCCGGCGAACGGTACTGCTGGAGCACGTATCGACGGGCCCCGCGGAGGCGAAAGGCAATGGCGAGGATGTCGTCGATCGACAGCGTCGGAGCGAACGTCGTTCGGAACTCGTACTCGACCCGACCCTGGAGGAGCAGGTCGACGGTCTGGCCGATGGCGCGGGTGTCGTTGCCGGCGCGGTCGATGTCGGCGTACCGGCTCAGGGGAGCCTTGACGTCCATGGCGAGGTAGTCGATAAGTTCGCGGGCGATCAGGTCGCGGACGAGCCAGGGGGCCGTGCCGTTCGTGTCCAGCTTGACCTTGTAGCCCAGGGCCTTGAGCTTGGCGAGGAAGTCGGGGAGGTCTTTCTGGAGGGTGGGCTCGCCGCCGGTGACGACGACGGCGTCGAGCAGGAGGCGTCTGCGACGCAGGAAGTCCAGGACGTCGGCTTCGTCGTGGAGCCTGTCCTCGTCAGCCGGATGCAGCAGGTGCCGGTTGTGGCAGTACCAGCAGTCCATGTTGCACCCGGGCGTGAAGACCACGGCCGAGAGTTCGCCGGGGTAGTCAACCGTTGATTGTTTTTCCAGTCCTGTGATGCGCATCGTTGTATCCTTACCCATACTTTTTTCAGATCGCGGAGGGCGGCTGCTTGTACCCACGCTGTTTTCTTTCTCAGAGCCTGTAGAAAACCGTTCTTTTTCGTGGCACCGGCATCGTGCCGGTGCGTTGCGGGGCCATCCTGGCCCTGCGCCGCCGGCCCGCTGGGCGGGCAGGATGCCCGTCAAACGCATGGCCGAGACGGCCATGCCGCGTTTTCATACAGGCTTTCAGTTGATGCGCCCCTCAAAAGTCGACGGAACGGAACATCAGGGCGATTCGTCAACGCAAAGAATAGAGTTACATCTCCAAAACGGTCCTCCCAGCGTGTTCTTGGCAGTTCTGAGGGAGGCGTCTCGGTTACACAACATCCCAGCCGGGTCGGCTGAGCTACAGGTCAGTTGTTGGCGCACTCGGCGGATTGCTCGCTGAGGTACTGCCCGACCAGTTCGGGGGCATTGGCCGGTGCGGGGGTCGGTCCGGCAGGGCCCGCCTCGGCCGGGAGTGCGTATTTCTTGCGTTCCTTATACTCAGCCTTCTTGCCGACGTTGTAATTCTCGACGGGGCGGAGGTAGCCCGTCACGCGGGACCAGACTTCGCAGGTCCGCTGGCACTGCGGGCAGGCGAAGTGCTCGCCGGGGATGTACCCGTGCTCGTCGCAGATACTGAAGGTCGGCGTGATGGACAGATAGGGCATTTCGCAACGGGTGACGATCTTCTGCAGCAGGCGTTTGCAGACCTGCGGGTCCTCGATCCGCTCGCCGAGGTAGAGGTGCAGGACCGTTCCGCCGGTGTAGAGGCTCTGGAGTTCGTCCTGGTTTTCGATCACCTCGAAGAGGTCGTCGGTGTATCCGACGGGCGCCTGGGTGGAGTTGGTGTAATACGGCGTGCCGTTGCCGGCGGCGATGATGTCCGGATATTTCTGTTTGTCCATGCGGGCGAGGCGGTGGCTGGTGCCCTCGGCAGGGGTGGCTTCGAGGTTGTAGAAGTGTCCCGTGACTTCCTGAATGTTCTGGAGCTCTTCCCGCATGAACTTCATGACGTCGACGGCGAAGGCCCGGCCGGTCTCGGTGGTGATGTCGCAGTCCATGAAGTTCCGCAACGCTTCGTTCATTCCGACGATGCCGATGGTGTTGAAGTGATTGGACCAGAACTCCCCGGACCGCTGCTTGACGTGGCGGAGGTAGAAGGCGGAGTAGGGGTAGAGGCCCTTTTCGGTCTGCTCCTCGATGATCTTGCGTTTGATTTCAAGCTGGGTCTTGCCGACCTGCATCAGGTGTTTCAGCCGGCTGAAGAAGTCCGCCCGGTCCCGGGCGAGGTAGCCCATCCGCGGCAGGTTGATCGTGAACACGCCGATCGAGCCGGTCAGCGGATTGGAGCCGAACAGCCCCCCGCCGCGTTTGCGGAGTTCGGTGGTGTCCAGGCGGAGTCGGCAGCACATGCTGACGGCGTCCTCGGGGGAGAGGTCGGAGTTGACGTAGTTGGCGAAATACGGGATACCGTATTTGGCCGTGATTTCCATGAAGGCCTCGACGGAGGGGCTGTCCCAGTCGAAGTCGCGGGAGATGTTGATCGTGGGAATGGGGAAGGTAAAGACGCGTCCCTTGCGGTCGCCCTGCATCATCACGTCGCAGAACGCGCGGTTGAAACGGTCCATCTCCTCCTGGAAGTCGCCGTAGTTCTCGGGCATGACCTCGCCGCCGATGATGACGGCCTGGTCGCGAAGGGTGGCCGGGACGGTTAGATCGAAGGTAAGGTTCGTGAAGGGGCACTGAAAGCCGACCCGCGTGGGGACGTTGATGTTGAAAATGAATTCCTGGATGGCCTGGCGGATCTGCTCGTCGGTGAGGTCGTCGTAGCGGATGAACGGCGCGCAGTAGGTATCGAAGCTGCTCCAGGCCTGGGCTCCGGCGCACTCGCCCTGGGTGGTGAAGGTGGAGTTGATGATCTGTCCGAGGAAGCTGCGGAGGTGGCGGGCGGGTTTGGACTCGCACTTGCCCGGCACGCCGCCGAACCCGTCGACGAGCAGTTGGCGGAGGTCCCAGCCGGCGCAGTAGGGGCCGAGGAACCCCAAGTCGTGGATGTGGGCAGCGCCGGACTCGTGGACGTCGCGGACCTCCTTGGGGTAGACCTCGTTGAGCCAATACTGCTTGGTGAAGAACTCGCGGACGTAGTTGTTCAGCCCGTTGATGGACTTCTGTGTGTTGGCGTTTTCCTTGGCCTGCCAGTCGCGGTCGTCGAGGTAGTCGCTGAACATCTCGATGGTCGCGCCGATCAGGGCATTCATCTGGCGTGAGCCTTTGCGCTTCTCGCGGTAGAGGATGAAGGCCTTGGCGGTCTGTGCGTGGCCGTTCTCAATGAGGACCTTCTCGATGATGTCCTGAATGTCCTCGACCTCGGGGAGCTGGTCGCCGATGCGGTTCAGGGCGATTTCCAGGACTTCCCGGCAGAGTTGCTCGGCTTTTTCGTAGTCGCTTCCCCCGCAGGCGACGGCGGCCTTGTAGATGGCCCGTGTGATTTTTTCCGGGCGGAAGGGGACGACTTCACCGTTGCGTTTTCGAATCCGTTCGAACATCGCTGCTTGCTCCTTCAAGCGGTTTTCCCAGTAGCCGTTCAGATTGTCGCGGAAGCAGCCGATTCTTCTGCGTGAAAAGCCCGACAGGACGACTGAGGGGCACCTGTCGGGCATTCGACCTTCGGCTGACATTGTATTCTATCGGCTGGTTGTCCAGAATATCACCAGCGAAAACGCAATATATTGTGTTGCCTTCTGGGATGCAAACACAAAATATAGAATATTCAAATATTAAGACAACGAAATCTTAACAATGACGCAACCGCGAACTCTACAGCAGCTTAGGCAGGCCCAACGGAAAAATCAACAGGAAATTTCATTATATTATTCAATGTTTTATGATTATTGTGAGAGTCTCGGCGGGAACTTACGGGGCCTGCTCATGGATTCAGCAGGGTCCGATAACAGTACGCGGAGCTACTTCTGTCCGCCTGCGGCGGCGGGAGGGATGTAGATAATGCTGTTTTCGGGGGGACGGGCGGGCTGGGTGGCGGCGGGTCGTTCGACGGTCTCCAGGTCCAGTTGCTGGGTGGCCCAGAACTTCCAGTCCTGACCGTCCCGGCGGAAGATGTGGATGACCTCGAGTACGGCTTCGCGGGGCGCTCGGGGGTTGGTCGGGATGACCTTCTGCTTGACGCGGGCGACGGCGTAGAGTTCGTCGCCCCCCATGGCGTGAAAGTCGACGAGTTCCATCGTCACCGGCGCCTGCTGGAGGCCTTGCTCCAAGGCGTCGGCCGTGGTCTTGCGGGCGGGGCTGTCGGGGTGGATGGTCGCGAGGATGGCCTGGGCGTTCTTGCCATTGGTGGCCTGGATGGACTGATCGATGACCTTGCGAAGCTGCTTTGCGAGGTCGCTGTTCGCATCGGACTGGGGAATCCCGGAGGCCTCGGAGGACTTGTCTTCCTCCAGGCAACCAGGGACGGTCAGCAGCAGGGCCGGAAAAATCAGTACGACGGAAACGATCAGGCGAGTTGGGTTCATGCTAAAAGTCCTGTGTTGTAGCGGCGGGTTTTTTGACGCCTCCCTCAGAACTGCCAAGAACACGCTGGGAGGACCGTTTTGGGG
>CAYMAP010000079.1:0-11464 GCA_964388425.1 uncultured Planctomycetaceae bacterium
TCGTGAAAATCGTATTGTAGCAACGTCCCGCCCGCCGGGAAAGTTCCCAGCCCGGGCCGAACACGTTACAATCGGAGTATGAGTCGCGGGTGGTCCATGGTGCTGATCGGACTGGTGCTGGCCGGCGGAGTCCCGGTCCGGGCGGATTGGCCGGAGCGTATCGAGCAGGTCCGGGCCACCGCCGCTCGGGATGACGACCTTGGAGTCGCCCGCGAATTGCTCGAACGTGCCCGTCGGCCCGCGACCCCGGCGGTGGAGGTCGCCGAACGGGCCGCCGCCGCCGTCGAACTCGCCGGATCCGACTTTCCGTATCTCGCGCTGGCCGCCCTGGACCGTCAGGCCCGGCGGTGCCCGGCCCTGCGGATGGCGGCGCTCGAGAGGTCGGTGGCCCTGGGGCAAGTCCTCTACCGGCGATCGACGGGCCTGGAGAAACGGCTCGCCGGCCGATTGTTGATCGAGCGGACGGTTCGGTTGGTTCGGGCCAAGGCCCGGGCGGGCGAGAAGAATCTTGCCGAGGCCTTTTGTCGACAGGCCCTGGCGCTGGGCGGGCAGATAAGTCCTGCGGATCGGCTGGCCATCGAGCCTCTGCTGAGGGAGCTTCCGGGCCTCATCGAACGGGGGCGGACTCTCCGCGCCCTCCAGCAGGCGGTCGACCGTCATCCTGGTGACACCGAGCGGCGCGTTCGGCTGGTGCGTGTCCTGCTGCTTACCTGCGACGACCCCGCCGGCGCGGAGGAGGCGCTGTCGGCGGACCTCCCGCCGGCCTGGCGGTCCTTCGTCCAGCTCGCCGCGCGGGGGCCGAAGGCTCTGCCCGCACCCGTCGCCGCTTCGTTCGCGGACTGGTTGGCCCTACTCGCCACAGCCGCACCGGTCGAGCAGCGCGTCGCCCTTGCCGGACGGGAGATGGCCTGGCAGGAACAGATTCTCCGCAGGGCATCGGCCGGTCCGCTCCGCGACCGGGCCGAGCATCGCTGGCGGACACTGCACAAGCTCCTGGCCAGGCCGCCCGCCGAAGGCAACTGGGCCATCGCACCGGCCGGGACCGTCCTGCTCGCCCCACCCGGCACGGGGCGGGCGGTCAGCCGGGCGCGGCAGTTTCTCCAGGCCCGCCGGGAGCCCACGGGCCTCTGGCAGCCCGGGCCGAAGGAACCGCCCGGTCGGCTCGACGCCCCCGCCGCCACCGCACTGGCGTCTCTTGCCCTGCTCAAAAGCGGAATCCGCGCCGACAGTCCCCGGCTGGGAGAGTCGCTGGACGTCCTGGCCGACCTGGACACCGACCGCACCGCCGCCGTCGCCTTGCGTTGCTGCTGCCTCGCCGCGACCGTCCGGGACGTCCAGGGCCGATACGCCAAACCGCTCCAGCGCGACGTCCAGGCCCTGCTGAACGGAGCGGTCGAGGGCGGATGGGCCGAGACTCTACGCCCCGACGCATCGGCCCGGCCGGAACTGCTCTGGACGCAGTACGCCACCTTTGCCCTGGCCCGGGCGGAACGACTGGGCCTGGACGTTCCGGGGACGCTCTGGGCCAGACTGCTCCCCGCCTACGCACGCTTCCGCCCGCATCGCGAGGTCGATCCCGACGAATCCGCCTCCGTCGACGCCCACTTCACGCGCATCGCCCGGACGTGGGGCCTGCTCGTCGCCAGCGCCGCCATCGGTCGCGACCGGAACCTCGCCATGCGCAACTCCACCATTCGCAAAGACCTGGCCTGGCTGGGCAGTCACCTCGACGAGGGGGGGTACCACGATCCGCCGAGCTTGTTCTTTGGTTTGGTTCGGCTTGTCCGCGCGCTGGATTCCCGACGCATCGGCCACGTCGACGCCTTCGAGCAGGTCTCGGAAAGTCTCCTGCGGAATCAGGCTCCCGACGGAGCCTGGCGGTGCCTCAGACGCGGCGAGGTCATCTCCACCGCACTGGGGCTGCTGGCCCTGACGGACGCCGAGGCCGGCTGGTAATACTACCCGCCGTCCCCCGCATTTCCCCCTTCCCACGCCGCAGCCGGTCTGCTATCGTTTCTGCTTCACCGCACCCCCCACGAGCATAAGGAGCACGCCGTGAGTGAAGAACTCGGTTATGCACTGATCACGCCCTACAGCCTGTACAAAAGCCGCACCGGTGGAATCATCGGGCGACTGCTGGCTCACGCGAAGCTGGAATTCGTCGCCACCCGCATGTACGTCTTCGGCAATGAATTCCTCGACGCCTACAAGCAGGTCCTCTGCGCCGCAGGCATGGACCCGGCCATCGAGCGGGCCTGGCACGATTACGTCGACCGCCACCTCCGCCAGGACAACCCCTACGGCATGCTGCCGAGGTGCATGCTCCTGCTGTTCCGCGGCGAGAACGCCTGCCGACACCTCAAGGACGACGTAATCGGCTCGTTCACCGAGCACCCCGTCGGCGACACCATCCGGGGAACCTTCGGCGATTTCATCCGCGACGAGACCGGGCAGATCCACTACTTCGAGCCGGCCGTCATCACCAGCCCCGACCCCGACCTCAACCGCGAGCACCTCAAACTCTTCGCCGATTTCGCCATGTCCGACGGCGGGGTCCTGACCAACCGTATCGACTACGGCGAGAACAAGGACCCCGAGATCACCCTCGTGATGCTCAAGCCGGACAACTTCGAGCGACGCAGCCGAAAGCCAGGCAACATCATCGACACCTTCAGCCTCACCGGCCTGCGGATCGTCGGAACCAAGCTGTTCAACATGACCGTCGCCCAGGGCGAGGAGTTTTACGGCCCGCTGAAAGACCTCTTCGTCAGGAAGCTCAAGTTCCTCGTCTCGAACACGGTCTACGACCGCCTCCACGACGCCTTTGCCTGGGACTTCACCGAGGCCGACGCTGACCAGGTTGCCGGCCTCTTCGCTGAACGCAACGCCACCTGCGAATTCAACCGCATCGTCGAGTACATGACCGGCATGAACCCCGCCAGGATTCCCGAGGCCGAAAAGGCCTCCGCCAGCAACGCCCGCTGCCTCGCGATGCTCTACGAGGGCATCGACGCCGTCGAGAAGGTTCGCGAGGTGCTCGGCTCGACCGATCCGTCCAAGGCCGAGCCCGGCACGGTCCGCAGTGACTTCGGCCGCGACCTCATGCGCAACGGCGCCCACGCCAGCGACTCGCCCGAAAGCGCCGTCCGCGAGCGTAAGATCGTCGGGCTTGCCGAGGACAGCGAAACCGGCACCTGCGACGTCGCCGAGATCATCAACGCTCATCTCGGGCGATAACGCCATGTCCCTGAGCATCCACTGCATCCCCCTCGGTCCGCTGGAGACCAACAGCTACGCCGTTGCCTCGGGCGAGGACTGCTGGCTGATCGACGTCGGCATGTGGTCCAAGCCCATGCTCGAATACCTCCGCGACCACGACCTGGCTCCGCAACGCATCCTCCTGACCCACGGCCACGGCGACCACATTGGCGGTGTGGAATACCTGAAGCAGCACTTTCCCGACGCCCGGCTGGCCTGCCCGCGCGCCGATGAGCCCATGCTCAAAAGTCCCGAACGCAACCTCTCGGCGACGTTCCTCATGGGCATCGAAGCGCCCGATGCCGACGACCTCCTCGAACCGGGCCAGTCGCTGGAACTGGACGGGTTCGCCTGGAAGGTCCTGGACACCTCGGGGCATACCCCCGGGGGCGTGAGTTTTTACTGCCCCGCCAAAGCCGTTGTCTTCACCGGCGACAGCCTTTTCGCCCGCAACATCGGCCGATCCGACATCCCCGACGGCGACCACGAACGACTCCTGACCCACATCCGTGAGAACCTGCTGACCCTCCCGGAGGAGACCCGCGTCTACCCCGGGCACGGACCGTCGACAACCGTGGGAGAGGAAAAGGCCCACAACCCCTTCGTGTGAGGTGGTCGGCAGGCACCTACGCGATCCCGTCCGGGCCGGGCTGCTGGCCTCTGGGGCGGTGCTTCCATCGGCGGTGGACCCAGAGATACTGCTCCGGTGCGGTGCGGATGACGTTTTCCAGTGCGGTGGTGTAGCGTTGGGTGACGTAGCGGAGGGGGTCATCGGCGTCGGCCCAGTCGGCGGGGTGAATCACGTCCGCGATGCCGATCTCGAAGTCGAAGCTCTCGCTGAGACGTTTGCCGTAGCCGACGACGACGGGGCAGCGGTGGTGCATGGCCAGCAGGGCGATGGATTTGTACGTGCTGGCCGGTCGGCCGAAAAAATCCACGAACAGCCCCTTCCGCCCGGCGTCCTGGTCGGCGATGAAGCTGACGGCCTGGCGGTTGTCGAGGAGGTCCGGGGCCTGGGCGGTCGCGCCCCGCTTGTCCAGGATCGTCATCCCCTCCTTCTGCCGGACCCCGAGGATGTAGCGGTCGATGTAGGGGTTGTCCAGCCGGCGGGCGACGGCGTAGTTGGCGAATCCCAGGGCGGCGACGGTGTAGCCGACGACCTCCCAGTTGCCGAAATGTCCGGTGAGCATGACCAGCCCGGTGTTCTGCCGGAGCAGCAGGCGGATGGTTTCGTCCATGTTTACCAGCCGGACGTGTCGCCGCCATCGCGCGGGGGTGATCAGCCGTGTTGTGAAAAGAACCTCGACCCCGAGGTAGATCATGCTGCGCATGGACCGGCGGGCGACGCGGCGGAGTGTTTCTTCCGGCCAGTCGGGAAAGCTCAAACGGAGGTGCTCCATCGCGCGATGGCGATGCCGGCGGTCGAACCGCCAGAGCATCTCCCCGATCCACCGGGCCGTGCGATAGTTCGTCTCGACGGGAAAGATGTGGACGAACATCGCAAAGACGCGCAACCCGAGGTAGGCCAGGAAATCCAAGACGCGGTTACGACGTTTATTTTTTCTTTTGGGCATTCGGAGCCGCCCGCAGGGTCACTTCCGCGGTCCCGCCCTCAGGCCGGACGATCTTGGCCGGGAGGTATCCTTCCTTGCGGACGGTGATGTACTCGGCCGTCCCGGACGGTTCCTGTGACATCATCAGCGTCGCGTTGCCCAGCAGGTCGGTCTTGACGGGAAAGGGGTTGTCCTTCTGGCCCTGGACGCTGGTGGCCACGTCCGCCCAGAAGACCGGGTCGCCTTGGGTGTCCTTGACGTGGACGACCTGGCAGCCGGCGATGCCCACGGCCAGCAGGCCCAGAATGCAAAGCACGATTCGCGAGGAGGCGTGATTGAGCATGATTTACTCCTGTCTTGAGGTTCGCGGTTCTCGCAGTTCCATCAGGATGGTCATGACCGTTTCATGGACTTCACCCAGGGGCACGTCGGTGGGTTTCTCGTCGGTACGGCGTTTGACCTCGGCTACGCCGTTGGCCAGCCCCCGCCCGCCGATGACCACCCGCAGGGGCACGCCCAGCAGGTCGGCGTCCTTGAACTTCACGCCCGCCCGCTCGTCGCGGTCGTCCAGCAGCGCGTCCGCACCGGCGGCGAGCAGCTCTCTGTAGATTGTATCGGCTGCCTGCCGGACGTCGTCTTGATCGTTATTCAGGGGAATCACCAGCACCTCCCACGGCGCGATGTTCGCCGGGAGAATGCAGCCGTTCTCGTCGTGGCCGGCCTCGATCGCCGAAGCCAGAATCCGGTTGATCCCGATGCCGTAACAGCCCATCAGGCAGGGGTGTGTCTGGCCGTCCTCGTCCAGGAACGTCGCGTCCAGTGTCTGGGAGTATTTCGTGCCAAGTTTGAAGACCTGCCCGACCTCGATGCCGCGCTTGAACTGTAACGGCTTGCCGTCGCGGGTGTCGCCCTCGACGGCATTGCGGAGATCGGCGACCACCACACCCTCGCCTTGAAGCGGGAAATCCCGCCCGGGCACGACGTGGCGGACGTGGTGGTCCGTCTCGTTCGCGCCCGTAGAACCCTCGACCATCGCGGCCACGGAGGGATCGATCAGCAAAACCCCCGTAGCCTGGGCATCCTGTCCGTCAGTGGCGGCGGCATCCTGCCGATGAGGAGCATCGTCAGGAGCAGACGGGGCCGAGACGCCCCTGCTACTGACCGGGCCGGCGCCGCGCAGAAGCTTCTCCAGCAAGCCCTGCGGCCCGGCAAAGCCGACGGCCGCACCGGTCAATGACTCGATCGTTGCCTGGTCGGCCAGTTCGGCACTGCCGATCAGTCCAGTGAGTTTCTCCGGGTTCAGTTCGTGGTCGCCACGGACCAGAGCGACGAGGACCCGCCCGTCCGTTTTCTTGTAGACGAGCGTTTTGATCATCTCGGCGGGCTGGGTTTCCATGAAGTCGCAGACCGCTTCGATGCTACCCACGCCCGGCGTGTGGACGTTTTCCATCGGCGGGACGGCTTGGCGCTTCGCTTCGAGGTCGGCCGGCGGTTGCACGGCGTCGACACCGGCTTTTTCGAGGTTCGCCGCGTAGGAGTCGTCCCTGGTAAACACGATCATGTCTTCGCCGTTCTCGCAGGGGACGGTGAACTGGTGCGACCCGCTGCCGCCCATCTCGCCGGTCTCGGCCTCGACGATGACGTACGGCACGCCGCAGCGGTCGAAAATCCGGCGGTAAGCGTCGTACATCCGGCGGTACTCGGCATGGAGGCAATCGGGGCCGGCGTGGAAGCTGTAGGCGTCCTTCATGACGAACTCTCGGCTTCGGAGGGCGCCGAACCGCGGGCGGAACTCGTCGCGGTACTTCAGCTTGATCTGATACAGGTTGATCGGCAGTTGCTTGTAGCTGTTGATTTCCGCGGCTGCGACGGCGGTAACGACCTCCTCGGCCGTCGGTGCCAGGACGTTCTCCCGGCCGTGGCGGTCGACGAACCAACCCAGCGTCTGCCCGTAATCCGACCGCCGGCCGGTCTTCTCCCAGAGTTCCATCGGCTGGATGAAGGGCAGGTCGAGTTCCTGTGCGCCGGCGGCGTCCATTTCCTCGCGGACGATCTGCATGATCTTCCGCAGGCTCCGCCACCCGGCCGGGAGGTACGCGTACGTCCCGCTGGCGAGCTTGCGGAAGAAGCCCGCTCGGATCATCAGCCGATGCGATGGAATTTCGGCCTCAGCGGGCACCTCGCGCGTCGTCGGAATGAGCAGCTTGCTGTATCGCATGGGGGTCCTTTCGGCGGATGACTGTATCGCACGGGCCGCCCCTTTGCAACGACGGACCAGGCTGGTCCCGTCGATCCGAACCGTTCCACGTCCTGCCTTGCGCGACGCCAACGTCGACGCCAACGTCGGGGACAGAAGGCCCAAGAGACCTCCGTGAGGGACGTTTCCCGAATTCCTGTTATTGGGTTCCAGCGGGTTGCTGGGGTACGATGACGTCCATGATGAACGACTGGCGGGACAAGCTGTACGAGGAGGTCTTTGAGGCGACCTGCGCGCAGATCGAACAGCGCCGTACCCACGACAAAGCTTTTGGCCCGGCGGACCTCCGCGGGTTGCTGGAGACCGAATACGTCGCGCTGGGCAACAACTGGGTCGGCCGGGGCGAGGTCGACGAAATCACCCGCGCCGCCACCATCGCCGCCTACGAACACCTCCTCGCCACGTGGGAAGCCGGCGGGGACGCTGCTTGATCGGCTTTGCCAGGCAATCGTACAATGCTGCTGAAAGGAATCGCACCATGCCCTACATCATGGATGCCTACGACCGGACCCTGCGGGAGATTCTCGAGAACGGCGTCAAACGCCCGGACCGCACCGGCACGGGAACGCTGAGCCTGTTCGGCTGTCAGACGCGCTACCGCATCGACGAACACTTCCCCCTCGTGACCGGACGAAAACTCTGGCCCCGCGCGGTCTTCGCTGAGCTGATCTGGCTGCTGTCCGGCAGCAGCAACAACAACGACCTCGTCGAACTCGGCGCGAAGTTCTGGACGCCCTGGGTCGACCGCGACTTCGAGCAGCAGCACGGCTTCGCGCAGGGCGAACTCGGGCCGGTTTACGGCTTCCAGATGCGACACTTCGACGGCGATTACGCGACCCAAACCGGCGGGGCGGACCAACTCGAATACCTCATCGAGGAAATCCGCAACAACCCCTTCAGCCGGCGCCTGCTGGTCAGCTACTGGAACCCCAACCAGCTCGATCAGATGCGGTTGCCGCCTTGCCATTACACCTTCCAGGTCTACATCGACGCCGACCGACGCATGAGCGGCATGCTCACGCAACGGTCGGCCGACTACCCCGTCGGCGTCCCTGCCAACATCCAGTTCTACTCCGCCTTCGTCTACATGCTCGCCCAGCAGTCCGACTGTGAGCCGTGGGAGTTCGTCCACAACACCGGCGATACGCACATCTACCTCGATCAGATCCAAGCCGTCGAAAAATACCTCGCCCGGCCCAAGCCGGACTCGCCGAAGCTCTGCCTTCGCAAAGCGCAGGATATCTACTCCTACCAGCCTGGGGACTTCGACATCATCGACTACCACCCCGAACCGCCCATCAAAATGCCGATCTCGGTGTGACGGTCGCCATGCTCAACGACGTGGACATCTACTGGTTCAGCGGGACGGGTAACACGTTGCGGGTTGTCCGGGCGATGGAGGAGGTCTTCCGCACTGCGGGGCTGAACGTCTGGACGGGCCGGATCGAGGACAGCGACCCGCGGGCGATCGATCCGTCGCACACGCTGGGCATCGCTGCCACCGTCGCCTGCCAGGGCACCTACCCGCCGGTCTGGGATTTTGTCGAACAACTCCCGGCCGTCGAGGGCACGGAAGTCTTCCTGGTCGACACGCTGGCGAAGATCTCCGGCGGGATCGTCGGGCCGATGCGGGATGTTCTGACCGACAAGGGATATCGTCCGATCGGTGCGCGGGAAATCCGCATGCCGAACAATTTTCTTCAGAAGTCTCTGGATCCGCGGAAGAACCGGCAGGTGCTCGAAGCCGGGCTCGCCGAGGCGAGAACCTTTGCCGGGGAACTCATCGAGGATCGGGCGCAGTGGGCGGGCAACTCGGGCTGGCAGCGGTTCGTGAACTGGACAGCCCGGTGGAAGCTGACCTGGAAGTTCGCCCGCCGGATCTCACCGATCCGCATCGCCTCCGACCGCTGTACGCAGTGCGGACTGTGTGCGGAACTCTGTCCCGTCGGCAACATCGAGCGGACCTCCGCCGGTCCGACGCTGGGCCCCTGTTGCATCGCCTGCCAGCGCTGCTTTGCGTTTTGCCCGACCGGGGCGGTCTGCGTAGGCAAGCCCGGCAAGTACGCGCCCTACCGGGCCGTGTCCGTCGGCGACATCCGGGGCTGAAACCAACGAATTGACCCGTGGCCCGACGATCGATACCCTGTCGCCATGATAAACCTGATCGCAGCGCTGGACGAGGACGGCCTCATCGGGCAGGGCGCCGGCATGCCCTGGAACCTGCCGGAAGACCTCCAGCATTTCCGCCGGACCACAATGGACCATACCGTCATCCTGGGCCGAAAGACCTGGGAGGGCTTCGCGGGACGGAGCGTCCTCGACGGGCGGGTCAACTTCGTCGTCACGCGCCAACCCGCGCTCTGGGCCGAGCGAGTCGCCGCGTCCGACCCCGAGGGGCCCCACTTCGTCGACACGATCGAGCTGGCCGTACGCACAGCCAAACGGCGGTTCCCGGAGTTCGTCGAGGAAGTCTTCATTTGCGGCGGGCGGGAACTCTACGAACTGGCCCTTCGGCGGGGACTGGTCGAGCGGATGATCCTCTCCCACGTCAAGGGCAGGCACATCGGCGATGTCCGCTTCCCGCCCTTTGGAGACCACTGGCAGGGCAAGACCCTCGCCGAGTACGACGGCTTCACCGTCGTCGAGTACCTGCCGACAAAGTCCTCGCCGTCATAATACGCCACTCCGTGCATACCCTGCCGAGAGCCTTGCTGCACCCGATCGTGCTGACTGTTTCCGCCCCTGGCATCCTCCCGCCTGCGAAATGAACTCTGTTCGGCTTGACTCCGAAATCCGACATCGACAATTCCCTCTCCTTGTTCTCCCTCGCCTGCGGACGTATCCTGATTCCATGCCCACCGACGACCAGCGACAGCACGCGACGGAACTGTTGAAGCACTTCAAGGGCGACCGCTTCGCCTTCGGGATCGGCTGCATGGACCGGCTCGAACCGCTCGCGAAGCGACTCGCCGACGGCAGCGACCTCGCCGTCATCACCGGCGGGGTGGACAAGCCCTGGGGCAGGGACCTCCGCCAGGCAGTCAACCGCGCCCTCGCCTCCGCCGGCGTGGAGCGCACCGGGCCGTTCATCCCCGGCTCGGACCCCAACAGCCCGCGCGATGACGTCTTCCGACTCGCCGACGAACTCGATGCACAGAACCCCGCCGGGGTCCTCTGCCTCGGCGGGGGCAGCACCCTCGACGCCGCCAAGGCCGCCCTTGCTTTTCGAACGCTGCGGGACCGCTACGACGACCTCGAAACCTATTTCGGCGTCGGCAACGTCACACGCATGCTCCGCGAGGCCGGGCGAGCCCTGCCGCCCATGCTCGCCCTCCAGACCGCCGCCGGCTCCGCCGCCCACCTCACGAAGTATTCCAACATCACCGATCTCGCCACGAACCAGAAACTGCTCCTCATCGACGACGCCCTCACCCCGTCGCTGGCCCTGTTCGACTACGCCGTGACGACTTCCATGTCGCCCGGCTTCACCATGGACGGCGCGCTCGACGGACTCGCCCACTGCCTCGAAGTCTGGATGGGCATCCCCGAAACGCGCGCCGAAACCGCCCGCGAGACCTGCCTGCTCGGCATCGAACTGATCGTCCGGCACCTCCAGGCCGCCGTCGACGACGGAAACGACCTCGACGCGCGCGAAGGCGTCGGCCTGGGGACCGACCTCGGCGGATACGCCATCATGATCGGCGGAACCAACGGAGCGCACCTGACGAGCTTCTCGATGGTCGACCTGCTGCCCCATGGCCGGGCGTGCGCGGTCATGGAACCCTACTACGTCGTCTTTTTCGCGCCCGCCATCACCGGCCGCCTCCGACCGGTCGCCGATCTCCTCCGCCAAGCCGGCCTCACCGACGCCGACCCCAACGACCTGCAGGGCCGCGACCTCGGCCTGGCCGTCGCTTCCGCTCTCCAGACCCTCTGCCGACGCATCGGCTTCCCCACCTCCCTCGCCGACGTGTCCGGCTTCGACGCCGAAACCCATATCCCACGCTGCCTGCAGGCCGCAAAAAACCCCGCCCTCGCCTCCAAACTCAAGAATATGCCCATCCCCCTGACGCCCCGGGACGTCGAGGAGTACATGGGCTCGGTCTTACTCGCCGCCGCCACCGGCGACCTCGGCCGCATCCGCAATCTGCCATAGCCGTTGACGAATCCCGCCCGGCATGGGACAATCGGGACGAATCATTGCCGATTGCGGATTTTGGATTACGGATTGAAACAGAACGGTCCTCGGCGCATACGACAACGCCCGATTCCCTTGCCGTTTTGTAACCGACATGAATGATGTGTTTGTTTCGTATTTCGGCATTCGCATTTCCCACGCACCGGGGCGTAGCTCAGCTTGGCAGAGCGCCTGCTTTGGGAGCAGGAGGCCGCTGGT
>CAYMAP010000080.1:0-4175 GCA_964388425.1 uncultured Planctomycetaceae bacterium
TAAACTTTAATTATTTCTTGACGATGTTTTAATCTGATCTTCATGCGCGTCGAACTGATACATCACGTTTGTCTCGTCGACAGGCTTTCGAGGGAATTATAATCGCCGTAACTCACGGAGGAGAAGCGAATAAGAAGATTTTCTGGTTTTCGGGCGGTTTCGGCACACGGTTCGCTCCCATCCAGAGGCGGTGGTTATTTTATGATACGTAGAGGATCAAGGCAGCAAGGTGCAATAATGGAAGAAACGATGAACTCTCCGGACGGGTTGCTTTTATTGAACCCGAGCGACTCCCTGCTGGTGCAGGTGAACCGGTATCTGGGCCCGGAGATGCGGATCGGCGTGATTCAGGCTGTCCAGGGCCAGGTTCCGGTCCACCGGGTACTCGACCGGGGTGTTCACAGCGTACTGCTGGACGCGACATGCTATCCGGTGGTGGCGGCGCGGTTGTTGCAAACACTGGTGGTCGGTGAGACGAGATCCTTGGCGGTGTACACGGAAAAGCCCGATCCGGCGATGGAAGTGTTCGTGCGGTCGCGAGGTGTTCCGCTGCTGCTGGGACCGATGTCGCCGCAGGAATGGCAAGATGCGATGTCGATGCTGGCCCGGCCGGCGCCGCCGGCTGAACTCTGGGCCGGTTGATCGCCGCCCGCGACGCCTCCCGGCGAGCAGCGGACGGAGGCCCGCGCCCGACGGCCTCGCAGCCAGCAGCACTTGACGGTCACGAGCGATACCCCGGCGGTCACGCCATCATCACCTCGGCATGCGGGGCGTCCGGATCGGTCGGTTCCGGGGTGAATGTCAGTTTGGCAGAAGAGGAATCAGCCTGGTCTTCTCCGGTACGCCTGGACCATTCCGAACGCATATGGTGCAACGCATATCGCCCGCCCAGCAGCATCAGAGAAAGCAGGTGATCCTCGCTTAACGAGGACATCATACGATCAGCCATCATTCTCATCCTTTATCTAGAGAAGGGGCATTCCGTGCCCGTCGTGGGTTCGGAGCAACTTACGATTGACCGGCCGCCTGTCTTCGGGCCGCGGCGCCGGCCGGCATGGACCGGACCGGCAAAATCGGCGAGCCTCAATCCGTTTCGTTGCTCTAGTTCGTCTCGCGGTCGCCTTTCGATGGCCGTCATGCAAAAGCAATACCAGGCGCTTCGATTTTACTGACGAACGACTCTAAGTTGCTGTCTGTCAGGATATCCGCATCGCGGGAGAGATCGTTGGAGCCATGAGCGATGAGCGGATTGTATCATGCTGGTGCGCGAGGCGCATCTAAACGTCCGTGATGTTGTACTGGGAGATTTTTCGAAGCAGGGTTCCACGCCCGATATTCAGCAGCTTGGCCGCCTGGGAGCGGTTGTTTTCGGTCTGTTTCAAAGCGGTCCGGATCGCCTCGCATTCGCTTTCCTGGAGAGTCATGGGCTGTTTTCGGGAGGTTGTACCCTCCGGCTGGAAGCCGTCCATCCCCAGCGAGCAGGCCAGTACCTCCGGGGGAATGTTCAGGACGTACAGCCGTTCGACCCAACTGGCCAGTTCGCGCACGTTCCCCGGCCAGTTGTGTTCGCGCAGCATGGTCTGGACCTTTCCCGTGAGCCGGATGGGCGATGCCTCGTATTTTTCCGCGTAGCGTCGGAGGTAATAGTCCAGCAACGCGTCGACATCGTCCGGACGCTCTCGGAGCGGAGGGATGTAGATGCGCACCACGCTGAGTCGAAAGAACAGGTCGCCCCGGAATCGCTCCTGACGAACTTCCTCGGGAAGGTCCCGGCTGGTCGCGGACAGGAACCGGACGTCCACGTGGTGGCGCTGCGTCGAGCCGACGGGGATCAATTCGCCCTCTTGGAGCAGACGCAGCAGCTTGGGCTGAATCGACAGGGGGACCTCGCCGATTTCGTCGAGAAACAACGTCCCCCCGTCGGCGCATCGTGCCAGGCCCAGCGTGGTCTTTTCCGCGCCGGTGAACGCCCCTTTCGTGTGTCCGAACAACTCGCTCTCGAACAGTCCCGAACTGATACTGGCGGCGTTGACGGGAATGAACGGCTTGTCCCGGCGGGGGCTGTGTTGATGAAGACGGTGGGCGATCAGCTCCTTGCCCGTACCGCTCTCGCCTTCGATCAGCACCGTACAGTGGCTTTCCGCGGCTGTGTCTACGAGTTCCAGGAGCTTCTGCGTGATTCGGGACGTTCCAATGAATGGCGGTTTTTCACGATTCGAGGGTGAAGCCACAATCATCACTCCTGACTGACGGAACCCTCTTCCCCACGGAAGAACGGTTCGGTCGGCGACTGAAAGGAATCAGCAGATATTTTGTGTTCGTCGATGCAATACGGGGCATCTCGCGGGTCGTCACACTGTTTACGGGCGTCCGGGCAGACCCTCCTGAAAAAGCAACTGCCACTGCCGACATCAACTAAAGTACGGGATTTGCTGTAGTCAGTGTATGAGAAAGTACCTTGCTTCTGTTAAGGGAGTATGAAAGGTAGTGTTAATATTGTATTTAGTTTTTGTCGCGTGTCTGGCCCGCGACTGGGGTGCCGCCTGGCTGTTCTGGATGATCCGGGTGTCCCGTGCGCTTCAACCCGGAACAGCAACAACCCTCTCCCTGGTCAGCGGAAGGAATCTTTCGGGGCGGGGTTTCGGTAGCGGTTTCTTGTGTTCGTTGCGCTACTTGCGACGATGGGCCGGGAGAAAAAGCGAGGCTGGCATTGCGTTTGCCCTGTCCCTGCTGTCGAGCAGGTTTCGTCGCAGTCGTTGCAGACACGGAGCCCCGCGGCGGAACCCGGCACATCCGGAATCCTAGATACAGAAAAATACAGGAAAAAACAGGAAGGGTCCCATAATGTCAAACTTTCATTCCCTGCAGGCCATGACTGGCGAGGAACTGTTGTTGATGACCATCACGCAACCCGGACGGCAGCCGGCCGTCGATCGAGAACTTGACCGGCGGGCGGGATCGGAACGCCCCGATCCGCAAGATACCCCCCGATCATGCCGCCGGGAACAAGCTCCCTGCGCAGCGGCCTGAGAAACCAACCGGCTCGCTTCCGCCCACCGAACCAAGCACGGCGGGAAACCCGTCGCCAAAGAGTCCCCCACCCGATCCACCCGACCAGAAAAAGGAGATTCTATGGAATAGACAAAGGCATATATGTACAAGCGCTGTAATGCATAACAAGAACACAAGACAAATTTTGTCCATGGGATCATCGTCAGACGGAACAGAGAGTCTGTTGCGCCTCAATCAAGTCGCCGGCCGGGTACGGGGTTCCGGATCGGCGAGGCGAATGACCCCGTTCACAACCGCAACCCCGACTGAGGAGAACATGACATGAAAACAAGAATCCTGATGAGCCTCGCAGCGGTGCTGCTTCTGACCGCCGGCGTGTACGCGGACTGCGGCGACTCGTGCGGTTGGACGTTGCAATGCGACGGCAACGGCATCTTCCAGCCCAGCGGGGAGCGCTCCGGCGGCGACTACTACTTTAACGTCGAAGGCTCCAGCCACGGCAGCTACGCCAGTTGGGCCGGTGCCGAATGGACAGGCGTCTCCCTGCCCGACTGCGGCTCGGGCTGCGAGTGCGCCGTTACGTCCGTCACCGTCTGCCTGACGCAGTCCAACGCCGGCTTCACCGCCAACGGGCAGGTCAAGATGTACCTCGCCCCGGACTACGTCGAGGCCCACGAAGGCGGCAACCACACCTTCGGCGACTGGTCCAGCATCGAAGGCGACAGCACGCACCTGATGGACTACAACTTCATCGAAACCGCCACCGGCGATACGGACTGCTACACCATCACCGATTCCGCAGCCGTCGCAGCCATCGTCGACTCCATCGACGACGGCAAGCTGGTCCTGGCCTTCGCCCCGGGCGAGCCCGGCGTGGCCGCCACGTACGCCGGCATCGGCAGTTGGTACGGGGACGCCCCGACGGTCACCCTCAATGGCACCTGCGTTCCCGAACCCACCACCATGGGTCTGCTGGGCTTCGGCGCCGTCGGAGCGCTGCTCAAGCGGAAACGGAACAACTAACGGATCCCCGCCGGAACCCGCGGGCTTGAATCCAAGAGCCCGAACGCAGCCTGCGGTGTTCCGGGGAGACGGGAACAATCTCTCTCTCAGGCGTTCAGGCCCCTTCGACATCGGCGGTGGCGGTGCCCTAATGCACCGCC
>CAYMAP010000080.1:4185-11406 GCA_964388425.1 uncultured Planctomycetaceae bacterium
CCGGGCGTCCGCGCCCCCGCGCCACGGGCGGGGGCGGGGCCATATCCCCCCCCCCCGCCGGTTTTTTTGCGCACATTCTCCCCCCTCATCCGCCGCCCTGAGCGAACCTGACGGGCTTTCGGACTGTGCCCCTTCGGCGCGCCAGCGCGCCAGAATGAAACCCCACCTTTGTGTGGGCGAGGGGGTCATCGCGGCCTGGCATGCACGTAAGTGATTACGAATACAATACATAAAAAATAGTCGCCTCCCGGAGCTGCGCGGCACCGCGGTTGCACTAGAAAGGCTCCACAAGGGACGGCGAAAGGAAACGGACCAGAGCAATCACGCCGCCGAGGGCACACGACAGACCAGCGACCGGGATTCACCAGAAAAACCGGTCGAAATTCTAGACCTGTCCGCCCGGCGGTGGTGCGCACGACCTGCGGGTCGGCAGTCCCTGATAGCGGCAGGACCGGTGGTCCGGCGATGAGGCCGACCACGGTTCATCCGGCGTGTGTGCTTCCTTCGGGACACGACTCATGAGCCATGACGGGAAGTGACAGCGGCATACGCAAACGTGATGAGTAGAAGTTCACAATCGAGTGATGTACGTGCAATCGATCATGGATGGTGCAGTGAAGGAATCCCTTCGCGAGCAAGGGAATGCAGAGAATCGACGGGCATGGTGCCCGCAGGAACGACATTCAGCCGACACGACGTCGGTGCCGCGAACGGCTCGAGCCGACCGAAACGAATCGGCTCGGCTCGGGCCTTCGCGGAAAGGCCGGGACGCGCGTCGCGTGCCCGATCGAATCGGATCGAACACAAACGAAGTACAACACAGGACAGGAGTCGAAAACATGATGTACAAGACAACGATCTCCGGGCTGATGGTTGTGGCGGTGTTCGCCACGGCCGGCTTTGCCCAGAACAGCCCGATCCAGAAGGACCAGGCGGTCCACGCCCTCAGCGGCAGTGTAGACTACATGAAAACCTCGTACCCCACGCCGATGGAGCACATCCAGGTCCTCGTTCGGGACACCAACGGCAGCCATGCCTCCAGCGGTGACGCCGACGCCTACGACTACGAGTGGGCCAGCAACGACCCGACCGGCGACGGCCTCGGGTATGCCGCAGCCGGTGCCAACGGCAACCTGGGCCAGTGGGACGAAACCACCGGCGTCGGCAACGGCTCGACCACCCCGCTGCCGTATCCCCGCAGCCCGGGCTTCATGCAGGCCGTCGAGTTCGACAACCGCGACGGCATCTTCCACAACCCGGCCGGCAACCTGCTGATGCAGAACTTCGGCTCGTCCTGGACCGGCAGTCAAATCTGGAACTATTCCACCGACGGCTCGTTCAACCAGGAGCGTCTCTGGAGCATCAAGAACCAGACCGCCGACGGCACGGGCCCCGGACAGGGCAACCCGGACCGTACCGGAAGCGGGGAAGGCTATCCCACGCAGTGCAGCACCTATCGCGGGGCCGGCCTGTCCGTCAGCCCGGACAACACCAAGGTCTCCTTCGCCCTGACGTACGATTCCTCCGGCGGGGACGCGAACCTCGACGGCTGGTACGTCGCCGATTACAACGCCGGCGCGAACCCCGGCACGGGCAGCGGCGCGACGATCAGCGGTCCTCGCAAGACCGACGACTACCTCAACTCCGGCAGCACGCTGGGAACCAGTTGGATCAACAACCAATGCGCCGTCCTCTTTGACGGCACGAACATCCACGCCTGGAACGTCAGCAACACCCCGGCCGGCACGGACCACGCCGGCGGGACAGGCGGCGCACCCAACGGCGCCGGCACTGACATGGTCCCCACCGTGGACAGCACCAACCACTACATCGCCGCCCACGGCAACGTCCACGCCCCGCAGTACACCGACATCCTCTACAACCCCGCCATCGACCCCGAGCACATCTACACCATGGTCACCGACGGGGGCTACAACGGCTGGGCCCAGAAGTGGAGCTACGACCCCGCGACCGGCGACATCGCGCTGAAGTACGACATCAACCTGATGGGCGGGGACTTCATGGGCGAGCCGCGCGAGTTCGGCATGGACAGCGAGGGCAACCTCATCTTCACCAGCTACGCCGGCTCCGGCAGCAACGACATCGTCGGCGTGATCCCCGACGCCCTCAGCGACGCCAACTGGGTCACCGACGCGGACGTTGCGGGCATGGTCGACGGCCAGTACGCCTCCTACCACGGCATGGACGTCGCCTCGGGCGAGTTCCTCGCAGGCGATGCCGACATCGACCTGGACGTCGACGGCAGTGACTTCGGCTTCTGGGCGAGCAATAACGGCACCGCCTCGGGTGCGGACCACAAGATGGGCGACTGGGACGCTGACGGTGACGTCGACGGTGACGACTTCGGTCTCTGGGCGGGCATGAACGGTTTCAGCCCCGCCTGCCCGACCGAATGGACCCCCCCCCAGGCCGTCACCCAGACACCCGAGCCCGGCACCCTGGCCGTCCTGGGCATCGGCGGGCTGGCGACGCTGATCCGCCGGAAACGCCGGAACGGCTGAATCCACTGAGACCCCCCGACTCCGGCTGTCCGTCCGGAGTTCCGCGAACGCTTCATGAGTCGTGTCCTGCAAGGCGTGCTGTGTGACGAGTCGATGCTGTACCGACCCCGCGCGGATGAACGGTTCATCCGCAACGAACGGGGAAACGTAACTGGAAAACGCAACCAAGCAAGCAAGAAGGAGTACAAGCAATGAAGAAACTGTTGACAATGATGATGATCGGCCTGCTCAGCGCAGGCGCCTGGGCCATCCCGATCGAGTTTACCCTGGACGTCTACGACGACGGGACCTACGAGGTCTACGCCCGGACGAACTGGGACTATCCGGACAACACCGTGATCGACCCCGACGTTCCCTTGGCCGATGCGGGGCTGCAGTTCAGCAGTGTCGAGCTGCTGGGCAGCAACATCACGAGCGTCACGAGCTATCACCCGCTGAGTTCTTTTGGCGCTACCCCCATGAAGGGTTTTCACATTGAGGGGACGCAACTCAAGACCTACGGCTCGAAAGTCGCGGCGGGCCAGAACACCACTCTAGATCCGAGCGCACTGGTTTACGGCGTGGGCGCCTGGGATGCCGGCGACGTCGCCGGTGACAACGGTGCCGCCCAGGGTACTCCCTTCACCGACCGGAACATGCCCTGGACCACCAACGGCGACGATCCCGGCGAGGCCGTCTTCGGCGACCCCGGCTACGGGACGCTGATCGGCTACGGGACGTGGGAAGGCGAGTGGGGCAACGAAGATGATATGCCCAACTTCAGTTCCCTCCCCCAAGACTCCAATCCCGGTGCTCCGGCAGTGGCCCCCGGCGAGTACACCGGCCTGACCGGCCAGCCCTGGGGAAACACGATGGATCAGATCGGCGACCCCTGGGCCACCATGGACCAGCCGGCCGACCTGGCCCGGAACCTGATTCCCGAACCGACGAGCATGGCCCTGCTGGGCTTCGGCGCGGTGGCGATGCTTCGCCGTCGCATCCGTCGGTAACCGACCCTTTGTCTGCGGCTACATAAGCCGCCCCATGCAATGAGCTGGTGCAGGGGAGTCTGACCGCTCCCCTGTGCCTTTTCTCCCCCGACGGGGAGACCAACCTGGCCTCTCCTCCGGCAACCTGTCTGCGGGGAGGTCTGCGCCCGGGCGTCCGGGCGGAACAAACGAACGAGACCCCGTGAAAGGAGTGCGTCATGGCACGGCAATGGAACAACACGCGAATCGGACGGTCGGGGGCATGGATGGCGGTTTGCCTCCTGCTGCTGGCAACCTCGGCGACGGCGCAGCTTCGCATGGTCACCTACAACTGCCACAAAGAACCCTACGGCATGGGCGATACCGACTGGCCCGTCGTCCTCCAGGCCATGGGCGACGAGGAGGTCAACGGCATGAGCAGGCCCATCGACGTGCTGGCCGTCCAGGAAGTCGACCTCGGCAGCCCGTACCAGACGCAGTACATGGCCCAGATGCTCAACAACATCTATTCGACGAGTTCCTACAGCTATGTCAACTGCGCCTACGGCGACGGGTACAACACCCAGGGCTACGTCTACAACACCGATACCGTCCAACTGCTGGGTACCGCCCATACCGACATCGGCACCCGCCACGCCCACATGGGCAAGTTCAGGCCGGTGGGGTACTCCTCAAGCACCGCCGACGCGTACCTGTTCAACGTCCATTTCAAGGCGTACGGCCCGCCGTACAACCAGACCCGCAAGACCGAGGCCAGGAACCTGCGCACCTTCGCCGAGTCCGTCACCACCGGCGTGAGCAATCCGAACCTTCTTTACCTCGGCGACTTCAACTTCACCGAAGGGCCGGACCCCGTCGGCGAGCCGGGCTACGGCGTGATGCTCGAAGCCTGGGACACGTCGTTCTACATGTACGGCCCGAAGAGCCAGTCCGTCGACCCGCTGGACGGTGCGGAGGACTTATTCACCTCGACGTATTCCTCCGGCTCACCGGGTGGCAGGCTGGATTACCAGTTCCCCGGCACGATGCTCGTCGACGGGCAGGGGATGGACCTCGTTGACGAAAGCGGCAGCGGCGGGGAGACCTCGTACCACACCTTCGGTATCGAGGAAGACCCGATCTACGGGTATGCCATCGTCCCGCGTGAACTCATGGGCGCCAGCGATCACCTGCCGGTCGTGGCCGATTACAAGCTCCCCTCCAAGCAATCCACGTCCGTAAGCCCTTCGCCGGGTGAGGTGCTCGTCGGCTCGAACGCTTCGGTTTCGGTCTCGATGGAGAACGTCGCTCCGGTCGAGGACCCGTCCGACCCGGCCTACCAGGCCGGCGCCGACGACCTGGACTACCAGATCACCGGCTCGGTGGTCGACGGGACGGTGACCGGCGCGGACCTCGTCGGCGGCGGCGCGACGGTCGAGCAGGTCTCGTTGAAAACCGATTCGGCGGGGATCAAAAGCGGCACGATCGACATCGCCTCGGATCACGAGGGCGCTTACGACCCCGCCACCGGCGCCCTGCTGCACACCGAGCAGCACAACCTCAGCTACACCGTCCTCGACCACGCCAACGGGTCGTTCAACGACGCAGCCGACCAGAACCAGATCGCCCTGGACTTCGGACTTCTCGAGGTGGGCGACGCAACGGGAGAACTGACCATCGACCTCTGGAACCTCGTCGCGACGGCGGGGTACACGGCCGACCTCGTCATCGAGACGCCCACGGCCGACTCCGGCGACACGCTCGTCCTGACGCTGCTGGACGGCTCGGGCACGGTCGTGGCCGGAAGCAGTCTTGAGCAGACCGCACAGATGCTCACCGACACGGCGGGACAGTTCCAGGCGGTCTGGGAGATCGTCGCCGGCGACGAGGACCTGCCCGGCGCCACGGACGAGACGCTGACGGTCACGCTGACCGGCGAGGTCTGGCTGCCGGGCGACTTCGACGCCGACCTGGACGTCGACGTGGATGACTACGGCGTGTGGGCATCCCATTTGGGTTTGACCAGCGGGGCGACGCGGGCAATGGGCGACGCCGATTATGACGGTGACGTTGATACGGACGACTTCGGCATCTGGTCGGGAAATAACGGCATGGGGGGCGGGGCGATGGCGTCGGTTCCCGAGCCGGCGTCGGTGTCGCTGCTTTTCGTTTCGGCCGGGCTGCTGCTGCGGCGCAGGCGGGGCTGCTGAGTAACCCGGGAGTGTTGTGATGAGACCTGAGCACAGAAAACAACGACCGCAGCCGACGGCGGCCGGGCCCCGGGCGCGACGGACGAAACGACTCCCTCGCGGGTTCCCGGCGTGTGGAACCATGTTCGCGTGGCTCGCGCTGCTCTGCCTGCTGTCGGCGGGCCAGGCCGACGCGCAGCAGACCGTCCGCTTCGCGACGTTCAACATCAAGGAACTCGGCGTAACGAAGCTGTCCGATCCGTCCAACGCCCAGGTCAAGGCCGCGGCGCACGTCATCCAGCACCTCCGCCCGGACGTGCTGACGATCAACGAGATCGACTACGACGCCGGACAGAACGCCGTGACGCTGTTGCAGCGGAATTTCCTGGACGTCGCCCAGACCGGTCCGGCGGGCAAGGACCTGCCGACCACCGCCCCGATCGACTACCCTTACGTCTACTGTCAGCCCTCGAACACGGGCGTGCCGTCCGGGCACGACTTCAACAACGACGGGCAGATCGGCGGGCCGATCGGCACGGAACGGTACGCCGACGACTGCTGGGGGTTCGGGAAGTATCCGGGGCAGTACGGGATGGCGATTCTCTCGCGGTATCCGCTCCTGGGCGGGCAGGCGAGGACGTTTCGCGAGTTCCGCTGGAAGGACATGCCGGGCAACCTCCGCCCGCCCTGGCCCCAGAACCCGGAGGAGGATTCCTGGTACAGCGACGCGGAGTGGGACGAATTCCGGCTGTCGTCCAAGAGTCACTGGGACGTGCCCGTCGACATCGACGGGCAGGCGGTTCACGTGCTGCTGGCCCACCCGACCCCGCCGGTCTTCGGCGACGACGAGGCGCGCGAAAATCAGCGCCGGAACCACGACGAAATCCGTCTCTGGGCGGATTACGTCACGCCGGGGCAGGACGGGTACATCGTCGACGACGAAGGACGGGCCGGCGGGCTGGCCGGCGACGAACTGTTCGTGGTGATGGGCGACTACAACGAGCAACCCGGTTCCTCCGGGGCGGGTTGGCCCGGAGCGATCGAGCAGATTCTCCACAGCGGGCAGGTCAACACGTCCGTCACGCCGGTCTCCGACTGGGGCGATGACACCGGCTTCGGACGTGTCGATTACGTCCTGCCGTCGGATGAGATGGACATCGCCGACGCGGGGGTCTTCAACCCCTTCCCGAAGTACATGGGCGGAAGCGACGACTGGGGCCAGGAAGCCAACGTGGCCTCGGACCATTATCTGGTGTGGGTGGACGTCGTCGTCCCCGAGCCGGCCACGATGATCGTCGTCTGCGTCGGGGGCGTGATGACCCTGCTGGGACATGCCGGCAGGAGGAGGCGGACATGACGGAGGTGGTACACGGCTGGCTATTGATGGAATCGAGTCTTGCTGAAGCAAGAGACCAGCATCTGGACAACGCAGTGCGGCGGGCCCGTCGAACCCGCGGCTGCGGACACAAACAAGACCTGAAGAAAAGGGACCTGACATGCGAACAGAAAACCGTACAAAGCAACGAAACCGATCCCGGCCACGCCGGACCCTGCGCGGTTTCA
>CAYMAP010000081.1:0-11375 GCA_964388425.1 uncultured Planctomycetaceae bacterium
CGGGCAACAAGATCAAGCAATGTCGTGAATCCAATTTTTCAAGGTGCCCTAGAGTAACATCCAGTTTTTCACTGTCGATTTGCATCGTGCCGATTTACTATCAATGCAAACCCGCCTGTCGCTTCCGGCATGTGTAGGGTCGGAGCGGCTGGATTTCCCGCAAGCAGGAATCCGAACCATGGCAGATGAGACGAGCCACACAGTCGACGACGAACGCGAAAGCGAGCTGCTGGAATTTCTCCTGGGGGAACAAACGTTCGCCGTCAGCGTTTTGAAGATCGAGGCCATCGAGCAGTACAACCCCGAGCACGTCACGCACCTGCCGGCCACTCCGCCGGCAGTGGTGGGGACGCTGCTGTTCCGCAACCGCACGATTCCGCTGATCGACCTGGCCGAGGAACTCGGCGTCCAGCGGGCCGGGGCGGCGTTCCCCCTCGACGAGGGCGAGCAGCAGTCGGCGGAGCAGGAAAACCGCGTCGTGTTGATCGTCGAGTTCAACAAGACCACCGTGGCGTTTCTGGCTGACGGCGTGCAGCGGATCCACCGCCTGACGATGAAGGACATCAACCCCTTCGACGCGATGTTCGATGCCGACAGCCAGTTCATCGGTTCGTTCCACGTCGAGGGCAAGGAGGTGCTCATCGTCGACATGGAGCGGCTGGTTCCGCAGTTCGCCCCCGAGGCCGGCGGGGACGCCGACACCGCCGCCGCCACGGAACATCCCAGCCAGGACCTTCGCGGCGAGAAGCACATCATGGTCGTCGAGGACTCGGCCACCGCGCGGTCCATGATCCACGACGTCCTCCAGCGCGGGGGGTACACGCAGGTAACGACGTTCCGCAACGGCCAGGCCGCCTGCGACGCGCTGTCGGCCCTGAAGGACCGGGCCACCCGTGAGAAGATCCCCGTCACGAATCTGCTGAACCTGGTGATCACCGACATCGAGATGCCCCGCATGGACGGGTTGACGCTCTGCCGACAGATCAAGACATCGCTGGGTCTGGCGGACATTCCCGTCGTGCTGTACTCGACCATCCAGAGCGACGAGGCTGAAACCGCCCGCAAGGACGCCGGGGCCGACGCCTTCATCTCCAAGCCGCAACTGCGTGAACTCGTCGGGGTAGTCGACCGCCTGGTTCTGCCCGGGACGGACGGCGATGCCTCCTGAGACCACGCCGGTGGCGGTGATCGGGCTGGGGGCCTTCGGCCGGCAGATGGCCGAGGCCTTGGCGGACCTTCCTGACGCGGACCTTGTCGGCGTGGCCGACCGCGACGCGCAGCGCGCCGACGACCTTGCCGAAAAGCTCGGAGTCCCCGCCTGGGCCGACAACCGCCAGATGCTCCTCTCGACCCGCCCGGAGGCGGTCTTCCTCGCCACGCCCCCCATGCCCGCCGGGGACCTGCTGGAGTTCTGCGCGTCCCACGGCATGGCGGTCTGGAAGGAAGCGCCGCTGGCCCGCAACCTCGCCGAAGCCGTGGCCATCCACCGCCGATTCACCCGCGCGAAGCTGCCCCTGCTCGTCGGCGTCCAGCGACGCTTCGCCGACGCCTACCGACGCACCGGCGAGCTCAAGCATCGCATCGGAAACGTCTTCCTCGTTCGGGCACACTACCTCTTCGACTGGACCGGCCCGCTGGGCTGGCGGTCCGATCTGCAATCCGCCGGCGGCGGAGCGCTGCTCGAGCTGGGCTGTCACCTCGTGGACCTGCTGCTGGGGCTGTTCGGCCTACCCGAGGAAGTCTACGCCCTGACCCACCGGTGCGACGCCGTTACCGGCGAACGGACCCTGCCCCCCCACGACACCGACGACACGGCCTGCATGATGCTCCGCCACGCCGGCGAAGCCGTCGCCACCGCACAGGTCTCCCGCATCACCGGACCGGTCAGCGAGGGCCTGGATCTGCACGGCTGCGGGGGGTCCATCCATGCCGACGCCGACACCTGCACCCTCCGCGAAGCCTCCGGCGACGTCCGCGAACACGTCCGCGAGTGCAACGCACCGGCCGACCTCTTCCGGCGACAGGCCGAGAACGCCCTCCGCGTCGTCCGCGAGGCACCCGACCGCTACCCCGCCAGTGCCGGGCAGGCCGTTCTCGCCCACGCCGTCCTCGACGCAGCCTACCTCTCCAGCCAGACGCTCACCCCCGAAAGCCCCCTCCGCCAGCTCCAACTGCACAGCCTCCGCCCCGAGGACTGCCTCCGCCACAGTCAAACCGACAATCCATGAACGGAGCATGGCTGCTTGCACCGCCCGCTGTTTCTCACCGCCGACCGGCGAGATGGACGCCCAGGACCGTCACGTCCGCCGGCGTGATGCCGCAAACCCGCAGGGCCTGGCCCAGCGTCGTCGGGCGGATCGCCGAGAGCTTCTCCCGCGCCTCCCACCGGAGCTGCCCGATCGAGAGGTAATCCAGGTCGGCGGGGATTTTCTTCGCCTCCAGGTCGCGGAGCTGCTCGACCGCCTGCTGCTGCTTGCGGAGGTATCCGGCGTACATCGCGTCGACGGCGAGGCTGCGGACCGCCCGCGCCGACTGCTCCATCAGCCCGGCCAGCGCGTCGCCCGCGTCCCGGCCACGGGCGGCGAGGTTCTCGACGGTCTCGGCCGGCTCGCGGAGCTTCTCCCACCACGTCTTGCCGTCCTGCCGGGTTTCCCGCAGCAGAAGCTCCGCCGACTCCGCGACCTGCCGATCCGCCTGAAACACCGCCCACCGCTCGTCGCCGACCAGCCCGAGCTGCCGTCCCAGCGGGGTCAGGCGACGGTCGGCGTTGTCCGCCCGCAACAGCAGCCTGTGTTCCGCCCGGCTGGTGAACATGCGGTACGGCTCGGTCACGCCCTTGGTCACCAGGTCGTCGACCATCACGCCGAGGTACGCCTGGTCCCGCCGGAGGACGATCGGCTCCTCATCGCGGAGCCTTCGCACCGCGTTGAGCCCGGCCAGCAGCCCCTGCCCGGCCGCTTCCTCGTAGCCCGTGGTCCCGTTGACCTGCCCGGCCAGGAACAGCCCGGCCGTCGTCTTGGTTTCCAGCCAGGGCGTCAGTTGCGTCGGCGGGGCGAAGTCGTACTCGATCGCGTAGCCGTAGCGGTGGATTTCCGCCCGCTCCAGGCCCGGAATCAGCCGGACCAGCTCGTCCTGGACGTCCTCGGGCAGGCTTGTCGCGATGCCGTTGACGTAGACCCAGTCCGTCCGCTCGGGCCTGCCCTCCGGCTCGATGAAGACCTGGTGGGCGGTTTTGTCCGGGAAGCGGTCTATCTTCGTCTCGAAGCTCGGGCAGTACCGCGGGCCGATCGCCTGAATCTGGCCGGTGTACATCGGGGCACGGTGGAAATTTCGTCTGACGAGATCGTGGATCGCCTCGTTCGTCGCCGACAGCCAGCAGGGAATCTGCTCGACGTCGAGGGCGTCGTGGAGAAAGCTGAACGGCTGGGGCGGGTCGTCGCCGTCCTGCCGGGCGCAGCGGGCGTAATCGATGCTCCCCGCCGCCAGCCGGGGACACGTGCCGGTCTTCAGTCGCCCCAGGTCCAGCCCGCATCGTCGCAGCGCCCCCGAGAGACCGTCGGCCGACGGCTCGCCGATCCGCCCGCCCGTCCACGTCCGCTCCCCGCAGTGCATCACGCCGCGGAGGAACGTGCCGGAAGTGACGATGACCGCTTCGCAGGAAAGGTCCGGCGGGGAACCATCCGAAATGGCAACGCCGGCGATGCGACCTTCCCGGACGTGCAGGTCCGTCGCCTCGGCTTCGATGAGATCGAGGTTCGACTGCCGGCGCAGGTCGTCCTGAACGAACTCGGCGTAGGCGTGCCGGTCGGACTGGCACCGCGGGCCTCGCACGGCCGGTCCCTTCGAGGCGTTGAGCATGCGGAACTGGATGCCGGTGGCGTCGGCGGCGAGTCCCATCACCCCGCCGAGCGCGTCGATTTCGCGGACGATCTGGCCCTTGCCGACGCCCCCGACGGCCGGGTTGCAGCTCATCTGCCCGGCCGTTTCGATCCGATGTGTCACCAGCGCAACCGCGGCGCCGAGCCTCGCCGCCGCCCGAGCCGCCTCGATCCCCGCGTGCCCCCCGCCGACCACTACGATGTCATACGTCCGCCGCATCCCGGGATTGTACCATACGCCACGCCGCATGGACTCAGGACAGCCCGAGACGCCTGAGCTTCTTGTAAAGTCCTGCCCGGGTGATGCCGAGGAGGCGGGCGGCCTGGGACTTGTTGCCGTCGGCCTGGCGGAGGGCACGGAGGACGTCGGTTCGCTCGTCGGCCTTCCCAGCGGGCGACGGTTCCCGCGAAGCAGGGTGGGCGAGGTCCAGGGCCTCGTCGCCGGCGAGCAGGTCGCCCGGGAGCGACTGCACGCCGAGCGTCTCCGCTGCGGGGTCCGTGACGACGAAGGCGTGTTCGAGGGCGTGCTGGAGCTGCCGGACGTTGCCCGGCCAGGGGTGCCGTTCGAGGACGTTCATCGCCGTCGGGTCGCACCGTTGGATCCGTCGGCCGTAGCGGGCGTTGAACTGCTCGATGAACGCCGCAACGAGTTCGGGGATGTCCTCGGGCCGATCCCGCAGCGGCGGGATGACGATACGCACCACCTGCAGACGGTAGAAAAGATCCTCGCGGAAGTCACCTTCGGCGACGAGCGTTTTGAGGTTGCGGTGCGTGGCGGCGACCAGGCGAACGTCGACCTGCCGCGGGGTGCTTTCCCCGACGCGGGTGATCTCGCCTTCCTGGACGGCGCGGAGGAGCTTGACCTGGGCGGGCGCGGGCAAGTCGCCGATCTCGTCGAGCAGCAGCGTCCCGCGGTGGGCTTCCTCGAAACGGCCCTTACGGTCGGAGGCTGCGCCGGTGAAGGCCCCGGCGACGTGGCCGAAAAGCTCGGCTTCGACGAGCCCCTCCGGCAGCGCACCGCAGTTGACGGCCAGGAACGGCCCGTCCCGCCGGCTCGAGCGGTCGTGCAGCGTCCGCGCGATGAGTTCCTTGCCCACGCCGGTGGGCCCTTCGATGACGACCGAGGCGGTGGTGTCGGCCACCATCTCGACGATCTCGTAGAGCTTCCGCATCGCCGACGACGAGCCGATCAGTTCCCCGAACCGCCCCAGCCGGGCGACCTCCTCGCGCAGGCGGAGCAGTTCGGCGCTGGCCCGTTTGATTCCGCTGACGTCCATGAGCGCCTGGATGCCCCCGATGCGTCGGCCGGCCTGGTCGTGGACCGGCCCGGCCTTGCGGACGACCGTCACCGTCGAGCCGTCCTTCCGCGTCAACTCGCATTCCTCCTCCCATTCGTCCTCTTCGCGGGCGAAGGGGCAGAGGAAGCTCAGCACGTCGTTCTCCGCCGGACCCCGCAGGGTCGTCTGCAGCGTCTCGCAACTTGCGCCCAGCATTTCCCCGGCCGAGTAGCCCGTCAGGCGTTCGGCCGAGCGGTTGAAGAAGATCACCCGTCGGTCGACGTCGAGGACGATCAGCGCGCACGGCACGCGTTCGATGAGCTGCTGATGAAACGCCTCGGGCAACTCGGGCACGGTACTGTCGCCTGCCGGTCCGTCCATGCCCCGAGTATCGCTGCCCGCATGCCCCTGTGCAAGCCGGCGAGAGGGGGGCTTGCGAATTTCCACCCCTACCGCCCGCCTCAGTACGCCCCATGCCCGCTGAGCACCGCCGGGATGGTCTGTATGAGGATCAGCAGATCCAGCAGGAAGTTACGTCGGTGAATGTAGTAGAGATCCAGCAGGACCCACTGCTCGTAGCTCAGCTCGCTTCGTCCGGAAATCTGCCACAGGCACGTCAGCCCGGGTTTGACGAGCGTCCGCAGCGTCGCGACCCCCTTGACCTGCCGGGCCTCGGGCAGCCAGAGCGGTCGGGGGCCGACCAGGGACATCTCCCCGCGCAGCACGTTGAGCAGTTGCGGCAGCTCGTCGATGCTGCTTCGGCGGAGGAATTTGCCCGCCGGGATCAGCCGGGGGTCCTCCAGGGCCTTGAACACCGGCCCGTTCTGACGGTTGAGGTGCCCGAGAAACTCCCGGTCGTCCTGGGCCCCCTGCCTCATCGTGCGGAACTTGTACATCACGAACGGCTGGCCGTTGAGCCCCGCCCGCTCCTGCCGAAACAGGACGGGACCCCGGCTGGTGAGTTTGATCAACCCCGCCGCCAGGAGCATCAGTGGCGAGAGCACCGCCAGCCCAAGCACCGCCAGCAGGACGTCCAGGCAGCGCTGGGTCGCGAGATAGACCCTTCCCCCCGCCGGTCGCAGCGAGGGAACATCCACGCTTTCCAGCTCCGTCAGGAGCCGGCTCGCGTCGGCTGCGGGGAGAGTGCTCGTCATCGCGTACCTCAGGAACGACAGCTTGCGGCACGGTAGGCGAAGACGTAACGGTCGGCGACTTCGCAAGACGAAAGGAAACCAAGCACGTGCCGCTGCGCCCGCAAGCCAGCCTCATCGCATCGTCTCGGTTCATTGTACCATCGGAACAGCGTTTCTCCCAACACAGCAATTTCCCCCGGCGGGACGTACAGCCCGCTCTCGCCCAGCAATGCACGGTTGGCGGGGATCTCCGCCACCACCACAGCCCGGCCTCGGCGGGCGGCTTCGAGTACGACCAGCGACGCGCCCTCCAGCACGCTCGGCTGGGCGACCAGGGTCGCCCCGGCATAGAGCGATTCGAGCTCCCCGCCGAACACCCCTCCGAGAAACCGCACGTCGAGGCCCTCGGCGAGCTGCCAGCAGCGACGGGCGAAAGCGGGCTCGGCCGGGTCGCCCGCGACGACGAGCGGACCTGGTGCCCCAGCGGACCGCCAGGCCTCGATCAGCAGATTCAACTTCTTCTCCGGCACGATCCGCCCGACGTGCAGGACATATCGCCGTCCCTCCAGGCCGAACCGTCGCAGCGCCTCGGGGTCCGCGGGACCTGGATCGGCCACGGCGTTGGGAATCCAAAGCACCTCGCGGGAAAACCTCCGGGCCAGTTCGTCGGCCAGCTCCCGCGAGACGGCCGTCACGACCCCCGCCGAACGCATACCCACCGCCAGACCCGCCTGCAGCGTCGCCCGGGCGAACGGTCCCCACCGCGCCCGCCGCCAGTCCCGAGCGTGAACCGTCAGCACGATCGGCAGCCCCGCCAGGGCGGGCAGAACGCTGAACAGCGCAGGCCCCGGCGAGTGGACGTGGACCACGTCCGCCCCGCGCAACAGCACGTCCAGCGAAGCCGTCGCGGAATGACTCAGCGCGTCGAGACTCCGCCAGGCCAATCCCGGCGTGCGAATGCACCTCCCGGCCTTCGGCGCGGGCAGATCGCGAAGATAATGCCCCCGCCCGTAGACCCGGACGTCATGACCCCGCCGATCCAACTCGCCGGCGAGGTCCTCGACGACGCGTTCGACCCCGCCGGTCCGCGCCGGGGTGCCCCGGCAGCCGATCATCGCCACGCGCATCGCCGCACCGCCTCGTCGTACAGGTCCAGGATCGCATCGGTCAGTCGTTTCGGATCGTGCCTTCTCCGCACGAGGTCCTGCCCCGCCCGGGCCATACGCAGGCGGGCCTCGTCGTTCCGCAGGACCGCGTCGCAGACGCGCGCGAGGTCCCCGTCGTCGCCCGTGCGGAAGACCCGCCCGGTCCGCCCGTCGTCGACCCACTCCCGCAGCGGGGGCTGGTCGGGCACGACCGCGCATCGCCCGCCCCACATCGCCTCGAGCATCGCCGCCGGGCTGTTCTCCATGCATCGGCTGGGCACGACCAGCGCCGAGGCAGCGCCCAGCAGCGCGGGCAGTTCGCCCGGCGGGATCAGCCCCGCAAACCGAACGTTCCCCAGGCCCCGGTCCTCCGCGACCGCGGTCAACTCGGGCAACATCGGGCCGTCCCCAGCCAACACGACATCCGCTGACGGCATGGCAGAGGCGAGGTCCAGCATCCGTCCCGGCCCCTTCTCCGGCGACATGCGCCCGAGGTAGAGCAGCATCGGCCGATGGCCTGCCGAAACCTCGACGACTTCGATCGGCTCGACGGGGTTGGGCACGACGCGGAGCTTCCCGGCCGGGTACCCCGCCCGCCGCATCGCGTCGGCCAGCCAGCACGTCGGACAGAGGAACGCATCGACGTACCGCTCGTACCGCCGGAAGAACCGCTGAAAGAAACTCTCGACGGCCAGCCCCGCCCCGCCGATTCCAGCGCAACGCGGCGAGGCGGCGTGATGGAAACGGTTGGGCAAACAGCGCAGGCACAGTCCGTCACGCGTCGTGAAATGTTTCGTCGGGCACAACAGCCGATAGTCGTGGACGGTCATCACCACGCCCACCCCCCGCCGGACCAGCACGGGCAGGATCGCCGGCGTGAGGTGGTGGTAGATGTTGTGCAGGTGAGCGACGTCGACGGGCCGGTCCCGCAGGAACGCTTCGAGGCACTCGGCAGCCTGGCGGTTGTGGATCATCCGACCCAACGGTCGGAGCCCGCGCTCGATGTTGAAGTCGCGGTATGCCGGTCGGCCGTCGCGGGCGGCGGTTTCCGGCGGCGAGCAGCCGAACCTCACCACCTCCCAGCCGAGGTCGCGCAGCAATCCGCCCAGCGTGCGGACGTACCGTCCCACGCCGCCGGTGTCGACGAACTTGTCAATCTGCAACACGCGCATCGCTCGATGCCTCCTTCCGTGGAGCGGGCAAGGCGAACCGCCCGAGGTGCGCTGCGAGTTTCGCCCGGGCGATCCACGCCAGCGTCGCCAGCTTCCTTCGCCGGTAGACGCTGCGGGCGGTACAGATCATCCAGCATCGTCGGGGACAGGTCTCGACGCACTGCCTCGCGCTGTCCGCAGCCGGTCCGGTCCATAGAGCCTCGAAGGGCTCGTCGACGAGGTTGCCCATCCGCTGACCGCAGACACTGCAGGAGTAGACCTCGCCGTCGGCCTGGCAGAAGAAGAACTCGCGACCGGCCCCGCAGGAGAGGCTTGGCAGCGTGTCGGTCAGGAACCGCCACGTCCAGGCGGCGAAGTGCGCCCGCAGCCACCCCTTCGGCCGGATCGTGCCGAGCCAGCGTGCGATCACCCGCTCCAGCGGCGTGGGGTCGGGATCGGCCGGCGCGGACAACTCGCCCTCACTGACGCCGAGATGCGTGCCGGCTTCATGGGCGGCGACGAGGCCCAGCTCCAGCCCCCGCTTCTCAGCGAGGTCCGCCACGCCGGGCAACTGCCCGAGGTTCTCCGCCGTGAGCGTCATGCTCAGGCGAAGCCCGCCAAAGCTCTTCCCGCCGAGCCGATCGAGCAGTTCGAGGACTTTCGCGAACGCCCCCTCGACGCCGCGGATGCGGTCGTGGACCTCGCCGAGTCCGTCGAGGCTCACCGCCAGGCGCAGGCGGGGGTCGGCGTCGAGCAGGTCGGGCAGCGACTCGACGATCCGCTCGACCCGCAGGCCGTTGGTGGAGATCGTCGTCGTCGCGCGCGGGCAGGCGCGGCGAACTGCACGGACGAAATCGGCAAGGTCGTCGCGGAGAAACGGCTCGCCGCCGGTGAGGTTGACCGTCCGCAGAGAGGGGGGAAGTTTGCCGAGGTGTTCGGGTTGGATCCGGTCGACCGCCTCCGACCGCCAGACGTTGCACATCACGCAGCGGGCGTTGCAGCGGTGGGTGACGGCGAGGATGGCGTCGCGCGGGGCCATGCCCTCAGTGTACCGCCCCCGCCCGGTCGGGGCCAACGCCGCCAAGCAGCTCCTCGAAACGGTCGGCTGTGCGGTCGAGGGTAAACGCTCCGCCGCGCTGCAGACCAGCCAGTCCCAGCCGGTCTCGGAGGTCCGGCTCGGTGAGGATTCGCTGCAGTGCGTCGGCCAGGGCGCGGGGATCGCGGGGGGGGACTTTCAGGCCTTCGACGTCGTGGGTGAAGATGCCCGCGAAGCCGGGAATGTCCGTCGTGACGATCGGCAGGCCCACCGCCAGGGCCTCGAGCAGCGCGAGGTTGCAGACCTCGCTGGTCGAGGGCAGGACGAAGGCGTCGGCCAGGGCGAGGAGGTTCGCCGCGTCGTCCCTCAGGCCGAGACAGCGAACCGGCGCGTCACCGGCCAGCGCTCGAACCCGCCGGGCGAAATCGGGTGCGTCCGTGCCGCGACCGGCGAGCAGCAGGTCAAACGCCGTGCCGCGGCGGTGCAACTCGCCCGCCGCAGCCAGGACGGTGGGGTGGTCCTTGTCGGGCATGACGTTGGCCAGATGCAGCAGGACGGGACCGCGGGCCGGGGGGTCCAGCCCCGCCGGCGTCGCGCCTCGCAGACGATCGGGATTCACCCCGTTGGGAATCGTCGTCACGCGGCGAGGGTCGAGTCCGGCTTCGACCAGCCGATCGCGCTGGACCTCGCTGACGCAGACAATCCCGTCGAGTCGGCCGACACGCAGCGCCCTGCGGAGTCGCGGCTCGAATCGCCCGCCCTGTCCGCCCGGGACAGCCGACGCCCAGAGGACCGTCCGCACGTCCCGCCGGGCCAGTCTCGCGCCCAGCAGGCCGCAGATCATCGCGTTGCGGTAGATTTCCACGATCAGCAGCGTGTCGGCGGCGTGGCGGTCGAGGAGCGTTCCGACCCGGAGCCCCGCGAGGAGATCGTATCGAAACCGCATCAGCCCGGTCGCCAGCGGCACGCCGGCCCGCTCGAAGCCCGGCCGAAGCGGACCGTCCGGCGTCAGCGAGGCGGCGCAAACGTCCCCGCCCCGTTCGCGCAGGGCCTCGGCCAGACGCAGGGCCATCACCTCCGCACCGCCGACCTCCAGGTTGCCCATGAGCATCAGCGTTCGCACATCGCCCTCCCTGCCGATCCGGCGAATGCAGTGCGTATCGCCGAGAGCATGCCCGCGAGGAACCGCAGGTGCTCGGGTTTCCGCAGGATCAGTCCCCACAGGAGGTACTGCAGCAGCGTACCGGCGAAATCCCAACCGACGAGCATCCACGTGCCCGGCCCGCCCTCGGTGGCGTGGCGGGCGACGTGGAGAAGATTCACGACGTACGTTCGGCCACGATCCCGCCAGTCACCGCGAGCCGTTTCCGGCGGGGCGTGTTGGATCCGCAGACGACGGGCACGGAACATCGCCCACCTCTGTCCGACGCGAAAGCTGAACTCACGGTCCTCGGCGAAGGCGTAGCCGACCAGGCGTTCGTCAAACCGCTCGACCCGCGCGACGGGCCGGCGAAGACTCAGACTGCCGCCCGGGAGCATACCGGCCGACTCGAGCTCGCTGCGTAACGGCGCGGGCAGGGTGACGTAGCGCGACGCCACCCGCCTCGGGCTCCAGCGCAGCCGTCCGACCAGCGCGGAGAAGGCTTCCCACACCGCCCACCGCCAGTCGTCGCGTTCGTGACGGTAGGGCACGCCGATGGCGTCGACCTGCCCTGAGACGTCACGACGGTAGAGGTCGACGAGATCTTCCAGGAA
>CAYMAP010000082.1:0-11180 GCA_964388425.1 uncultured Planctomycetaceae bacterium
AGTCTTAAGTAAGAGACCGTCCCTATTATTGGCTAAACTCCTGCAGCGCGTTGCCTGCCTGCATGAGCGCATCACGTCGCGCCTCTTTTCCGCAGCGGCCTTCGTGATTTTCCATGTGGCGAACCCACCAACTAAAGCGCCAAGCTTGTCCACGATGCACACCGCGGGTCGACAGGCAACTCCGCCTCCTGAGATACTAGCCCACAAAAGGCATGACGACAACCGGGGTCTGTGTGAAACGTGGCGTTGACGAATCGCCCTGCTTTTTCGTTCCGTCGACTTTTGAGGGGCGCATCGCTGTTGGCCATGTCCGCTGCCTTCCTCGTCATGCCCAGCATATCCCTGTAGCTAACCCCCGGTGAACAGGCATGATATATGGCACAGGCATCGGTCACAAGTTTTTTTGCCGGGTGGGAGCGGAAAAAACGCCCCGGAAGGGGGATTCCGGGGAACCGCCTCGATCTTTGGGCTTGTCAGGAGGGCGGGGCTTGTGTTCTGATTTGAAGCGGAAGTCCCACGCGACGGGAAGCGGTTTCCGTGCGGATCGGGCGGAGCAGAGGCGGACGGTATGAAGATCGTAGTCATCGGCGCGGGCAATGCGGGCAAGGATCTGGCGACGAAGCTCTGCGACATGGGGCAGGACGTCGTGGTCATCGACCGCAACCGGCGGTCGCTGGACGAGCTGGCTTCGCTGTGCGACGTGATGACGCTCGAGGGGAGCGGAGCGGATCCGGACGTTTTCGCCGAGACCCAGCTCGAGGGCTTCGACCTGCTGGCTGCGGTGACGCCGCATGACGAGGTGAACCTGCTTTCCTGCTGCTGGGCCAAGGCCGCCGGTGCGCGGTACACGGTCGCGAGGCTCTCGGAGAACAAGTACGTCCGCTCGCCTCTGGTCGACACCGCGAAGCTGGGCGTGGACCGCCCGCTGGTCCACAAGGAGGAATGCACGCGGGAGATTTTCGACGTGCTCTATCGCCCCGGGACGTTGGAGGTCACGACGCTGCTGGACGCCAGCATCGCGGCGGTGGGGTTGAAGCTGCCCGAGGGCACGCCCCTGGCGGGTCAGCCTCTCAAGGCGTTCCGGGACGAGTCCTGGCTGAGCAAGGTCCGCTTCATCGGGCAAGTCCAGGAGGGGGCGCTGTCGATTCCGGACGGCAACAGCCGATTCGAACCGGGCGACGACGTGTACGTCGTTCTGCCGGCCGGGCAAGTCGACGCTTTGCTCGACTGGGTGATGGCCCGTCGACGGAAGGGTTTCAAGAAGGTCGTCATCGCGGGAGGCGGGGAATTTGGGCTGTCGCTGGCGGGGCTGCTGGAATCGACGTCGATGCAGACGGTGTTGATCGACAAGGACCGCAACCGCGCCCAACGAGCCGCCGAGCACCTCGAAAAATGTCTCGTCCTGAATGCCAACGCCGCCGATGCGTCGGCGTTGAAGGAGGCGGGGATCGACGGGACGACGGCCTTCGCGGCGATTACGGGCGACGAGGAGATGAACATCGTCTGCTGTATCCAGGCCAAGCAGCTCGGGGCGGGTTTCACCGTCGCGAGGATCGACACGTCGGAGTACGTCCCGGTGATCGGGAAGTTGAATCTGCTGGACCTGGTCATCAGCCCGAACACGTCGCTGGTCAAGGCCATTCTGCAGTACGTTCGCGGCGAGATCGTCGAGCATGTGGGGCTTTTCCACCGCATTGCCGGGGAGTTGCAGGAAGTGGTCATCAAGCCCGGCAGCAAGCGGGACGGCACGCCGATCAGCCGACTCAGGCTTCCCCGCCACAGCATCATCGCAGCGGTCCAGCGCGACGGCGAGGCGGTCGTCGCAACCGGCGAGCTGACGTTGCGACAAGGGGATCGGCTGGCAATCTACTGCCTGCCCGAAACCGCATCCAAGGTCGAGTCCGCCTTCTGAAGGAGGAGTTTTTTGAACCCCCGAACCGTGATCCACGTGATCTGCTACCTGCTGGGCGTGGTCTCGCTGACGATGCTGGGCGGGGCGGCGATTTCGTGGGGCTATGGCGAGTCGGGGGCGATGCGGAGCCTGCTGCTGTCGGGGGGCATTTCGTTGGCGAGTGCGGGTGTGTGCTGGTGGTTGACGCGCGGGGGAACGATCGACCTGTCCCGCCGGGACGGATTCGCCATCGCGACGTTCGGGTGGGTCGGGGTGTCGGTCTTCGGTGCCCTGCCGTACCTGCTGTCCGGGCTGATCGCCCATCCCGTGCCGGCGGTCTTCGAGGCCATGAGCGGATTCACCACGACCGGCGCGTCGGTCCTGAGCGACCTCGAAGAGGTACCGCGCGGTCTGCTGTTCTGGCGTGCGATGACACACTTCTACGGCGGGATGGGCGTGCTGGTGCTGTGCGTCGCGATCCTGCCCTTCCTGAAGGTCGGCGGAATGAACATCTACTCCGCGGAAGTGCCCGGCCCGACGAAGGATCGGCTGACCCCCCGCATCTCCGCGACGGCCAAGCTCCTCTGGGGCGTGTACCTGATGTTCTGCGTCGCCGAAACCGTCCTGCTGATGTTCGGCGGGATGAGCCTCTTCGACGCCTGGTGCCACACCTGCGCGACCATGGCCACGGGGGGGTTCTCGCCCCGGACCGCCAGCGTCGGCGCCTACAACAGCGTCTACATCGACGTGGTCATCATCGTCTTCATGTTCCTGGCCGGGACGAACTTCGCCCTGCATCTCAAGTTGCTGTCCGGCCGACCGCTGGGAATGCTGCGCGACGCGGAGTGGCGGTTCTACTTCCTTCTCTGGCTGGGGGCGTGTCTGGCGTTGACGTTCAATGTCTGGGGCAGTACCTACGAATCGTTCGGGCATTCGTTGCGGGTGGCGTTCTTTCAGGGCACATCGATCCTCACGACAACGGGGTTCGTGACCGCCGACTTTAACCGCTGGCCCGAAATGTCACGCCTCCTGCTGGTGCTGCTGATGTTCGTCGGAGGCTGCGCGGGTTCGACCGGCGGGGGGGTCAAGAACGTCCGCGTGCTGACGGGGATCAAGGCGCTGCTGCGAGAGACATTCATCTACATGCGCCCCAGCGCGGTCAAGACCATCCGCATCGGCGGAAGTCCCGTCAAGGAGCGGACGGTCTGGAATATCGGCTCGTTCCTGCTGATCTTCGTGCTGCTCTTCGCGGCCGGTTCGCTGGCGATGACTTTTTTCACGCCCGATCTGGTGACGGCCGCCTCCAGCACAATCGCCTGCCTGGGCAACATCGGCCCGGGCCTCAACGGCGTGGGCGCTGCGCAGAACTACGCCGACATCCCCCCCGCCGGGCAGGCCGTCCTGACCGTCCTGATGCTGCTGGGGCGACTGGAACTCTACACCGTTCTCGTCCTGGTCCTGCCGGGCTTCTGGAAGAAATAGACTCGCCCAGGGCAGGCAGCGTCACGGCCTGGGCAGAGCACGGACGGTTTGTGTAGATCATCCGTCTGGGGGAAACCGGGCTAGGGCTTGCCGGTCCGTCCAGCCAGTCGGGGTCGGGGAGCGTCGACCAGCATCACGCTGAAGCCCGCCTCGTCCGGGGTGAAGAGCAGTTCGTACAGGGCGCTTTGCCCGGGCCGAAGCATCTGAACGTCCTCCCGCCAGTCGGCTTTGGCCGAGCCCAGATACAGCCCCGTCTTCGAGAAAAAGTCGCAGAGCACGACCGGCTGGTGGAGTGTCTGCTGCGAGGTGTTTTTGGCCAGAGCGACGATTTTCAGTTCATCCTCGCTGAGGCGCTCGTAGGGTTCCTGCCCGAGTTCGAGGGCGAGGACGTTCCCCGGTCCGCGTTCGGCCCGGCCGGCCTTGCTCTTGACGCGCATGTCGGAGGTCATCTGGAAATCAGCCATGATCGAAAACCGCCCCTGCCAACCGGGCGGGAGGTACTCGAAGGTCGGGCTTCGCAGGAGCCGTACCTGCCCGCGGGCGTTTTCGATGACCAGTTCGATCCACGCTCGCGCGAGGGTCTTCCGGGTGTCGTTGACGTATCGGCCAACCCAGGTGGGCATCTGGGTGGGGTCCTCGGGGAGCTGCTCGACGTTGATCAGCCGGATCCCGGCCGGGGCCGCGTCGGGATCGGTCGTAACGGCCAGGTCCGCTCCGGAGCGTCCGGATCGCCCGGTGGAACGGGCCGGATCGTCCACCCCCCGACGCTGCGGGGCCTGGCTGGCTTGTTCAGCCCGTTCTGCCTTGAGGCGTGCATCCCCTTGGCCGAACTCATTGCCCTTGGTGATGACGATCGCGCCCTCGGTGTTGTCGCGGTGTTCGGAAATGTAATACACCGCCACGAGGATCCCCACCACCGCCACGACCAAACCCAGCCCGACGGCGAGGAGCACGCCGGGAGTGACGGCTTTTTTCGTCGGCGGGCGACGGGTGTGCGGCCCGGCCGAGGACGCCGGGGCCGAGGGAGACTCCTCCCGCGGGGCGCTGATGGCGGCGGCAGCGGCAGCGGCGGGGTCCGGCTCGGGATTCTTGCCCCCCGCCGTCATCGGGGGCACGTCCCGAGAGGGAGGCGGCGGGCCCGGCGCACGGTCCGGCGTCTCGGCGGGGTGCTTGGCCGGACGCTCCCCCCCGTCGGCCTTGCGGACCGGCGTTGCGCCGGCCTGACGCGTCGGGACGGGGCTCGGTGCTGCCATCGGCTCGGTCGATCCCTCGAAGACCGATTGGCAGTAGCGGCACTTCATCTTCGCCCGGTGGACCTCCCGGCTCATGCGCAGGCGGCGATGGCAGTGCGGACAGGTCACGAGGTACATGGCTTCTCCGATCTGTTTGCGATCTCGACGTCGTATTGTATGACCTGCTTCGAGCCGCTACAAGGCGAGGGGGCGATCCGGGAAGCCACGTCCGGTCCCTGTGGACCTTGACGCGGTTCGCCCGGGCGTGATACGGTGTAGCCGATCCCTCTGACTCGGTCGCGCGTTGACATCCATTCCTGAAGTTCGTGTTCCGGGTGTTGGTTCGCGGAAAACACAAGGATCCAATCATGCAATTGATCTTCGATAAATCCGTGCCCGGTCGGCGCGGCGTGCATCCGCCCCGCGGCGACGTCCAGGCCGACGCCCCCGTCCACAGCTACCTCCTCCGCGACGAACCGCCCGACCTGCCGGAACTGTCCGAGCAGGACGTCGCGCGACACTTCACGGACCTGTCCACGAAAAACTTCGGCGTGGACACCGGCTTCTACCCGCTGGGGTCCTGCACGATGAAGTACAACCCCAAGATCAACGAACGGGTTGCCGCCCTGCCCGGCTTTGCCGAACTCCACCCCCTGCTGCCGCAACTGTCCACCGGCGAGCGCCTCGTCCAGGGCGCCCTGGCGGTGCTCTACGAGATGGACCTGCTGCTGCGCGAGATCACGGGCATGGGCGCCTTCACCATGCAGCCGCTGGCCGGCAGCCACGGCGAACTGACCGGCGCGATGATTATGGCGGCGTACCACAAACAGCGAGGCAACGAAAAGACAACCATCCTCATCCCGGACAGCGCGCACGGGACCAACCCCGCCTCGGCCGCCATCGCGGGTTTCGACGTCCGGGCGATCGGCTCGGACGAGAACGGACTGATGGACCTCGACGCCCTGCGCGAAGCCGTCGACGAGACCATCGCGGGCGTCATGCTCACCTGCCCGAACACCCTCGGGCTCTTCAACCCCCACATCGCCGACATCGCCCGCATCGTCCACGACGTCGACGGGCTGATGTACTACGACGGGGCGAACCTCAACGCCCTGCTCGGCCGGTGCAGGCCGGGCGACCTGGGCTTCGATATCGTCCACCTCAACCTCCACAAGACCTTCGCGACGCCCCACGGTGGCGGGGGCCCCGGGGCCGGTCCGGTCGGGGTCTGCCAGCGACTCTGCGAACTGCTGCCGATCTCCATCGTCTGCCAGAACCGCGACGGGTCGTACTACCTCGATTACGACCGCCCGAACTCGATCGGCTACATCGCGCCGTTCTACGGCAACTTCGGCATCGTCCTCCGCGCCTACGCCTACATCCTCATGCTCGGACGCGAGGGGTTGCTCCGCGTCAGCGAAAACGCCGTCCTCAACGCCAACTACCTCCGCGCAAAACTTCAGGAACACTTCGATCTGCCCTTCCGGCAGGTCTGCAAACACGAGGTCGTCTTCTCCGCCTCCCGCCAGGCCAAGCGGCACGACGTCCACGCCGTCGACCTCGCCAAGGGTCTCATCGACCGCGGCTTCCACCCGCCGACCGTCTACTTCCCCCTCATCGTCCCCGAGTCGATGATGATCGAACCGACCGAAACCGAAAGCAAGGAAACCCTCGACCGCTTCATCGAAGCCATGCTCGACCTGGCGAAGCTGGCGGAAACCGACCCCGAGGCGTTCCGGGCATTTCCCGCCACCACGCCGGTGACCCGTCTCGACGAAACCCTCGCCGCACGCAAACCCGACGTCGCCTGCTGCGGGTAATTCTTCGCAAGTCTCGACCGGTGGGGCGTTTTTGCTTGGCATGGGGCGGGTTGGAATTGTCTAATACCCGGTATGCGACTGCTGCGAATCAGTCTGATCGTGGGTCTGCTGGCGGTGGTCGGCTGCCAGCCGAGGCACCTCAAGCCCCGCCAGCGCGACCCCCAAACCGAGGCCGAGCGGAACTTCGAGACGCTCTGGCGGTCGGCCAGGCGGGTGCTGAAAAAATACGGCTTCGAACAGGACCGCCAGGACCGCCGGGACGGCATCATCACGACCTTCGCCGCTTCGGGCGGACACGTCTTCGAAGTCTGGCGGAAGGACTCCGCCACCCCGTTTCACTACCAGGAAAACGCGATCCAGAACATTCTCCGCGCCGTGCGCGTCAGCCTCCGACGGGGCGAGGGCGATACGTTCGACTTCAGCGTCGAGGTGCTGATGGCACGGTCGAACCTCCCCCAGCCGATGATTACCGACACGTCCGACCTCCGCTCGTCCCGCCTGCCGAACATGCCTAGACTGCGGTTCAACGACCTCCGCCGCCGAGCCCCGTCGCCGCAGGAACCCCTCGACGACGACAGGCCTCTCGGCGCACTGGATGAACCTGTCCCGCTGGAGGAGTCCATCGTGCCTCTCGGGCGGGATACCGACATGGAAATGCGGATCACCAGCGACATCCGGGAAACCGTCGAGACGTACGATCTGACCCACGAGGCCTTCATCACGCCGCCGCACTGGCTGCCGTAAATCAAACCGGCCGATGGATTCCGTCAAAGCCCCGATCGGTTTGAAAGCACCCTATGGCGCATAGACTTCCGCGGCAGGCTTTGCTCTTGCCCGCCCGCAGCGACAACGGTACAACACGCCCATGGACTACACGCCCGTGACGATGATCCGCCCGACGCTGGAGGGCATACCGCACCGCTCCCTGCCGACCGGCTATACGATGCGGAGCTATCAGCCCGGAGACCGCGCGACGTGGGTCGCGGTCTGGAAGGCGTCCGACAGCTACGAAACCTACTCGCCCCAGCGGTTCGACAAAGAGTTCGGCCGGGACGAAAAACGCCTCGCCCGCCGGATGCTTTTCCTGCTCGACCCCGGCGGGCGTGCGTGCGGGACGACGACGGCGTGGCACGAACCGAACCACGCCGGCAAGCCCTGGGGCAGAGTCCACTGGGTCGCCATCACCCCCGAACACCGCGGCAAGGGACTGGCCAAGCCCATGATGACGGCCTGCCTGGAACGCATGAAACGCCTCGGGCACGTTCGGGCCATGCTCGGGACGCAGACCGTCCGCATCCCCGCGATCCGATTGTACCTCGACCTGGGGTTCGCACCGGACCTCCGCGACGACCGCGCCCGCCACGCCTGGAATGAGGTCGCCGAACAACTCGACCACCCAGCCCTGCGACGCATCCTGCCGAAAGGTTGAGCGGCACCTCCTGCCCCCCCCCCTGAGGTCCTGCCATGTCCTGGACGGTTGAGCAAATGACGATCGAAGACTACGACGAGGTCGTGGCACTCTGGCAGCAGACGGGGGGCGTGCACGTCGACGCCGAAGGCAGTGATTCGCGAGAAGCCATCGAGCGCTATCTCCGGCGGAACCCGGGGAGCAGTTTCGTCGCCCGGCAGGCCGGCCGGCTCGTCGCAGCCGTCCTCTGCGGACACGACGGCCGACGGGCGTACGTCAACCATCTCGCCGTCGACGCCGACCACCGCGGCCGGGGTATCGGACGGACGCTGGTCGAACGCTGCGCCGAGACCATGCGGCAGCAGGGCATCACGCGCTGCATCCTCTACGTCTACGCCGCCAACCAACCCGCCCTGGGGTTCTGGCGGAAACTGGGCTTCGAGGATTTCGAGGACCATGACGTCAAGACCTTCATCGGCAGGCTTAGCTGAGACGTCCAGGCCTGCCAAGCAGCCTACACCCTGCCAACCATGAGCTGAAAAGCTCCGCCAAACGGACGCTGTTTCCTCCGTGCAATCAAGACCGCGAATGTCCCGATGCGTGCCCGGAAATTGAATTGCCAAATGTCAAAACAGGGATATCCAGAAATACCCCAAATAGATTTATGACATCACGGAAATTTTGCCGTAATTTTAGTAGACAGGTGATAATTCCGATTCGTACCATGAGACACTGGAATACCAGGGATGATTGAACGTGGACGATGGGTAAACGATTCGTGACTGTGTTTTCCACGGGAGGCCTGAAATGACGCTGCAGGAGATGCAAGGGCCTTTCCCGCTTTCGGAACAGACGATTCGGCATCATGTTACGGAAGACAAGCCGGGGCTTCTTGTTCTGGGACGCTGGGATGGCCAGGGATTTGACATCCGCTATGTCGGACATGCCGAACGCAAACTGGCGGATCGGCTGGCACATTGGGTCAGTGCTTTCCCGCACTTCCTTTACCGGTACACGCGGGACATTGAAGAAGCCCGGCAGATGAAGCGCTCGATGCTGGCGATGCTGGGAAGTCGACGGCCCATTCCGAATCCAGCCGAGGCCGAAGCGCCCTGAAGCTGACAACGCTTCGAAGCGGTCACCTCGAGAGGTCGTTTCGAAGACGGCGTACGTCGTCGCGGAGCCGGCCGGGGGGTAACTCGCGGAGCAGACCCCCCAGCAGGGAACGCGCTTCGTTCCCTTGTCCCGCCAGCCACAGCGCCCTGGCCAGATGGAACCGTACGCCGTCGCGCTTGACCGGCGGCGCCAGCGGTGCCGCACAACGCAGGGCGACGACAGCCTCCTCTGTCCGACCGATCTGCAACAGCGTCAGCCCGAGATTCGCACGGGGATAAAAATTCCACGGTTCGGCGTCGGCGAGATCGGCGAAGGTCCGCGCGACATGTTCCAGATTGCGCCGGGCGAGGAAGTCCGCCTCAGCCGCGGTCGCCGGATCGAGTTCCCACGCGCGCTGCCGATAGTCCTTCGCCCGGGCCGGGTTCAGGTCCGCCAGCAGCAGGTGTGCGACGGCCAGCACCGCCCGCTTGGGGTGGAGGTTGCTACGGTCGGCCTCGGCGAGCAGTTCCGCGAGCAGTTCCCTCGCCGCCGCCGGCTGTCGCCGCATCAACGCCGACCGCGCCGAGGCCCGCAGCACGTCCGGCGACCTCGGCAAGACCCGGCGGGCGGCAGCGAGATGCCGCGCCGACTCGGCCGGTCCAACCAATCCCGCCAGCAGGTAGTGCGCGTCGGGGTCGTCGGGACGAACCCGCAGCGCCTCGCGGAAGCTCCGCTTCGCCGAGACCCGATCCCCTGCCGATCGCTGCGCGTTGCCGAGGTTCACCCAGTCCCGCACGAAACCGGACTCCACCGGGCCGAACCAGGGCCCCCAGCACGCCACCGCCGCGACCGCGAACACCCCCCCCACCAACGCCAGCCGCCACCCGTGTAGCTCAGCCGCCGCCGGCTGAGAAGGGTTCCGCGAATCCCCAGCCGAGGGGCTGGCTTGCGCGAATGCTACGCGCCGGACCCAACCCACCGCCTCGACCCCCGCCCATGCAGCCGGCAGGATGAACACCACCGCGCCCGGCAGCCTGAATCGGGCCGTCACGAAGAACGCCACCCCCACCAGCGCGTACCCGCCAATCCAGGCAGCCAGCACCGCGAAGCTCCGACGATCCACAAACCACAATCCCGCCAGACCGGCCAGCCCTAACGGACAAACCGCCGACCACTGCAGGGCAGGCCAACCCAGCAAGGGGGCAAACCGCCCGCGGAAAAACGCCATCGAGAGGTTGTTGCGGAACTCGCGCCCGTGGACAAACGCCAGCAGCTTCCGTCCGAGCCGACCGGCGATCGGCCCGGGATGTTCCCGGGCGTACTCGGCGGTTCGCCGCACCCACAGCCTACTCGCGTCGGCCGGTCGCTCGAGCGTTTCCTGCGGGACCGTCGCGACAAGCCGTTCCCACCGCAGCCCGACCGGAACAGCCTGCGTGCCGTCGCCGGTGGTGTTGCCGACGTAGAGGTTGATCCCGGCGTTGCCGGCCACGGGGATGAACTGCCCCGTCAGGTGCGCGTTGCGGACCGCGATGGGCACGAGCACCAGCAGCAGCCCGCCCAGGAGGCCGCCGATCCGGCGCAGCGTGCGCCGCCAGGGACGCAGCTCGCGCAGTACCAGCACGGCCCCGATCAGCCCCACCGGGGCGAGCACGTCCGGTCGGACCCCAGCCGAGAGGCCCAGCAGCAGCCCGGCCGGCACCATCGCCCGCCACCGTGCGCGATCCCAGCCTGCCAGCAGCACCAGCAGGGCGGCGAGGTTCAGCAGGAGCGTCACGGGCAGGGTCAGCAGTTGCAGCTCGAAGAAAACCATCGGCGCATAGACCGCCGAAGCCAACCCCGCAATCCGCCCGGGCCACCTTCCCAGCATCAGCCCCCCCAGCATCGCCAGCAGACAGCACGACGCGACCCCCATTGCGAGTTGCACGACCTGCACGACCGCGATATCCCGATCCGCCAGTTGATAGATTCCGCCCAGCAGCATCGGGTACAGCGGGGGCTTGAAGACGTCGTCAGGCCCGTGGCCGATCACGTCCCCGCATGCGACCCGCCACGCCCATGCGTCATGGTAACCGGCGTCGACGATGGGCTGACGCAGCAGTACATGGTCGCCGGCTTCGCTGAAGACCAGGGCCCGATATCCACCCGCCAGTACCGCGACCGCCGCCAGCGACCGCCAGCCGACAATTCCCCACGGACGCCGACGAGACGGAACGGTGGGTTGAGGCATTGCAGAAGTCATGGGCACCTTGAAA
>CAYMAP010000083.1:0-11147 GCA_964388425.1 uncultured Planctomycetaceae bacterium
CCAAAATGGTCCTCCCAGCGTGTTCTTGGCAGTTCTGAGGGAGGCGTCAAGATTGATTGTTTGAAGTAAGGTATCTGGCGTTGAGAGTAGGGTCATCAGAAAAATCCTCGAAAGGGAATGATTTTTCTTGACAGACTGGTTTTTTTAATCTATGCTACTGGCAATGAGCCTGTAGGAGCCTTAGGAGCGGGCGGAATCGACTGAGAGAGAGTCCCTTCCCCACCCTTCCTTCCGATTCCTGCAAATTGTTGCGCTGGCTTTGTATCGGGATTGCGAGATCCCGGCCACAAGCGTGAGGTGTTGTGGAGAGTCAGCCGACACGGACGGGCCTGTAGGGCCTGGTACCGAGGAGCCCGATTGAGGGACAAGTGAACGGTGCATCAAGCACCCCTCCCCACAGCGCATCAGGTGATTCTTTCCTACCGAGCGTCCCGGGAAGGACATTGTCTATCAGCCGGTCTCTCGGCACACTACGTCCGTACGACAACGCGCAGGTCGCCTGTGAGCCGACCGGAACCTCCTCCGGTCGGATGCAAGCCCAGCATACGTAGCGTTGATGTCGCAGCCAGCGTGCTGGCGCTTCGCGCTACCCTCGTAGTCTCATGGGGACACCGTATCCGGAGAAGTCTGGTGTGCGGGCGCACATACCGACAAGTATAGATAGGCCTACTCGGCAACCAAACCGATAGACACATGTCAATGCCGAGAGAGAAGCGGATTCGGGAACGAGAGAGCCCGTCTCCGGAACGCCCAACAGCGGGACGGAAACCCGCATGAGAAGGAGCCTGACCATGAGAAGCAAGAAACGCCACAAACATGTGATCATCGCCATCTCCGCCGGCTTCGTCGGCCTGATGCTGATCTTCTCCGCCGCTCTGTACCTGTCCAGTGACGGACCTGTCCGAGCCGAATCCCGAAATCTTCAGACCGATCCCGGATTCTCACTCGAACCGCTCAACCAGGAAGAAGAAGTCTATGACCCCATGAGCCATCTCGACAGCGACCTGCAAATGGAACTGATCGAAGAGTACGAACTCGTCGGATAGATGGCCTTTGACGTGACCATGAACTACGAACAGGTTCCCGAACCGGCCACCCCGGGCCTGCTGGCCGCAGGCGGCTTGGGCCTACTCTTCCGCCGACGCCGCAGGGCCTGAAGCAACGACCTGCGAAATATCCGACTCGCACGGCGAACGGCACCCGAATACCGATCGCAACGGCCCGTTGCCGGGCGGGCCGGGTGCCTCCGGGCCGACCCAGGGCTCGGAAAAGCGTACGCAGTAGACAACCGCATATCGGCAAGACAGGAAAGATCGACATCCACGGACGGAGCAGCATCAACATGATGCCGCCACCGACCGCAGGAACTTTCGCGACGGCACCAGACTTCTCTCTCGTCATGCTCCAAGGCCGAGGGCGGCCGGGCACTCACCCGGCCGTCCAAGGCCGGCTTTTTCGAGAGAACGCGAGACTTTTCAGAACGGAATGCGAGCGACGTTCGTATCGCGAGCAGAGCGCCGCAACGGTCTTCTCTCTCGTCAGGCTCCAAGGCTTCGGCGGACCGATAGGCCACCGAAGCCTTTTTTTTGCGCTGACGGATCAGGCCTTCCGCCAGGTCGTCCCCTCGGGAGAGTCGAACAGCTCGATGCCCGCCTCGGCAAGCTGGTCCCGGATGGCGTCGGCGCGGGCGAAATTCTTGTTTTTCCGGGCGTCGTTACGTTCGGCGATGAACCGATCGATCTCGTCGACGGGAAGGTCGGGCTGCTCTTCCTGCCAGTCGCCCATCCCCAGACCGAGAACCTTGTCCATCTCCAGAACAGTGGCGTAGATTTCCCCGGCCGGTGCGTCGTCGGTATCGCGCGCCACTGCCCACATTGCCGCCAAAGCCTTGGGGGCGTTCAGATCGTTTGCCAGAGCTTCCTCAAACGCCCGGAGTCGGATTTCGAACGGCTGTTCGCTGCCGGTGTAGTCCCGCCGGAGATCGAGGACGGTGCGTTTGAGTTTTTTTACGGCGCTGTCGGCGGCGGCGAGCCCCTCCCAGGTGAAGGCCAGTTGCTGTCGATAGTGGGCGCCGAGCAGGAAGTAGCGGTACGCGATGGGGTCGTAGCCTCGGTCGATGAGGCTCTGCAGCGTCAGGAATTCGCCGGCGCTTTTGGCCATCTTGCCCGCCTCGCCCATGGTGAGGAACTCGCCGTGAACCCACCAGTTGCACCACTCGTGGCCGAGGGCTGCCTCAGCCTGGGCGATCTCGTTGGTGTGGTGGACGTTGACGTGGTCGACCCCGCCGCAGTGGATGTCCAGTCGTTCCCCGAGGTGCTTGATCGCCATGGACGAGCACTCGATATGCCACCCGGGAAACCCCATGCCCTCGATTCCGCAGGGGTTGGACCATTCCATGAGTCGGCGTTTGTCCCTGGGGGAGAATTTCCAGAGGGCGAAGTCGGTGGGGTGTTTTTTCTGGCCCATGTCGACGCGCTGGCCTGCCTGGAGGCCCTGGACGTCGAGTTTTGCGAGCTTGCCGTAGTCCGGGAAATTCGATGTGTCAAAGTAAATCCCGTCCTCTGTCGTGTATGTAAAACCTTTTTCGACAAGCGCTTCGACTTGCCGTTTCTGGGTGTCGATCTCGTCGGTGGCCCGGCACCAGATTGTCGGCTCCAGGAGGTTCAACAGTCGCATGTCGTTGATAAAAGCGTCCCAGTACTGCTGGGCGATGTCCCAGACGCTCTTGCCCTCGCGGGCGGCGCCTTTTTCCATTTTGTCCTCGCCGGCGTCGGCGTCGTCGGTGAGGTGTCCGACATCCGTGACGTTCATCACCCGCCGGACGTCGTAGCCGAAGTGCAGCAGCGTCCGGACGAGGATATCCTCGAAAACGTACGTTCGCAGATTGCCGATGTGTGCGTAGTTGTAGACGGTCGGACCGCAGGTGTACAGCAGGACTTCCTTGCCCTTGGGGTCGATGGGCCTGAACGGTTCGACCTGCCGGGTCATGGTGTTGTAGAGCTTGAGTTTCATGGCGTTGACGATAGCAAAGCGACGAAAGGTTGTACAGAGGGGGCCGGAATCGGCGAACCGCTTGCGTTTGGCGGTACGGTCCCGACCCTTTGCTCAAGCAAGGGCGTTGGGCACGGGATGTGGCTCAGCCGACCTCGTCTGAGGATTCGAGCAGGACGACGACGTGGGCGGCCATGGCGAGGGATTGCCCCACGGCGTCGAGCCCCTCGTTGGTCTTGGCCTTGACGGAGACGGCATCGGGGGGCAGATCGAGCAGATCGGCGAGATTCGCCACGAGCGCGGGTTTGTGCGGTTCGAGGCGGGGCTGTTGGGTCAGGATCGTCAGGTCGACATTGACGGGGCGGAAGCCCTTCTCCCGGGCGATCTGCAGCGCTTTGCGCAGGAAGAGACTGCTGGGCTGATCGGCCCAGTGGGGGTCGGTGTCGGGGAAGTGCAGGCCGATGTCACCGGCGGCGACGGCTCCGAGCAGCGCGTCGGTCAGGGCGTGTAGGGCTACGTCGCCGTCGCTGTGGGCGTCGGGGCCGAGCGGGCAGGGAAGCTCCACGCCGGCCAGCACCAGCGGCCGGCCGGTCACGAGGCGGTGGATGTCATAGCCCAGTCCGACACGGAACATGGCCGAAAGGTACCCAAAGACGTCTCGGGTGACAAGAAGTTCCGCAATCCGCCGGGCGTCGAATCCGATTAGGGCTTGGAGACACCTGTGGTGTGGCATGGGATTCGACGTCCGCAGGAGACGCGGAGGCGAATCCGGGGTGGAATGCTGCGCCCCAACCCGGGTGGGGCAACAACCATGACTGAGCGAGAAAAACACCAGGGACGGGGCCACGTGGAAGAGCCGTCCCGACAGGAATCCCCGGCAGGGAACTCCAGGCTGGCCGGACTGGTCGGCCGATGCCGATGGAGCGTCCGCCTGCGGGTGCTCGCACCGGTGATGTTGCTCGTTCTGCTGCTGATGGGACTGTTCGGCGTAAATAGTTACCGCCTCAAACGGGCCCACCTCGAGCGGGAATCCGCCGAGGCGTTTCGGCAGACCCTCCTGGCCTACCAGGACGAACTGGAGCACGAGGCCCATCGCCTGAGCACAGCCACCGAACCGCTGCTTCGGAACGCATTCTTGCAGGAGGCCTTCCTGCGAAGGGACCGCCAGGCCCTGCTCGCCCAGTCGGCGGAGTTGTTCTCCACCCTGCGGGACGAATACCGCATCACGCATTTCTATTTTCACGACCCGGACCGGGTGAATGTTCTTCGTGTGCATCAGCCGGACCGCAACGGAGATACGATCGGGCGATTCACCGCGCTCGGAGCGGAATCAACCGGCAAGCCCTGCTCCGGCATCGAGCTGGGGCCGCTTGGAACGTTTACGCTGCGGGTGGTGCATCCCTGGCGGGTCGACGGAAAGCTCATCGGGTACATCGAACTGGGCGAGGAGATCGACCACATCACCCGGCGGGTTCATGAGATCACCGGACTGGAGATGTTCCTGTTCATCCAGAAACGTCGCCTGAAACGTCCTTCCTGGGAAAAGGGCATGGCGATGCTGGGCCGGGAGGAGGACTGGGACGCCCATCCCACGATGGCACCCATCGACGCCACGAAGGCCGACATCCCCGCGGAGGTCATGGCGCTGGTGACGGCTGCCCCCCCCGCCGCCGGTCAAACGGTCGATCTTGAATCGCAAGGCCGACTGTACTGCGCCCGGTCGGGGTCGCTGGAGGACGTGGCCGGGCAGCCGGTCGGTCAGATCATTCTGCTGCGGGACATCACAGCCGTGGAGGGTGCATTCACCCGGGCGGTCTGGGAAATATCGATCGTCTGTGTGCTGCTGGTCGGTGTGGCTTTTGTGTTCTTTTCCGTATTGCTCGGCCGGATCGATCGTCAGTTGGCGGAGGACCGGCATCGGCTGGCCGACGCCAACGCCTCCCTGACGCGCGAAATCGCCGACCGCAAACGCATCCAACGGCAGATCGAACGGGCCAAACGCGAATGGGAACGGACCTTCGACGCCGTGCCGGACATGATCGCGATCATCGACGACCAGCACAGGCTGCTGCGGGCCAACCGCGCGATGGCCGATCAACTCGGCAAGCCCGTCATCGAGTTGATCGGAAGACATTGCTACAAAGAGATGCACAAGACCGACGCCCCGCCGGAGTTCTGCCCCCTCTGCAGCATGATCGAGGACGGACAGGACCACGATTGCGTCTTCGAGGACCCGGTCAGCGGGAAGCATTTCTGGGTGACGGTCCGTCACATTCGGGACGAAGCCGGAGAACGCCTCGGCGCGGTCCACGTCGTACGCGACGTGACCAGCCGGGTCGAATTTGAAGCCCGGCTCCAGGAGACGATCGAGCAGCTCGAACGCTTCAATCGCCTGTCGATGGGGCGCGAGATGCGTATGATCGAACTGAAGCGCGAAGTCAACCGCTACGCCGAGCAGTCCGGGCAGGAACCACCCTACGACCTGTCCTTCACCGAGTCGACGACGGACGAGTCTTTCTCCCATGCAGTCCAGGAGACGTCATGAACCGTTTGCCCTCCCATGAGAGCCAGGATTCCTTCCCCGCATCATACGGTGAAGATCGCTATCGCACGCTGATCGAAAATCTCTCCGACTGGGTCTGGGAGACCGACAAGCAATTGCGCTTCACGTTCTGTTCCGATCCAGTCAGGGAAATCCTCGGCTACACGCCGCACCAGATGCTCGGGCGTTGCCCGCTGGAGATGATGGACCCGCGCGAGGCCGACGCTGTCGGCCAGGCCGTCGAGCAGACACTGCACGAAGGCAAGCCGTTGCGGAACCTCAAGTGTACCCTGCGGACGAAGGACCAGCGGAAAGTCCGGCTGCTGGTCAGCGGCACGCCGATTCACGACGCCGAAGGCACGAGGATTGGGTACCACGGCGTGGCGGTAAACATCACCGACCGCCAGGAAACCGCCGAAGCCCTCAACACCGCCAACGAGGAACTCCGGATGGAAAACCTCCAGCGGTCACGTACCGAGGAGGCCCTGCGGGAAAACGAGGAAAAGTACCGCGAGCTGTTCGAGAGTTCCGCGGAATGTCTCTTCCTGATGACGCACGAATTCGTGGACTGCAACGAACAGGCCTGCCGGGTGTTCGGCCGCTCGCGATCGGAACTGCTCGGCCAGAGTCCGGCGGACTTCTCGCCCCGCCTCCAGCCGGACGGCTCGGTCTCGGAAGACAAAGCCAGGCAGTACATCCAGGCCGCCCTCGACGGCGAGCCTCAATTCTTCGAATGGCAACACCGCCGGAAGGACGGCAGCCTGATCGACACCGAGGCGACCCTCAAGCGAGTCCGTGTGCAGGGGCAGTTCATGGCCCTGGCAATCCTGCGCGACGTGACGGAAAAACGCCGTGCCGAGATGCAGCTTCGACTCACCCAGGTCACCATGGACCACGCCGCCGACGCAATCTACTGGGTCGATGAAAACGCCCGCTTCGTCTCCGTCAACGAGTCCGCCTGCCGACAGACCGGCTACACCCGCGAGGAACTTCAGTCGATGACGGTCTACGACCTCGACGTCGAGATCAAACATGACGCCTGGGCCGGACGCTGGAGAGACCTCCTCGAACAGGGCGACGACCAGGACAGCATCATTCTCAACACCATTCACCGCCGAAAGGACGGGCACACCTTCCCCGTCGAGATCACGACATCCATCATCCGGCATGAAGGGACCATCTTCTGCTGCGGGTTCGTGCGGGACATCACCGAGCGGAAAGAAAACGAAGCCCATCTCCGCCGGGTCAGCTTCGCGCTCGACCACGCCGGCGACGCCGTCTTTTGGGTCAACAAAACCGGCGAGGTCACCTACGCCAACCGCGCCGCCATGAAAATCCTCGGCTGCCATGAGCAGGAATTCCACGACATGCACATCTGGGAACTCTGCAGCCTGGTCAGGCAGGACGCATGGACTTCGACCTGGGACGAAATCCGCTTCGGCCGGGCCATGATCTGCGAGACCACCCTGACCAACACCGACGGCGCATCGATTCCCGTCGAAATGCAGATCAACCACTTCGAACTGGAGGGCGAGCAACGCATCTGCTGCATTGCGCGGAACATCACCGACCGCAAACTCGCGATGGACCTGGCCCATAAGCAGCACAGCAGGCTCTCGGGCATGATCGCCGGCATGGACCAGGGCGTGGTCTTCGCCGACGCCGACAACAACATTGTCGAGGTCAACGACTGTTTCTGCGAACTGCTCGGCCAACCTCGGTCGCGCATTTTCGGCCGCAACCTCGAAAGCATCCACCACGGCAAGGTCCTGGGCAAGGTCCAGCGGATCATCAGTGAATTCCGCAGCAATCCCGACCACAAGCCCCTCGTCGTCGAACGCACGCTGGGCAGTCACGACGTCATTCTCCGCGTCCAGCCGATCTACCGTAACGACCAATACGACGGCGTGCTGCTGAACGTCATCAACGTCACCGAACTCGTCCAGGCACGACGCCAGGCCGAGGAAAACGCACGCCGGCTCGAAGAACACGCCCAGGAACTGGAAACCGCCCGCGTGGCCCTGCTGAACATGGTCGACGACCTCGGGCGACGCGAAAAAGACCTCCGCGCCGCCAATCTGATGCAGGAAAAACTTCTCGCCACCGCCGCCACCGCCATCCTCACCGTCGACACCGACCGATGCATCACCAGCGTCAACGAGGAGTTCTGCAACCTTACCGGCTTCTCGCGGGACGAGATCCTCGGCAAACACTGCTCGGCCCTGCGAGGCGACGTCTGCATGCAGAAATGCGGGTTGTTCGGCGACGGCGCGGGCCAGCCGGTCACCAAAAAACAGTGCAACATCATGACCCGCGACGACAGGCAGATTTCCATTCTCAAAAACGCCGACCTGCTCTACGACGAAGACGGCAAGGTCATCGGCGGAATCGAATCGTTCATCGACGTCAGCAACCTCGTCCGCGCACGCGACGAAGCCCAGGCCGCCCAGTACGAAATCGAGGCCGCCAACCAGCAACTTGCCGCGGCCAACAACGAACTCCAGGACACCATCGCCCGCGCCAACGAAATGGCCGTCCAGGCCGAGTGCGCCAACGTCGCCAAGAGCGAATTCCTCGCCAAGATGTCCCACGAAATCCGAACGCCCATGAACGGCGTGATCGGGATGACGGAACTGGCCCTCGATACGGACCTGACCCCCGAGCAACGCGAGTACCTCCAGCTCGTCCGCCAGTCCGCCGACGCCCTGCTGGAGGTCATCAACGACATCCTGGACTTCTCGAAGATCGAAGCCGGCAAGCTCCAGCTCGAACAGGTCGACTTCCCCCTCCGCCAGTGCGTCGGCGAGGCCGCCCGACCCCTCGCCGTTCGCGCGCACGGCAAAGGGCTCGAACTCATCTGCCATATCCTCCCCGACGTCCCCGACGCCCTCAAGGGCGACCCGCTGCGACTGAGGCAAGTCCTGGTCAACCTCATCGGCAACGCGATCAAATTCACAGACCAGGGACAGATTCTTCTGCGCGTCAAACGCCAAGAGGACACCCCCGAGGGCCCGCGCCTCCATTTCTCCGTCAGCGATGACGGCATCGGCATTCCGCCGGAGAAAACCGATTCCATCTTCCAGGCCTTCGAGCAGGCCGACGGCTCGACCACACGACAATACGGCGGGACCGGGCTGGGCCTGCCCATCTCCGCACAGATCGTCGACATGATGGGCGGACGCATCTGGGCCGAAAGCGAGCCCGGACAGGGAAGTACCTTCCACTTCACCGCCGCCTTCCGAACCGGGCAGGTCGCTTCGGAGAACGACATGGGCGACCTGGACACCACCGACATGAAAGTCCTCGTCCTCGAGAGCAACGACAGCACCCGAGAGGTCCTCGAAGAAATGCTCGCGACGTGGCGGATGGACATCACCGCCGTTAGCAACACCCCCCAGGCGCAGGCACGCCTCCGCGAAGCCGCCGACGAAGCCCAGCCCTACCGACTGGTCGTCCTCGACGCCGCCCTGGCCTGTTCCGAAGGCGAGAACCTCGCCCAGGCCCTCCAGCAGAACGATCAGCTCGGAAAACCCGCCATCCTCCTGCTGACCCGCACCGGCCGTCCCACCGGCTTCGAGGCCCGCCCCGGCCGCGACGCCGTCATCACCAAGCCCATCGTACAATCCAATCTCTGGGACAACATCGCCAACCTCCTCCAGCCGAGCCATATGAATACACCCAAGCCCTCCGACGAACTGCCCTCCACGGACATCGAACACGGTCTGAACATCCTCCTGGCCGAGGACAACCCCGTCAATCGCAAGCTGGCGCTGAAACTGCTGGAAAAGCTCGGGCACGACACCTCCGTCGTCACCAACGGCTCCGAGGCCGTCGACGCCTGGCGAAACGGCCATTTCGACCTGATCCTCATGGACGTCCAAATGCCCGAGATGGACGGCATGCAGGCAACGGCGACAATCCGGCAGGAAGAATGCGGAACCGACCTCCACACCCCCATCGTCGCCATGACCGCCCACGCCATGAAAGGCGACCGCGAGAAATGCCTCGACGCCGGCATGGACGGATACGTCTCCAAGCCCATCCGAAAAGACCAGATCCGCGAGGAAATCCAGCGGGTTATGCAGTCCGCCGCCAGCGGTCAACTCGCCGAGTCCCCGAAGGACCCACCCTGCGAACAGGAGATTTTCGACGAAGACGACGCCCTCGACCGACTCGATGGCGACGCAGACATGCTCCAGGAACTGCTGGATCTCTACCTCGATTACGGCCCGGGCATGCTGCAGAGCGTCACCGACGCCCTGGCCGCACGTGACCCCGACCTCCTGGCCAACGCCGCCCACACCTTCAAGGGTGCCCTGGCGAATATCTCCGCCCGCGCCGCCCAGCAGGCCGCACTGGCCGTCGAACAGGCCGGCAAACAGGGCGACATGGTCCAGGCCGCCCAGGCCGTCGAAAAACTCAGGCAGCAGGTCGAATTGCTCTGCGAACGACTGGGCACGGTCCGAAAGGAAAGACAGTCATGCGAATTCTGATCGCCGAAGACGATCCCATCTCCCAGCGACTCCTCCAGAGCACCCTCACCAAATGGGGCTACGAGGTTCTCGTGACCAGCGACGGGCGTGAAGCCCTGGACGAACTGAGCCAAAACGACCCGCCCCGTCTGGGCGTGCTGGACTGGATGATGCCCCGCCTCAGCGGCCCGGACGTCTGCCGGGAAGCCCGGCAACTGGCCGGGGGCGAGTATTTCTACTTCATCCTCCTGACCGCCAAGGGGCGCAAGGAAGACCTCGTCGCGGGCCTCGAAGCCGGCGCCGACGACTACGTCGTCAAGCCTTTCGACCCCCGCGAACTGAAAGTCCGCATCCGCTGCGCTCAGCGGATCATCGAACTGCAGTCCCAGATCGTCAACGCCCGCGACGCCCTGCACGAACAGGCCACCCACGACGCCCTGACGGGGCTGCTGAACCGCTCAGCCGTCTTCGACGCCCTCGAAGCCGAAATGAGCCGCTGTCAACGCCTCAACGAACGTCCCGATCCCCCCCAGCACCTCGCCGTCATCATGCTCGACCTGGACCACTTCAAGTCCATCAACGACACGCTCGGCCATGCCGCCGGAGACCAGGTCCTCCGACAGACCGCCCAGCGCATCCGCCGGCGGGCGCGGGAATACGACCAGGTAGGACGCTACGGCGGGGAGGAGTTCCTCTTCCTCCTGCCCGCAACCGACCAGCAGCAGGCCGTCTGCCAGGCCGAACGCATACGCTCCGTCATCGCCGAGACCCCCTTCGCCGCCAGCGCCGAAAAACTGAATGTCACGGCGAGTTTCGGCGTTGCCGCGACCGACGCCCATCCCGACGCGGACAGCGACGAACTCGTCCGACGCGCCGACGAAGCCCTCTATCGAGCCAAGGAAGCGGGCAGAAACCGGGTCCAAGCCGCCGAGGCCATCGCAGAGCAGTTCACGGGGTAACCCAGCTTTCCCGGAAAACCGGGTGAATCAGCCTGTCGCTTCGCAGGGGCGTGACAACAGGCATTGCATAAGCTGGGCTCCGGGTGATACCCCAGACGATCATCGGCCTGCATGAGCCTCCGGGCGCGGTCGGCGTGGCGGGCCTGTTCGGCGATCAGCCGCTCGGAGATTTCATCGCAGGGC
>CAYMAP010000084.1:0-11027 GCA_964388425.1 uncultured Planctomycetaceae bacterium
GATGCGCTTGTATCCGCTGGCCAGGGCGATCCGCTCAATGCCGTAGAGATAGTAGTAGCTCAGGCGGAAGACGGACGCGCGGGGTTTTTCCGTGCCCGGCGGGGCGAGGGAAGCGTCGGGGTCCAGCGAGGTCTTGAACCGCTCCTCGATCCAGTCCAGCCCGCCCTGGAGGTGCTGGTCGTAGACGGTCCTGCCCTTGCAGTCGATGAACTGGCGGGCCTTGAGGTTGTCCAGGCAGACGTACAGGCTGGCGATGCCGGCTGCGGTCATGGACGGATGGCTGCCCGGGCGGGGGCTCTGGAACGGGGCGACCGGGTAGCCCCATCCGCCGTCGTCGTTCTGGTTGGTCTTCCAGTGCCTCTCGACCTCCTGCCAGTATTGCGAGGGCACTTCCCCGCCGGACCGCAGCCCCGCCCAGACACCCAGCAGGCCGTACTGGCTGTTGGAGTTGTCGCGAAACAGTTCGCTGGCCGTCGCAAGGTCCCCGCCGTGGCCCCGCTTCTTCGCCAGGGCCACCCGCAGCTTCGCCGGCATGCAGACGTAGCCGTAACTGCCCCGGTTGGCAGAGTCGATCAGTCGCTCGACGTCCCGGGCCATCGCCGCGCGGTATTCCGGGTGGTGGGCCCGGCGGATGGCGGCGGCGAAGGCGTTGGCGCGCAGCGAGACATTGTAGGTGTTCTCGTAGCTCTCCTCCCCCATCGCCAGCAGCCGTTGGTATTCCTCGCTCTTGCGGTCCACCTGCCCGAGCCTCATAAAGACTTCCTGGAACCGCTTGCGCTTCCGCTCGGCCCGCTGCTGACTCTTGAGCAGCCAGTCCAGGGCGAGCTTGACCCGCTTGTCCTGCGGCGTCAGGCCGGTCTCGATCAACGCGTAGACGATCAGCGCCGTCTCGCCGGTCTTGAACTTCGCCCAGACCGGGCTGCCCGAGCCGGCGTTCTCGTTGCTGGTTTCGCGATCGGCGGGGGCGTCGGGGTTCGCCCCCGGCGCGATCCAACTGCCCTCGTTGGGGTCGCCGGCCGTCCTGTTCTGGTGACGCAGCAGCCAGTCGCGACCGGCTTCGATCGCCTGCCTGACCGCAGCGTCTTCGACCGGGGCGTCCGTGCCCGTTCCGCCCGCCGCCATGCACGCCAGCAGCAGCCCGACCAATGCCATGCCATAAAGATGTCGCAAAATCATGGGCCTCTCCCGGGGTTCACGTCGCAACAGTGTGTCCCGCTGTTGCTGATGGCATAGCACAGCAGGGGTCGGGAAACAACCCGGCATGCAAGTCTTAGCGAATCCTTAGTAATTGAGTTCTTGCAATCTGTTGGAACATCGGACACCATTGTTTCCGCCCCCGCCACGAGGGCGGGGCATTGAAAAGGGAATTTCATGGGCAGAGGACTGACCACCGCACTTGTACTCCTGCTGGCCGGGCTGCTGGCGGCGGGGCACTTCTCGTTGATTCAACCCGCCGGTACGCTTTCAGCCCGCGCCGACGCACCGGCCAACACCAAGGCCGAATGGCTCCGCGTGGCGACGTACAACATCGAGCACTTGGCCAAAATGTTCGACCAGGAGCACATCCCCTGGGACGACCGCGACAAGACGGAGTTCTTTCGCGACCAGGAGGACCTCTACGAGGTCTCCCGCGTCATTCAGCGGGCCGACTTCGACGCCGACGTCATCGCCATCCAGGAATGCTGCTCCCAGGAGAACCTCGAACACTTCAACAAGCACTGGCTGGACGGCCGATATGGGACGGTCAAGGTCTTCGAGGGCAACAGCACGCGAGGCCAGCAACTGGGCTTCCTCATCAAACCCGGCATCAAGCTCCTGAAAACGAAGGAGTTCTCGAAAGATCCCGACCCCGTTGACGACCCCGAACTGCGGGAACTGAAGAAAAACGTCAACCTGGCCGAGGGCAATCTGCTCTTCTCGCGGGGACCGGCGTTCGTCAAACTCCGCACCAGAGGCGGCAACGTCCTGTGGGTCGGCTGCACGCACGTCAAAAGCAAGTACGGCGACAGCCCGGCTGTCGTGCGGTGGCGGATTCGCGAAATCCAGCGGACCCGCGAACTCTGCGGCGAACTGCTGAAAACGTCCGACACGGACTACCTCATCATGGCCGGCGACTTCAACGACAGCCCCGGCAAGGACGACAACGAGAAAACCGTCGGCACCGACGCCGTCAGCGTCATGACCCTGGGCAAGGGGCCGGAAACGCTCGTCAACCTCACCGATCGCATCCTCAAGGACAAACCCGACGCCGCCAGCTACCACTGCGAGCTCAAACCCCCGCGATACCGAAGCTTCCTGGACTACCTGTTCGTCTCGCCCGCACTGGCTGAGCACGTCAACAAGGCCTACCTCGTCGACCCGCCCCTCGCCGCCGTCGCGAGCGATCACTTCCCCCTCGTGGGCGTCTTCCGACTGCCGGTGGAGAAGGATGGCAATAGGCAATAGGCAACAGACGGCGGGTAGTTTAATCAGAGCCAAGCGCCGTCTTAACAAAAACTTAATCTCGACCTGCTCCAATGTACTCCCGTTCCCGCAGCCTATGACGAAGGAGTCCGTTGTGGCCAGACATCATGCGCACCACGCCCCAGTCGCTTCCCGTCCATGCCGGGCAGCGATGTGTGCTGTGACAATCCGCAATGGTTTCAGCCTCATCGAGCTGCTTGTGGTGATTGCGATCATCGCTCTGCTGGTGGGCATTCTCCTGCCCAGTCTCAGCCGGGCCAAGGAACTGGCACGCACCGCGGTCTGCAAGGCCCACGTCCGCGGCGCAGCCCAGGCCATGCCCACCTACACAGCCAACCCAAAGGCTACCTCGCAGGACCGAATACGAGCGGGCGAGCGGTTACCTCGGGAAATCCAAGTGGAGCAGATGATACTTCTCCAGAAGAAGCCGTGCAGAATACAGATTGGGTTTCACCGACATTAGGCAGCAGTCTGGGATTTCCTGAGCGCCGTATTGACCGCTTACGCATGATCCTGAACACGAAATTGAAATGTCCCTCGAATGACGAAACGTATGATTTTGAATACGAAGAGGGCGCTGGTGGCGATATTGGAGTGGACCCAAGCACTATCAATTATTCCAGTTATGCAGCCACTCTTGGTTTTCATGTGCTTTCATATACCGAATGGAAGGATACGCCAGATGATGACGAATTGACAATGGATAATGGAATGTATGGTGTTCGGCGTTTAAGTGTGCCCAGTAATTACCGCCCAAAAATTGAAAGGATCGGCTCTCCTGGGGAAAAAATATATGTTATGGAAGGTACACGTTATGTTGAAACAGAAGGGCGCATTAGTTTTTTAGGACGTTTTATCGAGTCATATGGTGGCAATTTCATGGCCTTTGGCGCAGCGGCACCAATCGGGGGAGAACCGCTGGCTAGATCGGAAGAATTGCGTAAACGATATGCACTTCGCCATTTTGATGATTCCATGAACGTTGGTTTTTTTGATGGACATGTCGAAGAACGTACATACGACGAACTTCTAGACATCAATATGTATTATCCCAAAGGGACACAAATTCTTGATGCCAGCAAGACGTTGGATCCGAATGACGCCAGCAATACATTCGTTCGCTAATGTCCGATCAGGCAAAAGTGCAAGCCCATATTTACGTGGACCTGCGACTTATGGAACAGTTTCCGGAAGGAGTATGACATTGCGGGGCAGGTTGATATGGACCATCGTGTTCTGGGGCTCGCTGCTGATGGCGATGGCTGGCTGCGGCGGGCCGGGGGGGCGCGAGGACCCTGCCGATCGCCGTCGGAGCGATTACGACAGCCGGATTGAGGAGCGTTGGGGCAAGACGTTCGACGAGTTGTCCGTCGCCACGTGCATCGACTTCATGGGCTCGGTCCGCGCCAGCCGATACCCCGACCTGCGGTTCCGCGCCCCGGCCGGCCAGACGGTCTTCACGCCGGACCCCATCGCGATCCTCAAACGGTCGCAGCGGAAGGAACTCGCCCAGGGGTTCGTGGACTTCGTGCTCTGCCCGCGGGGCCAGTCGCTCTGGGCGTTGCCGGTCGGGACCGACGGCGGGCCGGTACAGTACGCCCTCGGCAACCAGCCGATTCGCAAGGACGTCTACGCCGACCGCGGCGGGAGTTTCCTGCCCTGGGTCGTCAACCCCTACAAGGAAAAGGCGGCGATGAAACTGGATTCGTCGATGCGGCAGCACCGCTTCGGCGTGCTGCGGGAGCTTGTCCGCTCGGCGGCGGTCGAGAACATCGAACTGCTCAAGCAGGCCCGGCGGGTCGTGCGGGAAGCCGACGCGCGAAGCTCCGTGCCGATTTCGCTGCGTTGCCGGCGAACCTCGCGACGCGCGACAACATCCTGGTCGTGGCGAAGCAACTGGAGAGCAAGGATCGGCGCGACGCCCTCCGTTCCGAGTGGGCCGCGTTCTTTCGCGAGAAATACCAGCGGATCATCCGGGCGGGACAGACGACCCGTCCGGATTAAGCGTTGCATGCGAATCCCGCAGCCGGTACAACATGCCCGCCGAAAGGTGGCAGAAGGCAGCATCCAGAAACCAGAAGTCAGGAATCAGTTTCCAGCATCCATCCGTTCCGTTTCAACATTCGGCATTCAACATTCAACATTTGACATGAATGGGAGCACGGCATGATTCGTCGCACACTTGTGTTCGTTGGTCTGGCAGGCCTGATGTTCACCGTCGGCGGTTGCAGTAAGGAAGCCCAGCAATCCGCGGCGGCGAAGAAACAGCAGGAGGAATTTGAGCAGGAAATCCAGTCCAAGTACGGCAAGCCGTACGAGGAGCTGGAGGTCGTCACGCTTCAGGCGATCAGCCCGCACAACAAGGACATCCAGCGGGAATTCGAGCGTGCCTTCAGCCAGGCCTACGCCCTCGACCACGGCAAGCGGGTCAAGGTCCAGTGGCGGAACATCGGCAAGGGCGGCAGCGGGATTCTGGATTATCTTCGGAATACCTACGAGGCGTCCGACGAGGGCACGGCCGACATCGACATCGTCTGGGGCGGGGGCGAGGACAACTTCGACAAGATGGCTGAGGACAAACTGCTGGTGAAGCTCAAGATGCCCGCGGACTACACCGAAGACGTCCCGGAAGTGTTCGGCGGGCTGCGGATGTATCACCCCGAGGGGTACTGGGCCGGTGCGGCCGTCGGCGGGTTCGGGTTCCTCTACAACAAGGCCCGTCTGGAGAAGCTCGGCGTCGCGCCGCCGAAGCTCTGGGACGACCTGGCCAAGCCGGAGTTCTTCGACCTCGTGGCGATGGCGGACCCGACGGCGTCGAGTTCAGCCGCTGCGGCGAACGAGATGATCGTCCAGTCCGGCCAGGGCTGGGCGGACGGCTGGGCGAAGCTGCTGGGGATTCTCGGCAACGCGACGAAGTTCTACGACGGAGCCTCCGCCGCCGCCGATGCCGTCCTCACCGAGGCGGCCGTCGCGACGTGCATCGACTTTTACGGCCTGATGCGGGTGATGAAGTACCCCGACGAACTCGTTTACGTCAGCCCGAAGGGCCAGACCGCCCTGAACGCCGACCCTATCGCGATCCTCAAGAACCCGCCGAACGCGAAACTGGCCCAGGCGTTCGTGGACTTCGTGCTCAGCCCGAGGGGCCAGGCGCTGTGGTGCCTGAAGGTCGGCGTTCCGGACGGCCCGGCCGAGACCGCCCTGTACCGCACGCCCATCCGCAAGGCCGCCTTCGAGGCCTACGACACCGACAGCATCTTGCCCAGCATCGACTACCTGCTCATCGAGGGCGGGGGCATGGAGATAGACACCGCCATCGCACAGGCCCGCGTCGACCTGCTGAAGATGCTCGTCAAAGCCGCCGCCGTCAACAACGCCGCCGGTCTCAAGGCCGCCAAGAAAAAACTCATCGACAGCAAGTTCGACCCCAAGCTGGTCGCGAGCTTCAACGAACTGCCCGAGAACGTCGCCAACCAAGCCAAGCTCAAAGAAACTGCCAAGCTACTGGACAACGAAGCCCAGCGGGACAAGATCACCACCGGCTGGGAAACCTTCTTCCGGGAGAAATACGAGAAGATCGGCGGATAGACCGACGATGACGTGTGTCGCCGCACTGCGTGATGAATTCGAATGTCGAAAAACGAAATCGGAAACAAGCACGAACATCGAAGCATGAGACGGGAACCCACCCGACCGGGAAACCTAGGCGGCGGGGTAGGCGGTTGAACATATTGGATTTCGAATTTGTTTCGTTTTTCGAATTTCGTGCTTCGGATTTCCAATGGAAACAACCCGAATACCGACTGAACCCTGAATGTTTTTGAAACTCACCAACCCGATCGGCTCGCTGGCGGACTCGGCCCGGGAGAAACCGCTGGGCCTAGCCGGGACGTGGCTGATGATCGCGCTGCTGGGCGCGCTGCTGATCCTCCCGATCGGCATGACGGTCGGCAAGGCGTTCTGGTACGAGTCCGGCGAGGGGGACGGGCGCCTGAGCCTCTTCTGGTTCCAGCGCGTTCTCGGCGACGGGCAGACGTGGGTCTTCCTGCAAAACGGCATTTCGCTGGCCGGGCTGACCACGCTGTTCTGCCTGATCCTCTCCGTGCCCTTGGCGGTCCTGCGAGCGAGGACGACCTTCCGAGGACAGAATCTGCTGGGCATGGTCATCCTGATTCCCATGATCCTCCCGCCGTTCGTCGGGGCGATGTCGCTGAAGCGGTTCCTCGGCAAATTCGGCGTGCTGAACGAAATCCTCGTCGATATCGGCGTCTACACCTGGCAGGATGTGCCCACCTGGGGCGAGGGCAGTATCGTCTCGGTGGCGATCATTCAGAGCCTCGCGCTGTTTCCGATTCTCTACCTCAATGCCTCGGCGGCGCTGGCGAACATTGATCCGGCCTATCTCGAAGCGTCCCGCAACCTTGGGGCAGGGGGCCTGCGGACGTTCGTCACCGTCACGCTGCCGTTGATGAGGCCCGGGCTCTTCGCCGGCGGAACGATCGTTTTCATCTGGTCGTTCACGGACATCGGCACGCCGTTGATCCTCAACGTCCGCGACCTGCTGCCGGTGCGCATCTTCGACGATTTGACCTCTGCGGCCTACACGCCGCGGGTCTTCGCGATGGTCTTCGTCCTGCTGGTCATCGCGGTACTGCTGTACGTGCTGGGCAAGTTCGTCTTCGGCCGGGCCGGCGACGTGGGCGGCAGCAAGTCCACCTCTCACGCCAACGCCCGCAAGCTGGGCGTCCCCGGGACGATCGGGGCCTGGCTGCTGTTCGGGGGCGTGCTGGCCCTGGCTGTCCTGCCGCACCTCGGCGTGACGCTGCTGGCCGTCAGCGACCGCTGGCTGAACTCGATCCTCCCCCAGGAGTTCACCGCCAGTCACCTCGCTGGCGTCATGGAAAGCCCCGACACCTACCGCAGCATCCTCAACAGCCTCCAGTACGCGGGCTTCTCGACCGTGCTGGACCTGTTGCTGGGCTTCCTGGCGGGTTGGCTGATTATCCGTAGCCGGGCCTTCGGGTCCGGCCTGCTCGACGCTCTGGTCATGCTCCCCCTGGCCGTGCCGGGGCTGATCCTCGCGGCCGGGTATGTCGCCCTGACCGCGCCGGGGACGATGTTCGAGGCGATCGGCCCGACGAACAACCCCTTCACGATCCTCGTGATCGCCTACACGGTCCGGCGGATTCCCTTCGTCGTTCGCGGCGTATCGGCCGGGTTGCAACAGGTGCCCGAGAGCATGGAAGAATCCGCGCGGAATCTCGGCTGCTCGTATGCCGGAGCGGCCCGGCGGATCACGCTGCCGCTTATCGCCGCCAACCTCGTCGCCGCGGGCGTGCTGGCCTTCGCCTTCGCGATGCTCGAAGTGTCCGACAGCCTCATCCTCGCGCAGGTTTCGGAATACTACCCGATCACCAAGAAAATCTTCACCGAGTTCACCGCCGGCACGCGGGACAGCATCAACACCGCCGCCGCCCTGGGCGTCTACGGCATGGCCCTTCTGGGCGGGACGATGGCTCTGGCGAGCCTGCTGCTGGGCAAGAAACTCGGCGCGATCTTCAGAGCGTAGGAACGCAGAATGGCGAAAGCCAACAGGCAACAGGCGACAGGACTCTTCAACGCAGTCAGCGATGTCTGTGTTCCTCGCTGATAGCGGATAGCTGAGAGCTTACCATGAAAAGCATCACCATCGACAATGTCACGAAACGATACGGCAGCGGGTCCAGCGCGTTCCAGGCGCTGACGGACATCAACGTCAAGATCGGCGAGGGCGAGTTCTTCTTCCTGCTCGGACCCAGCGGGTGCGGGAAGACGACGCTGCTGCGGACCATCGCCGGCCTGCACGCGCCGACCAGCGGTCGGATTCTGCTGGGCGACCGCGACGTGACCCGCCAGCCCGTCGACAAACGCAACACCGCGATGGTCTTCCAGAACTACGCGCTCTGGCCTCACATGACGATCTACCAGAACGTCGAGTTCGGGCCGAAAATGAAGGGCCTCGACTCCGGCAAGCGGCGGGCGATGGCTGAGGACAAGCTCCAGCTCGTCGAGCTGACCGGTCTGGGCAAGCGCAAGCCCAACCAGCTTTCCGGCGGGCAGCAGCAGCGGGTGGCGCTGGCCCGCGCCCTGGCGGCCGAGGCCGACTGCCTCCTGCTCGACGAACCCCTCAGCAACCTTGACGCCAAGCTGCGGATGCACATGCGGCACGAACTTCGGGAACTGGTCAAGACCAGCGGGGCGACGGCCGTCTACGTCACGCACGACCAGAAGGAGGCCCTGAGCATGGCCGACCGCATCGCCGTCATGCACGCCGGGCGGATCGTGCAGATCGGCACGCCGGAGGACGTCTACAACCGACCGGCGACGAAATTCGTGGCCGGCTTCATCGGCGAGGCCAACTTCCTGCCGGGCAAGGTCGCTTCCGACGGGAAGGTCGAGACCCCGGCCGGCAGACTCGCCAGCACGATCGGCGTGCCCGAGGGCGCGACGGACGTGACCTGCTGCGTCCGCCCGGAATGGGTCGACATCGTCGCCGCCGACACGCCCGCGAACGGCAAAAATGCGATTCCCGCCGAGATCGAGACGGACATGTACCTCGGGGAAATCCGGCAGTTCTTCTGCAAGCTGCCCGAGGGCAGCGTCTGGCGGATCAGCACGCTGGGCCAACAGACCGCGCCCTTCCGCGCCGGCGACAAGGTGGCCCTTCACGTCGACGCGTCCGATCTGGTGGTTCTGGCGGAATAATCCGAAGTCGTCATCATGGCCTGTCCCAGGGGGCGATGCGCCCATCTGCGAAGGAAGACGGCCATGGGGGGTAACTTGTTACCCACCCGCCCCTGTCAAGCTCCGTTTTCACCTCTGATGGCCGTCCAAGGCAGGTGTGCGAGATATTTTCCTGGCGGATCGCAACGCCTTTTGTGGGCGGTGGTTGGGAGTTCTTTTGGCTCCCGACTTTCGTCGGAAGACCCAGGAACTTGATCGCGGCTGGTTCGCCTTTGCTGAAACGTGAGGCCTGATGTCGTCTTTCTCTGCTCCGTGCTCGGACATCTGGCGCGATATGGGCGGACCGAACACCCCGCCAGGATTTATGCTCGCACACCAAGGCAGATCCCCGCTCAAAACTGCTCGACAACGCCCGAAGATGGTGGTAACCTGGCCGTCGGTGGTCCGAGTACCCAAGATGCAATACATTACTATACATCGGCGACGTAGCACTATGCTCAATGGTCAGGATTGGGGCTATTGTGACCTGTGGTTAGAGATCGGCCCAGATGGCTATGCTACAAGACAGATTGAGATCCACGACAACGGTCGACATCTCCGGTACAACACATACTCGATGCGACAAGATGAGTATAGCGTCCTAGATGACCAGCTTTTCTGTGATCCTGTTGCAGGGGCCGTACGCAGTGAAGCGATATCCAACGGTGAGGGCTTCTCTCAACTCGATGCCAGTTACTTTGAGTTGGTATGGGAATCTGATGTTTTCAGCAACGGAACCTATGAGCAAGGGAGCCCTACAGGGTAGCCGTCCTCCAAGTTGTTCGAACGGACGCGCTGCTGGTTATCCGGTAACACCATACGCTTTTTCTGGCATCAGGCACACTGGAAATACAACATGATTTCCGCAACCACGCCACCCGCCGAAGCCTCTGCGAAGGCGAGTCTCGTGAACAGACCGAGCCGGCTTAACAGCCGGGTTGCTTTGGGAACCAGCAGCGTTTTCGAACTCGTGGCGCAAAACAACGCCCCGCAGGTGTGATGCCCACGGGGCGTTGCAGAATGTCTACCTTATTTCGGGCACTCGGGCTCGACGTCGCCGGATCAACGCCAGCCCGCCCAAGGCCAGCACGCCAACCGTCGTTGGCTCGGGGGCAGAGACGGTATCGACGTAGATCTGATCGATCACGATGCCGGGGAGGATACCCGTCAGTTCGAACGTCTCGTAGTCGGGGTTCGGCATCATGTGGTAGTCATTCCACGTCTGGATGATCCCTGTTTCGGGGTCGCGGTCATACCCACTTCCTGTCAGGTTCCAAGTCACCGGGCCGGTCGGGTCCCATGTTGAACCCTGACCTGAGACAAGCTCCCAGTCCGGGGGTGAGCCGGGATCTTCTCCGCCTTCCAAAAGGTACCCGGTCACCTGGATTCGGATGTCCTTATACGGCTCATCATCGATCCAGTTGGCCACATGCACGGCAAACCCGGTGAAATTGAACCCGGCACCTTTGGGCCCGGTTCCGTCGGGATCGGGCACGTAGGTACCGGTACCGTCGATGTGCGTGTAGTAGTCGGACAGCGTCTCGCTACCGCTGCCCGGGACGGAGTTGAAAAAGCTGGGTACGAGACCCGTACTGGGCGGGGGCGGATCAGGATTGCCGAACTCGAAATCCCATTCCGCTTCGACAGACAGTGGCTGCCCACGCCAGGGCGGCGGATAAAAATCGTCTGCGCCAGCCGAGACGGCGAACAGGCAAGTCACACACAGGGTGGCAAGTAAGTGTCGCATTTTCGTTCTCCTTTCGGGTTTGAACCGCGCGTGAACACAAGCGGCCAATATTCAG
>CAYMAP010000085.1:0-10957 GCA_964388425.1 uncultured Planctomycetaceae bacterium
GCGTTGACGAATCGCCCTGCTTTTTCGTTCCGTCGACGTTTGAGGGGCGCATCAAAAATCGGCCGCATTTGCTGCGGAGTCCTGCCTGGGGCGGTGTGTGTCGGCTTTGCGGAAAAGCCGCCTTATGGGGTGTCGGCGTCGATTTCCGTGGATTCCACGCCATGGCGGATGATCTCGCCGGTGGACAGGAAGATGATGTCCTCGGCAATGTTGGTGCAGAGGTCGCCGATGCGTTCGAGGCACCGGGCCATGGTGAGGATGTTGAAGAGGGTATCGACGCTGTCGGCGCGGGAGCGTTCGCGGTCCAGGGCGGTACGGACGAAAATGGTGTAGGCGCGGTCGAGCTTGAGGTCTTCGTCCATGATGTTGCGTGCGGTGTCGGTATCGGTGGTCGAGAGCATTCGCACGGTGCGTCCGAGGGTCTCGACGGACATGTCGGCCAGGGAGTCGAAGAGGGGATAGTTGTCGAGGTTGATGTCCTCCTCGACAAGGGCGGGTGTGCATCGTGCGATGGAGCAGGCGAGGTCGGCGATGCGTTCGAGGTCGCTGTTGACCTTGATGATGAAGCAGATGCGTCGCAGGTCGATGGCGGCGGGTTGGTAGAGCGCCAGCAGACGGATGCACTCGCGTTCGATGTCGACTTCCTGGCGGTCGATGACGGAGTCGTTTTCGTCGACGTCGTCGGCTTCCTCGACGTTGCCGGTGCGGACGGCGTGGAGGGCGTCCGAGAGGGCCTGCTCGACCCGCAGGCCCATGTGGTCCAGTCGCAGGATGAGGCGGTCGAGGCGTTTGGGCAGTTCGGACATCCGCGGTACTCCCTGGCGGGTGGATTGCGGTGGACGGCGTCGGGCGATTGGGCCGGGGTGAGTCTAGCCGAATCGGCCGGTAACGTAATCTTCGGTCTGTTTGTTCTGGGGCTTGGTGAAGATGTTATTCGTCACGTCGTACTCGATCAAGTCGCCGAGGCAGAAAAACGCGGTGAAATCGCTGACGCGGGCGGCCTGCTGCATGGAGTGTGTCACGATGACGATGGTGTAGCTGTCTTTGAGTTCGACGATGAGTTCCTCGATTTTCCCCGTGGCGATGGGGTCGAGGGCCGAGCAGGGCTCGTCCATGAGTAGGACGTTGGGTTTGGTGGACAGGGCGCGGGCAATGCAGAGTCGCTGCTGTTGGCCGCCGGAGAGTCCGAGGGCGGATTTTTTCAGGTCGTCTTTGACTTCTTCCCAGATCGCGGCGCGACGGAGGCAGGTCTCGACGAGTTCGTCGAGTTTGCCCTTGTCGCGGATGCCCTGCAGTCGCGGGCCGTAGGCGATGTTGTCGTAGATGCTCTTGGGGAACGGGTTGGGTTTCTGGAAGACCATGCCGACCTGCTGGCGGAGGTTGACGAGATTGACGCGCTTGTCGTAGATGTTGTGTCCGTTGACGATGAGTTGTCCCGTCGCTTTGACGCTGGGGATCAGGTCGTTCATGCGGTTGATCGAGCGGAGGAAGGTGCTTTTTCCGCAGCCCGACGGCCCGATGATGCTGGTAACCTTGTTTTCGTAGATGTCCATCGAGATGTGCTGGACGCCCATTTTTGTGCCGTAGTACAGGCTGAAGTCCTCAGCCTGGATGATCGTGGTCTTCTGCTCCATGCAGTCCTTGCCGGGCGCGGACTGTTTGGGCGGAGCCATTTTGAGCCCCTGCCCGACGACGCCCTGGTGGGCGGGGTTCTGGAGCTGGGAGGCGGGGGTTGGGGTATCGGTCTGGGGCATATCGTTGTCTTTCTGCATGATGGCCTGTCGCTGACTGTTCGGTGATTATACCGTGACGGAGTTATCCGCCTCGCAATTTTTTCGAGACCCGGCTGCGGAGGAGGATGGCGGCGAAGTTGAGGATCAGCACCAGCAGCACGAGCGTCATCACCATGCCGTACTGGTTGTGGGGAACTTTCTCGGAGAGCCGGTCGGCTGTGGCCAGCCAGAAGGCCGACCCGGACAGGACCTGGGTAGGCTGTTGGAAGACCTGCCAGAACTTCCAGCCCTCGAACGAGACCATTCCGCCTGTGGCGACGGCAGCGGTGAACAGCAGCGGCGCGGTCTCTCCGGCGGCCCGGCTCATGCCGAGAATCGTCCCGGTCAGCACGCCCGGCAGAGCGGCGGGGAATTGGACGGTCAGGAAGCAACGCAATTTGCCCGCGCCCAGCCCGAGGGAAGCTTCCTTGTACATCGGGGGGACGGAACGTATGGCTTCCTCGCTGGCGCGGATGATGATCGGCAGGATCAGAAGGGCAAGCGTCAGCCCGCCGGCCAGGACCGTGCTCTTGCCCCAGACGGCCTCACCGCCCAGCACGGCCGGCAGGAACCATCCCAGGAAAAACACCATGCCGAACAGTCCGAACACGATACTCGGGACGCCGGCGAGGGTATTGATGCACATGCGGATGGCGCGGGTGATGAGGTTGTCACCGGCGACTTCGACGAGATACGCCGCCGCGATCACGCCCAGGGGCAGCGCGACGAGAACGGCAATGACGGTCACCAGCAGGGTGCCGACGATCTCCGCCCGGACCCCGCCCAGGACGTTGCCCTCCGTGGCCGGATCGACGAAGTACCCCCAGTACAAGGTCCACTGCGGGTTGAACATCTCTTCGAGGTGGTCGGCGGTATAGGCGAAGACCTCGCGGAACGGTTCGATGGAGGGTTTGTCGAACAGGCTGGCGCGGTCGACGGTGGTTTCTTCTCTCGGCAGGATGTTGCCCTGGGCGTCCCGGCGGGTCAGCCAGACGGTCGCGTGCATGAGTTTGTCGAAGTCGCGCTCGACCATGCTCCAGCGGTTCGCGCCATAGCGGATCTCGACCGGGAGCATGGCGACTTCCTGGCGGTCCTGGCGGCCGAGCAGGCAGATCGCGCCTTTGCCGATGAGGATGTCCCGCGTGTCGGTATAGGCCTCGCCGTAGGTCATGGACGGGTCGACCGTCGTCGGCTCGTCCCGCAGGCCCAGGTCGACGTCGCGAATGTCCTCGGCGTACTCCCGGGCCATCGCGAACAGTTCCATTGCGGCGGTGCCCTTGAAGAGGTCCTTGTTCGTATCGTCCAGAACCCGTTTGAGGTATTTTTCCGCTTCGGCTTTGTCCGTGCTTTCATACGCCTTGGACAGCCAGCGCCGCAGTCGCCGCAGGCCTCCCCTGGCGGTCTCGTTGCGCTTGCGGGTCTGTTCGAATCGGTTTCGCAGATCGGCCAGGTTGCCCCGGAGGGTCTCGACCCGGTCGGGCTTTTCGTCGCGTTCGGCATGGCCGATACGCTCGCTGAGCCGGTTGATCCGGGTTTCCATGCTGCTTTCGACGTCGTCAAGCTGCCGCTCGGCCTGTCGGCAGGTTTTGCCGATCCGGTTGTCGAGGCGGTCGGGGTTCAGCCAGGCGAAATCGTCCAGGAGATGGTAGACCGGCTTGCGGACTTCCTGGCAGCGGGCGAACTCGGCCAGCACGTCGTCCCGGTCGCCCCGCTGGATGGGCTCGTACTGCAACTGGAACAGCCGATGCTCGACGGTCTCCCGGAAGATCACCGCCCCGATGCCGCGGACGAAGATCGGGCCCAGCAGAATCAGCAGGCAGGCCACCACAACGCCGACCGTCGCGTAGGCGAAACCGGTAAACGCCCGGTCCGTGCCTCGCCGAAGCTGCATGCGGACGGGATCGATTGCCCGGCTGATGGAACTGCTGACGGCGGACTTCAGGCGGGTGATGTCCGCATCGGCAAACTGGCGGGCCAGTTTCGCTACCAGCCGGAACCCCACCAGGGCCGCGAACACCCAGGCCTGCGCGGTCCAGCCCAGTCCCTGCCCCGTGCCGAAGATCAACCCGATCACGGCCGAGACGATCCAGATCAGCAGCGTCATGATAAAGGCCCAGACGACGGTCGCCATGCCCCAGCGAAGACCGCCCAGCAGGGCCTGGAGACTCCGCTGGAGGAGGTTCCGTCGGGCCTGTTTTTTGTGGGTCTGCCCCATGCCTTTTTTGAATCGCGAGACGAAATACTCGGTGATCACGTTGAGCGTGAAGGTGAAGACCAGCAGCAGCAGCCCGACGTGGAACAGGGCGCTGCGGTGGATCGAGCCTTCGGGGGCTTCGCCCATCTCGGCGGCAATGGTGGCGGTCATGGTGCGGACGGCTTCGGTGAGGTTGCCGAAGACGTGGTTGAGGTCGTACCAGGCGTGGGGGATGTGGGCGGCGTTGCCGGCCGCCATCCAGACCACCATGGTCTCGCCGATCGCGCGCATCATGCCCAGGATCACGGCCGCGATGATCCCGTTGTGGGCTGCGGGGATGACGACCTTGAAGAGCGTCTCGAAGCGAGTGGCGCCCATGGCGTAGGAGGCTTCTCGCAAATCGCGCCCCATCGCCGTCAGGGCGTCCTCGGCCACCGAGATGATCGTCGGAATCGCCATCACCGCCAGGATCAGCGAGGCGTTCAGGGCGTTCGTGCCCGTGTCCAGGCCAAACTCCCTCTGCAGCCAGGGGGCGACGACCATGATGGCGAAAAACCCGTAGGCTACCGAGGGGATCGCCGCCAGCAACTCGACGACCGGCTTGATGAGTTGGCGTATCTGAAACGGCACGATATCGCTGAGGACTACCGCTGCGGTGATTCCCAGCGGGACCGCCACCAGCAGCGAGCCGAACGTCACCAGGAACGAGCCGTACAGTAACGGCAGCATGCCGAACTCGGAATGCTCGGCCTGGGGATACCACTTTTTCGAGCCAAGGGTTTCAGCCTCGCGGCGGAAGACTTCCTTGGCCTCGGTGACGAAGGTGGGACGCAGCGCGTTGAGAAAGTCCTGTTTGGCCTTCTTCGCAGCCGCCTGGGGCGAGGAGGCGTCTTCCGGAGGATTTGCGAGGATCCGTTTATAGAAAGCATCGGCCTTGGTTTCGATGACCTGATCGGCGGCGGCCTGGGCCTGCTCGGTATCGCCGCTGCGATACAGCGCACGGCGTGCCACCCCGTCGGCGGCGCGGTCGATGAGTTCCCGGGCCTGCGTGGGTTTGGCGTTTTCCCCGGCAGCCTGGAACGCCTCGTAGGCATCGTCGGCCTGGTTGGCGAAATAGCTCTGGCGGTCTTCGGCGAATTCATCCGCCCCGACGGCCTGGTTGGCGATTTCACGTTCGGTCTTCGCCACGTCCAGAAGGGTCCGGTAGGCCTGGTCGACTTTTTCTTTCGTGGACGGGAAATTGTCGATGCGATGGAGGAACGCGCTGCGGGCGTCGTCGGCTCGGGCCTTCTCGCCCGTCTCGGTCAGGACCTTCTCGTAGGCGAGGATCGCTTTCGTGGCCGCGGTGGAATACTGGCTGCGGGTGTGGTCGCCGCCGGTCGTCGTCAGGAACAGTTCGTTCCGCTGGATGATGAACGCGAAAATCAGCAGAACGGCAATGACGCTGACCGCGGCGATGAGAAACAGCAGCGCATGGCCGGCTTTTCCTGCGACGTAGCCGACGATATCCTCGCCGGGCGTCAGCAGCAGGGGCCTGTCAAAATCGGCGCCGGTGCGGGCAAGGATTCCCTTGGGATCGGTGCTGGAGGGGGATGACGGGGCCATGCGTTCGCTTTGCGGAAAAAGAACGGACAGGCGGGGCGCTGCAGGGCGCCCCGCCTGCACGCGGGGATTAGGGGGTCGTTAGCCGCCGATCAATAATCGGTGACGGGGACGAAGCCCTTCTCTTCGATGATTTCCTGGCCCTTGGGGGTCAGGTGGAAGGTCACGAACTCGAAGATCTTCGAGCCGAGCTTCGGGTAGCCGTTGGTGTACATGAACAGGGGGCGGCTGATGGGGTACTTGCCCGAGGCGATGGTCTTTTTCGTCGGGGTGACGCCTTCGACCTTCAGGGCCTTGACGTTGTTGTCAACGAAGCCCAGCCCGACGTAGCCGATCGCGCCGTTGGTGGTGCTGACGCGCTTGTGGGCCTGGGGGTTGGAGTTGACGTACTCGGTCTTGGCGCCCATTTTTTCCTTCTTCATCGCCAGCTTGTGGAACGTCTCGTATGTGCCGGAGTTGGTGTCCCGGCTGATGACGACGATGGGCATGTCCGGCCCGCCCACCTCGGACCAGTTGGTGATGTTGCCCTTGTAGATGTCACGGATCTGTCCGATGGTCAGGCCGGTCACGGGGTTGGAGGGGTGGACCACGACGCAGACGCCGTCCATCGACACCGCGTGGGCGACGGGCTTGATGCCGTTGTCGACGGCCTTCTTGAACTCCTTGTCCTTCATTTCCCGACTCATGGTGGCGATGTCGCATCGCCCGTCCACCAGGGCGGCGGCTCCGTCGCCGCTGCCGGTCTTTTTGACCGTGATCTTCAGATCAGGGTACATTTCCTCGAAGGCGGACGCGAAGGCGTCGGCGATCGGACCGACCGTCGTCGAGCCTTCCAACTGGAGCTGTTCCTCGGCCTGGGCCGGGGCCAGCATTCCCGCTGCCAACAGCACAGCCAGCATGATCTTGAGATGTTGCATGTTCGGATTCCTTTCAGTTACAGTTCGTTCGAGACGTGCCGCGGGCCTTCCCCGCAGCTTCAGAAGGCAGACTAGCGTGTGGATATTGTGAAAGTGTTAGTATTGGATTAAGATTTTATTAACTGTTTAGGGACTGTGTCGGTATTATTAAAAGAGTTTTGGCGCCCTCTTAATACTCTCTTAATAAATATCTGGACCCTAAGGGGTGGTTTTTCGATAAGGTAACATTACGCTGGCGGGGAGTCCGCAATACGGAAGCACACGCCGATGCCCAAAAAACGCATTGTCTTGGTGGAAGATGAACGCGACATGGCGGAACTGGTCGCGCTGCGTCTGAAAAAGGAAGGGTACGATGTCGAGGTCGCCTTCAACGGCAACGACGGGTACCGCGTGATCCAGTCCGAACCGCCGGATTTGATCCTCCTGGACCTCATGCTGCCGGGCATGAGCGGGACGGAGTTGGCACAGAAGCTCCGCAACGACCCCCGCACCGCCGAGGTGCCCATCATCATGGTCACCGCCAAAAGCGAGGAAAGCGACGTGGTCGTCGGGCTGCACATCGGTGCCGACGACTTCGTCTCCAAGCCCTTCAGCATGTCCGTGCTGATGGCGCGGATTTCCGCCGTCCTCCGCCGATCCAGTGCCCCCAGCGACAAGCCCGCCAAGCGCGTTATCAAGATCGGGCCGATCAACATCGACCAGGATCGCCACCAGGCGGAGGTCGACGGCGAGACCCTCGCCCTGACGCTGACGGAATTTCGGCTTCTGTCCGCCCTCGCAGCCGCACGAGGCCGGGTCCTGACACGAAACCAGCTCATCGACCAGGCTATCGGCATGGATGCTATCGTGACCGACCGGACCATTGACGTCCATCTGACCAGCCTTCGCCGAAAGCTCGGCGGGGCTCGGAAATACCTCAAGACCGTCCGAGGCGTGGGGTATCGCATAGTCACTGAAAACGACGAATCGCAACAGCAGTAACAGTCCGCGCATCCCGCCCCGCCAGGCTGTTCCGTGCCGGGGACTCGGCCATGAAACGAACCAGCTTTTTCCTCCGCCTGTTCCTGGGCAACCTCCTGCTCGTTGCGCTCATCATCGGTCTGGGAGCCTACTTCGCCTATCGCAGCCTGAATCAGCATTATCTCGAACAGGCCCAGGCCCGCCAGGCCGACGCCCTGAGAATGGCCCGGCAAGCCATCCAGCAGCACTGGCCCGCCTCTGCGAGCGAACTGCAGGCCCTCTGCCGAACCCTCGTGCCCTCGCCCGCCATGCAACTGTCGGTCATCGACCTGCGGGGGAAAATCCTGGCTGAAAACCACCAGGCCCACGTCCCGGTGGGCAACCCCATCGCCGAAGGCCGACCCGAGATTCTCACGGCCCTGGACGGACGAACCGGCACGAGCGTCCGAACCGTTCAAACCGGCCAGAAGCCCGTCCGCCTGCTCGCCGGGCCGATACGCCGCGACAAAAACACCGTCGCCCTCGTCCGCGTCGCCATGCCCATCCACAGCATGTACAGCCAAGGCGGCTTCGTCACCGGGCTGGTCCTCTGGAGCCTGCTGGTCACCTTCGCCGCCGCCGGCGTCCTCGGGCTGCTGGTCAGTTGGATCTGGTACCGGCCCCTCCGGCAGATCACCGACAACGCCCGCCGGATCGCCCAGGGCAGTCTCTCCGAACGGCCCCTGGCCCGAGGCTCGGGAGAACTGGGCGAACTCTCCGAGGCCCTCAACGAGATGCGGCGGACGGTCTCGACCCAACTCGATCTCATCAGCGAACAGGGCGAGAACCTCAGGACTATCCTCGCCAACCTCCGCGAGGGCGTCATCGCCCTGGACAGCGACGGGCGGATCGCCTTCATGAACGATACCGCCCATGACCTCCTGGCGCCCGACGAGACCGAACCGGCCGGCCAGCACTTCCAGACCATCATTCGACTGGCCGAACTCGTGGACGTTTACAACGAACTGGTCAGCGACAATCAGCCCATCAACCGACCCGTCGAACTCGCCCTGCGGGGCCGACGGGTCACCCTCAGCGTCCAGGCCTCCCGCATCGATCACGGGCGGACCTCCAGCATCGCCACCCTTCTGGTCGTCCACGACATCACCGAAATCTCCCGCACGGCCACCATGAAAGCCGAGTTCGTCGCCAACGCCTCCCACGAACTCCGCACGCCTCTGGCGACCATCCGCGCCGCCGTCGACAACCTCCTGGAAATGGGCGCCGAGGACCCCGAAGCCGTCGAACGACTCGCGGCGATGATCGACCGCCACGTCAACCGACTCGAAGACATGACCAACGACCTGCTGGACCTCCACACCGCCGAAGCCCGACAACTCCCGCCCCGCTGGGAAGAGGTCGAACTCGGTACGCTCGTCTGGTGGGCCCAGACCCACTTCGTCCAGCGCGCCCGGGAGAAAAACGTACGGCTCACCGTCGAAGCCGACCGCGACGATTTCCCCATCCGGACCGATCGAAAACTCGTGGTCCTCATCCTTCAGAACCTGCTGGACAACGCCCTGAAATTCACCCCCGCAGGCGGTGAAGTCGCCTGCCGGATCGAATCCGCTGACCGCGAGGTCGCCCTGACCGTCCGCGACACCGGCTGCGGCATTCCGCCGGAGGACCGCACGAAGGTCTTCGACCGCTTCTTCCAGGCCAACACCTCACGCACCGGCGAACCCCGCCAGCGCGGCACGGGGCTGGGACTGGCCATCGTCAAACACGCCTCCGACCGCCTCGGGGCAACCATCGACCTCGATAGCGAAATCGGTCAGGGCACGACCGTCACCCTCCGCATCCCTTCACGCGAAGCCGAGCCTTCCGCCCAATCCGCCCTCAGCCGGTAACCGGCTGGAAGGCAAAGCCGACATGCCGAACGACCCCGAACCCCGCCGGGCCCTGCTCCAGATGGACGACGACCAGCGGCGGCTTTGTGGATTATTCGGCTGATCGGGTGTCCCGATGTTGAACTCACGTTGGAGAGGCCATGACTCCAGCGACCTGACGCCAGCAGTTCACGTCGAAGCCGATGAGCCGGCCGGTTCGACGACCAGGTCGAGGTCTTCGCTGCCGACAACGCGGGCGGGCACGAACGAGCCGGGCTGACGGGGTTCGGTCAGGAGGCAGACGGCGTCGACGTCGGGCGCCTGGCCGTCGAAGCGCCCGACACAGACACCGCGTTCGTCGAAGCCGTCGACGAGGACCGTCAGCCTCTGGTCGAGTCGTTCGGCGTGGCGTGCCTCGACGATCTGACGCTGCGTTTCCATGAGTCGCTCGGCCCGTTCGGTGGCGAGATCGTCGGGGACGGGTTCCGGCAGGTCGGCGGCGGGCGTGCCCGGTTCGGGGGAGTACTCGAAGACACCGACGGCTTCGAAGCGCTGGGCGCGGACGAAGTCCAGCAGTTCCTTGAACATCGCGTCGGTCTCGCCGGGGAAGCCGACGATGAAGCTCGTACGGATCGCGATGCCCGCAACGGCGGCTCGAAGCCGGTCGAGGAGGGCATCGAGGCTCGCGCGGTTCCCGCCGCGACGCATCGCGCCGAGGAGGGGTTCGGCGACGTGCTGGAGGGGCAGGTCGACATAGCGGGCGAGGTGGTTGCACTCGGACATCGCGGACAGCAGCCCGTCGTCGAAACCGCCGGGCCAGGTGTACATCAGTCGCAGCCAGCCCACCCCGTCGAGCGCGTCGAGCTGTCGCAGCAGGTCGGCGGGTCGGGCCGGCGGGCGGAGGTCCGCGCCCCAGGCGGTGGTGTCCTGGGCGATGAGGTTCAGTTCGAGGGTTCGGTCGGCGAGGAGTTCGATCGCTTCGGCGAGGATGAGGTCGGCGGGTTTGGAGCGGTACGGCCCGCGGAGGGCCGGGAGGGTGCAGAAGCTGCACGCCCGGCTGCACCCCTCGGAGAGGCGGAGGTAGGCGGTGTGCGGGGCGGTCAGGCGGAATCGTCCCGCATCGCCGCGGTCTCCAGAGGCGTAGGGCGAGGGTCGGTCGTCGAGGAACTCGATGGGTTCGTCAGCCAGGACGGCCTGGACGATGCGGTCCCGGTCGGCGGCCGCGAGGACGGCGTCGACCTCGGCGAGGTCGGAACTCTCCCCGCCCCGCCAGCGGAGATAGGACGGCCAGCAGCCGGTGACCACGACCCGCCGGGTCCGGCCGGTGCGTTTTTGTTCGAGGGCGTCGGCGAGGGCGTCTCGGGCTTCGTTGCGGGCCGCGGCGAGGAACCCGCAGGTGTGGACGACGATCACGTCGGCGTGGTCGATGGGAGCGCCAACCACGCAGCCTGCCTCGGCGAGGTCGGCGAGCATGGCCTCGGCGTCGACGAGGTTCTTCGGGCAGCCCAGCGGGATCAGGCAGACGTTGGGGGCGATGTCCCGTGGCGGATCGGGCACGGCGTCAGCTCCGATCGGTCCGATGGGAGGACTTCTCCGGCGGCTCGATCGGGAGTTGGACGACGAATTTCGTCCCGCTGGAGCTGG
>CAYMAP010000086.1:0-10616 GCA_964388425.1 uncultured Planctomycetaceae bacterium
CGTCCCCAAAATGGTCCTCCCAGCGTGTTCTTGGCAGTTCTGAGGGAGGCGTCAATGTCACATGGTGATCGCGGATTGCCGATTGAAAAATAACAAAGACCGCCGTATGCACAACCCATACGGGCAGTCTGGTTGCATGCGCAAGACCGGATAGGGATGGTTTCTCGCACCCACGGTTGTCCATGCAGCTTACGCGCCGGGTTTGTAGACGGTATCGCGCCAGGTGAGTTTCGAGCCGGGGAGTTTTTTCAGCAGGGCGCGGAGCATGATGCTGCCCATCCACGCACAGCCGACGGGGTAGAGCAGTCCCAGCGGAGGGTACGAGCCGGTGTAGCCGTAGTAGCGGACGAGCATGACGAGTTGTGCCGACAGGGCGACAGAGCCGGCCCAGGCCAGCGCCCACCACCAGTGCCCGTCGGTCCAGCCGCCGGCAACGGCCAGCCAGCCGACCAGGCAGAGCACGAAGGGCACGAGTCCCCGCCCCCACAACACGCCGAGGGCGGCCAGGAGGCGACCGGCGGTGGAGAACGAGCCGAGGAAAATCCGCACCCATCCGCGGGTCAAGCCGGCCAGGTCCGTGTACATGCGCACGGAGATCAGCCCGCGTGTCAGGACGGTCCGCAGGTTCAGACCGGCCCGCTTGACGTTGCGGGCAAGGTCCATGTCCTCGATGAGGCTGGAGCGGATGGCCTCGTGCCCCCCGACGGCGTCGTGGGCGTCGCGTCGTAGAAGCATGAACATGCCGTTGGCGTAAGCGGTTCGGCTGCGGGGGTCGTTGACCTTGCCCGGAGGGAACCAGATCATCATCACGCCGACGGCGATGGGTTGAAGGAAGTATTCCCAGAAGCTGCCCATCTGCATGGTGGGCAGGAGGCTGAGCATGTCGGCGTGGTGTTTTTGCGCGTAGGCCATCGCGGCCCGCAGGGCGCGGGGGCTGTGGAATCGGCAGTCGGCGTCGGTCATGCAGAGGTACTCCCCACGAGCCTGGCCGATGCCGACGTGCATGGCGTGGTTCTTGCCGCACCAGCCCTCGGGCAGGTCGGTGACGGTGAGCATGCGGAGGTTGTCGTGCTGCTCGGCGAGGGCTTCGAAGATGTCAGCCGTCCGGTCCGCGCTGCGGTCGTTGACGACGAGGATTTCCAGGTCCGGGTAGTCCTGTTCGAGCAGGGACTGCAGGCAGGCACCGATGTTCGCTTCCTCGTCCTTGGCGGCGACGACGACGCTCAGGCGGGGCAGGGCCTCGGCGGGCGCTTCGTCCACGAAGTCCGGGGTGAGGTGAAACGCCTTCCGCCAGACCCGCAGGGCGAGTGCGTTCCGCAGCAGCCATTCCAGACCCGAGCCGATCGCGATGCACGTGAGGATGATTCCGAGAGTGGTCATGGAGAAGCGTATTGTCCGCGAAGTGGAGACGGGCTACAAGACGGAAGATGCGGTGGAACGCCAAATCCGAAGTGCGAAAACCGAAATCGGAACCCAATTCGAATACACAAACACCTGTATCAACATCTCCGGCTAGCTGCCGGGGCGTTTTGCGTTTCGTGCTTCGAGCTGGTTTCGCGATTCGGATTTCGTCCTTCGAGGTTCATCGACGGGGGAATCCGGAATGCAATCCGATCACGTTCCCATGACGGGGTAGCTCGCCCCGCCCCAGGGGTAGACGGCGGTGGAGGGAGCGTCGGTGTCGAGGAGGCTTTCGGCGTAGGCCAGGGCTTCGGCGGGGTCGGCGAAGATGCTGATGCCGGGAAACTCCACCCCGTCTTCGACGAGTTGGGGCGAGACCATGACGAGCCAGTTTCGCTGGAGAATCTGGCTGGCCAGGCGGATGAACCACAACGAGTCGCCGGCGAGTCGTTTCACGAGGCGGTCCATCAGGGACGCGATGGTTTCCGGTCCGAGGAAGCGGACCATCCGCCGGGTCCAGGCCGGCGAGAGGGGCCAGGCCATTTGTTTCATGTCGTTCAGCCCGGCAGGACAACGGGCGAGGCAGACGACCACGCCGTTGGGCCGGGCAGCCCAGCAGGTGTTGGGGATGCACTTGAAGCACTGCCAGAGGTCGTGATCGCGTGGATGGGCGTTGGTGATGAGGATGTCGACGGGCCGAGGCTGGAGCACGCCGGAGCTGACGGCGCACTGTTTGGTGAGCATGCGGTGGGCTGGGAGGACCTCGCCGGTGGCGATGTGGGTCAGTTCGTTGTTGCCGTCCAGGAGATATTGTACGGAGAAGGTTTTGCCGTGGGCCTGGTCGACGCGTTGCCCGGCGGCGTCGATGGCGGCTCGCATGGGGTTGTGTTCAGTGCTCGTGCCGACGAGCTGGCGTTGGCCTCGCCAGCGGATGCCGACGCGGTGCAGCAGCCGGATGTTCCGGATCAACCCGCAGCCGGGGAAGTACATCTTGTATCCCCCGCCGAAGCCCGCCTGGAGGTGTGGCGAGACGCTGGCCACGAGAATGCGGAGGTCGCTTTCGACGAGGCGCCGGTCGACCATGACGCCGACGTTGCCGGCGGCCCGGCCTAGGTCGGTGTACTGCTTTTCGTCGTCCCAGGGATTGCACCGCCAGGCGAGACCCTCGACGGCGGGCCCGAGTTTGTCGCGGGCTTCGTCGGGCGTCAAAGGCGGGTGCATGCCGGTTGCGAAGAGGAGTTCGATCTGCTCGTTCGCGATGCCGGCGTGACGGATTTCCTTCATCAGGACCGGGAGGATTCTCGGCAGCGGGCTGTAGCGGGTGAGGTCCTCGACGACGAGGGTGAGTCTGCCTTTCCCGAGTTGTTCGAGCAGTCGGCCCAGAGGCGGGCCTGCGACGGGTTGATTCAGTGCACCCGCCAGCCGGTCGGGCCAGTCCGCCGGCGCGGGCCGATGGTCAGGCTCGGCAACGTGCTGGACGTTCCAGTGCGGGGGGACCGGCAGCGTGAGGGTCTCCTCGCCCCATGGGACTTTCAGGTCGGGCATGCGGTGGGCCTCGCTGGTGTGGTTTATCGGCTGGATCGGCGTCCGACCACCACCGTGTAGACGCCCAGGGGTTCGGGGAAGGGCTCGAAGTCGGAGTATCCGGCCGGGCGGAGGAGTTCCTGGAGCTGCTCGGGTGTGCGGTGGATCATGTTCAGTCCGAAGACACGCCGGAAGAAGCGGTCGGTCCCGTGCTTCCGGGAGATGCTGTTGAACACGACGGCGGAGCCGGACGGGCAGAGTTCGCCGAGGGCCTCGGCGATGGAGACGATCTGCTCGTCGGTGAGGTACTCGCAGATGCCGATCATCTTCACGACGTCGATGCGGTCTTCGAGCTGATCGCGGACCTCGCGGACGTCGGCCTGGATGTAACGCATGCGGTCGGCGAGGCCTTTTTCCTCGGCCAGCCGTCGTCCGTAGTCGAACGCGTCGGAACTGATGTCGACCAGCGTGGCGTGGGCGGGCTTGTCGATCTGCTGGAGGGCGTCGGCGGTAATGATGCCCGGCCCGGCCCCCAGGGCCAGCACGTGGGCCGGTTCGTGGTCGGTCTCCTCCAGCAGTCGCGCGATCAGCCGGGCCGCCAGCTTTCGCCGGTTCCGCAGGGCCATCGGTATCGTCCCGCCCTTGACCAGGAGCCTGTCCCAGGTCTTCTCGGGGTCGTTCTCATAGCTGATGACCATGCTCCGCCAACCGCCTGGATCCCGCCAGTTGGCCAGGGCGAGTTCGCTCTGGCCATCGCGGAGCCAGTTCCTGAACCAGCTTGCCGGCATGTAGTTAGCCAGCGGATTGAGGAAGCACTTCTTCATCGCCCGCGCGGCAGGGCTGAGCGTCTCGAATTCGATGTCGCTGGTCCAGTCTTTCATCGGGAGATCCCCTTGTAGGAAAACCGCCCCGGCCGGTCAGGCCGGGACGGTTCGGGGCGGTCCGGTCGGCTGTCATAACCCTTATGTAACGAACCGTGTATTCTACCCGAACGTACCGGCCCGGGGGAAGCAAGAACGCCGGGCGTGATGATTCAAGTTTCTCGCAGACCAAGCTACAGGCGGTAGAAGCACATCTTATTTCGCGTAGTCGGCGCAACGGACCTCGCGGGGTTTATCTGGGGGGGGGCACCATGGGGTTTGTCCTCTCCCTTACGAGGCCGACCGGGCGGCCCGTGACAATGCTGTTCGTTCGCCTTTCATGACGTCTCCCTCAAAAGTGGTCGTGTACGAAACATCAGAACGATTCGTCAACGAAAACAATCGAGTTACGTCCCCCAAAGGGTCCTACAACAGCGTCCTTGGCAGTTTTGAGGGAATCGCCTTTCATGGACAACTCCTTTCTGGCTAGGTACCATCTTGTCGAACCGGGCCTCGCGCCCAATTCCGACTGCACCTTTACACCGCTCTTGGACTGTGGCTGTATTCGACGGTCTGGCTGTGGTTCCACAAACAGCCGGCTAAAGAATCTCAGCCGGGACGGTTCGACTGGCTCGCCGTTGAGCCGCTGAGCTACACGTTTCAAGGTACCCTTCAGACAAAGCCTAGCCCCAGCAGCCTAAAAAAACGCGAAAGTGACGGAACATGACGCGACCGACGAACCCAACTTCTCCATTGGACCTAGGAGCCGGCTGGGTCTGGCCGGCTGGGCTGGACGAGAGTCCCCACCGGATTGTCCAGTTTCGAGAGGTTCTGCAGATCGACCGGATCGATCCCAACAGCCGGCTGCACATCGCTGCCGACGGCGCCTACGCAGCCTGGCTGAACGGCCGACTTGTGGGCGTCGGCCCCTGGCCGAGCTGGCCTGATGAGAAAACCTTCGACACCTGGGACGTTGCGGAATACCTCGAGGCCGGTGCGAACGTCCTTGGCGTCTGCGTGGCCTGGTGGGGCGAGGGGCATTTTTCCCATGTTCCGGGCCGGCCGGGTCTGATCGCCGCGGTGCAAACCTCCCATGCCACCTTCCCCACCGGAGCGGAAACCCAATGGCGGCTTGATCCGTGCTATCGGCCGGGGCCCATTGAACGCATCAGCCAGCAACTGCCCTTCACCTTCGACGTCGACGGAGGCGGCGACGACGACTGGCTGACGAACCCCCAGCCGAAGCCCGGCTGGAGGTGTATCTCACGGGAAGACCTCGATGCCACCGCCCAGCCGAGCTTAGCCGGGCCCCGACCAGTCGAGACCCTCCGCATCGGCCCGCCCCTGCCCGGGCGCATCGTCGCCCAGGGTCGGATGCTCCGCCACAACCAGGCCGAATCGCTCAGTATCGGCCAACGCATGGAGCGGGATTTCCTTTCCGCCCGGACGCCGCAGGAACTGTTTGACCGGGCTGACGCTCCGGTCGACCTTACCGCCGGGCCGGTCACGCTCCCTCCGCCCCCGGCGGGCCAGGCCGACGGCAGCTATGTCGTTGTGGACCTCGCTGTCGAACAGGTCGGCCTGCTGCACCTGGACCTCGACGCCCCGGCCGGCTGCGTGATCGACATCGCCTGGGGCGAGCACCTCGACGACCTGCGTGTCCGTTCGCACGTGGGGGGCAGACACTTCGCGGGCCGATACCGCTGCAAAGCCGGTCCGCAGCAGTTCACGCATCCTCTCCTTCGCCTTGCCGGGCGATACCTGCAACTCCACCTGACGGGCCACACCGCCCCGGTCACGTTGCGAACCGTAAGCCTCCTGCCGACAGACTATCCCCTGCCCGAACGAACTGACTTCCGCTGCAACGACCGTCTCCTGGAAATCCTGCGCACCACGGCCGACCGGACGCTTCGGCTGTGCGTGCATGACCACTACGAGGACTGCCCCTGGCGTGAGCAGGGGCTGTACGCCAACGACGCCCGCAATCAGATGCTTGCCGGTTACTACGCCTTCGGAGAGTGGGCCATGCCCGCAGCCTCGCTTGTACTCTTCGAAGGGGGGCTGGACGACCGTGGGTACCTCAGCCTCTGCGCACCGGCGGACTTCGCCCGTCGAATTCCGGGGTTCAGCTTCGCCTGGGTGCAGGCCGCCTGGGAGCATGCCCTCCATGCAGGCCCCCTCGCCTGGCGTCAGGGCCAGGACCGCGACCGGGCCCTGCGGATCGCCCGGGCGATCCTCCAGCCCCGGGTGGACGATCTCGCCCAAGGTCCCCTGCCGACTCCCCACGGCCCCGATTACTGGAACTTCTACGACTGGGCCGACGGGCTCGACGGCACATGCCAAGCCGACTGCACGCGATTTGAGACGCTCGACAGCCGGCGGTACGACGCCCCGCTGAACGCACTGTTGGGCCTGGCCCTGCAAGCCGGGGCGAATCTGTTCGAGGCCGACGACCCCGCCTTCGCGGCCGAACTCTCCGCTGCCCACGCCGCACTGGCTGATGCGTTCGTCGAGGTGTTCTGGGACGCGGACCGCCAGCTTTTCCGCAGTGTTCACCCCGCCGAGGACAAACCCCACTTCGCCCAACTCAGCCAGGCGTTGAGCGTTCTGGCCGGACTGGCCCCGCGGGAGCATCGCCACGTCCTGCTGCAGCGCCTGACCGGACGGGACGATAACCTCGTGCCGGCGACGCTCTCGCAGAGCCTGTACGTCCACCAGGCCCTGCTGAGCGAGCCGGAGCAATTCGGCCGGTGGGTCTTTGACGATCTTCGGCAGCGTTGGGGGGGGATGGTCCGACAGGGGGCGACGACGTTCTGGGAGACCGAGCGAGGTCCGTGGGATTTCGGCCGGGCGGGCAGTTGCTGCCACGGCTGGTCGGCCACGCCGGCGTTCCTGCTGGGTGCTCACCTGCTCGGCGTCCGCCCGATCAAGCCCGGCTTCGCGGAGTTCACCCTCGATCCCGTCCGGAATCTCGTAGCGAAGGCGTCCGGCACGGTCCCCACGCCCCAAGGCCCGATCGTCGTGGACTGGCAGAAATCCCCAACCGGCCTGCGATTCGAAGTCCGCTGCCCCAGGGCCTGCACGCCCGTCCTGCCAGGCTCCTGCGACGGTGACGAACTCGTAGTGCTCGACTGAGCTTCAGGAAGCCTCCGGGCCCGGGGCCTGGCCCAATCGTGGCAGAATCGCCCGGATGAGCTGCTGCTTGAGTTCATCCAGATCCCTCGTACCCCGCAGTCCCGCCGCCCGGGCGTGTCCTCCTCCGCCGAAGTTCTCGGCCACAGCCGAGACGTCCACCCGTCGCCTGCTGCGAAGACTCACGCGAACCTGCTCGGGATTCTCTACCAGGATGGCTGCGACTTCCACGCTGCCGACCCGCATCGCCTCGTTGATGAGATTCTCCGTCTCATCCCGCCTCGCGCCCGTCTGCCGAAAGTCCGCCTCGCGGAGGCACATCACAGCCAGTTGTCCGCCGGCGTGGAATTCCAGGTTGGCCAGCACCCGCCCCAGCAGGGCCAGCCGTTCCGGCCGATCGACCTGGTAAATCCGTTCGTAGAGGACGTCGGGTTCGACGCCCTCCTCCACGAGGCGGGCCATGGCGCGGAGGCATCGCCCGTCGGTATTGGAAAACCTCAGCCAGCCGGTATCCGAGACGATCGCCGTCGCCAGCGCGACCCGTGCCATGTCATCCGTCGGCCAGCCCAGCGCATCGAGCAGTTCGAGCATCATCAGGCCGCTCGCGGCGGCAGTCGGATCACACCAGCGGACCGCTCCGACGGCGTCGGCTGTGGCGTGATGGTCGATCACCACCGTCTTGTCCCGCACGTGGTCGATCACCTCGGCGACGGGTTCAAGTTGGGCGTAGCTGCACGTGTCGAGCACGACGACGACATCCGTGCCCTCGGCTGCGCTGCGAAAGGCCGAGGGATCCGCGCAGTCCGGAAACACGCCGTTGAAGAGAAACTTGTACCGCCACGGGACGTTTTCTGGCAGAAACAGATGGGCCTCGACCCCCGCCCGACGCGCCGAGGCCGACAGGGCCACCATCGCGCCGAGCCCGTCGCCGTCCGGCTGGCGGTGGGTGAGGCACAGCAGCGAATGTGCATCGCTCAATCGATCGACCATCTGCTCGAACGGGTCAGTCATGCAGCCAATCTCCCTTGCTTTCCTGGAACTGCGAAGCGATCTGCCGGGTCCGGTCGACGTCCAGGCGAATCTGCCGGATCAGAGTCCCGGCTGAATCGTAGGCTTCCTGATCGCGGAGCCGGTCGAGGAAATGCAGGATCATTCGCTGTCCGTAGAAGTCCCCCCGCGCGCCCAGCAGGTAGGCCTCGACGAACCGCCTCTGGCCCCGAAACGTCGGCTTGCAGCCGATGCTTATCGCCGCCGGACCGGTCCATCCGGCGACCTCGGCGAGCCCGGCGTAGACGCCGTCGGCAGGGACGACATGCTCGGTCGGGTCGAGGTTCGCCGTCGGATAGTCCAGCGTCCGCCCGAGATGCTCGCCGTGGACGATCGGGCCGACTATCGCGAACGGCCGGCCGAGCAGTTTCCCCGCCGGGGCGACCTGCCCCTCACCGAGCAGCCCGCGGACGACCGTGCTGCTGACCCGTACGCCCCGCCCGTCGAGAGCGACCACACAGGGCTCGACGACTTCGACCTCGAAACCCAGTTCCCGACCGGCCTGCTGGAGCGTTGCCGTCGTACCCTCCCGCCGCCGGCCGTAGAAAAAGTTCGGCCCCTCGACCATCGCCGACGGAGCGAAGCTCGCCTGGATAATCTCCCGCACGAACTTCCCGGGGGCCATCCCCAGAAGTTCCGGCGTGGCCTGCACGGTGACCACCACGTCGGCCCCGCAGCGCAACAGCAGCGTTTCACGCCAGGGGGGGAGGGTGAGGCGTTGGGGCGGATCGTCCGGTCGAAGCACCAGATCCGGCGGGGGCTCGAAGGTCATCGCGACCACGGCGCGGGATCTGTTCCCGTCCGTTTCGCTTCGCTCGGCCAGTGCCCCGGCTCGGGCGAGGATCGCCTGATGCCCGCGATGCACGCCGTCAAAATTCCCGATCGTCAGCACACATCCGTGCAGATTCGGCGAGACGTTTTCCAAGCCTGTGATCGTCTGGGGTTCCATCGCCGAACAGCATACCCGACGCAGTCGATCCGCAAAAGGCCGGTTCGACCGAGTCGCGGACGACGGCTCGGGCGATGCCGTCACCGCCGAGAGAGCCACTGGAAATTCGCCGGCCCGGAAGGGCGATGCCGTTACTTCATTTCTCCCTCGGGCGAATCGGCTGTCGCACCGTTCGAGGAGCGATCGAGGACCTTTTCGAGATCGGGGCTGGGCTGGAGTCCCCCCTCGGCCTGGCCGGTCGCGACAATGCCGTCCCACAAAATCCGGGCGGTTTCGCTGAGAGCTTTGTTTTGCTTCGCCTGGACTACCTCCGCCAATGCCCGCCGGGCGTCTTCGACCTCGCCCTGGCGGAACTGGAGGTATCCATGGACCAGTTGGGCGTCGGCGTCCTGGGGCGTCCGTTGAAGGTATCGCTGCAACGCGGTGAGATCCTGCAGGTAGAGCTCCTGCTCGCTGTAAAAAAACTTCGGCTGGATGTTGACCAGCGGCAACTCGGGAAAGACCTTCAGCGTTTCCTGGAGGTAATGCGACGCGAGCGTATAGACTCCTCCCGCTGTGGCAAAATGGGTGTGGAAGAGGTGTAGCATGGTCTCGGGCGAGTTCATCGACAGGTCCCGGGCAAGTTCGAATTTGGCTGCCGCCCGACGATAATTCCGCTGACGCAATTCCCGTTCACCGACTTTCATCATCTCGCGGTACGGGCCGGGCTCATCGGGAACCAGCGAGGTGACGTTGTCTTCCGAGGTCATGGGCTTGTTCTCGGCCGATCCGACGGCCTGGAAATAGGTCGTTCCCGAACTGAGAGAACTGAGTTGGTGGTTTCGCTGGAAGAACCCTTCTGTGGACGTGGCGCCGGGCAGCGACCGGGCCTGCGGCACGACGGGCGTGGCCCCGGCCAGATCGGGATTCTGCTGCGTGTACATCGACGTGCCCGGCATGCGGGCGGCGTTGCGGGATCCGGCGGGGGTCTTCATCGACGGAGCCGACGGGCTGCGCATCACCTGCCGGGACTGCGACAGCGCCGACGTTCCACGGCCGGCCGTGGAACGCATCCCACGTTGTTGCGAAACGCTTCGTGCCGGTGAGGAGACCTTCGACCGCAGGATCGAATTCGACACACCGCCTCCGGAGGACAGATTGCCGATCCCGGATGAGTACGAGTTGAATGTCGTCGTTCCGGTGGTGAACCGTCCCACGGTGCTGGGGCTGCTGATGGTCACTCGCTTGCGGGACTGGGCAAGACACGGGGCGGACAGCATCAGCCACATCGCGAACATACCGATCAGACGCGTCTGGTTTCCGGTCATGACGGACTCCCCATCTCAGATGGATTGGATGAACATTTCATCAAAAACAAACCGTTCCTTCATCGAATTGTAGTCTTGCGGGCAACCCAAACCAAACCAAAATGAATCGACACTCCGGGATACTCCGGCGGCCCGGCACAGGTGGGCGGGGGAAGAAAGGCTGTAAGCCAGCTTGATGAAAACCGTTGTTTTTTCGTGGCACCGGCATCGTGCCGGGCCGTTGCAGGGCCCTCCTGGCCCTGCGCCGCCGGCCCGCTGGGCGGGCAGGATGCCCGTCAAACGCATGGCCGAGACGGCCATGCCACGTGTTCATACAGGGTAGAAGGAAATCGGCGTTTTTTTCTTAAGGGTACTTTGAAAAATTCAAATTCGGATATCGCGTAGGATTTTCGCTTT
>CAYMAP010000087.1:0-10607 GCA_964388425.1 uncultured Planctomycetaceae bacterium
TTGGTTCGTTCCAAACGGACCAATCCTACCCCAGTTTAGCCGGCGAGTACCCAAGTGTGTAAGTATTCTTACAGGCACGATATGGTTTTCGGAGGGGACAGGATTCCGCATGTCCACAAGGAACTGCTACACGTACTTCCCGTAGCTTTTCAGCAGCAGAAAGCTTTCCGTCGTGGTGATGGAGTCGACGCTTGCAAGGTCGGCTGTGAGGAAATCGACGAGGCCATGATTGGAGTCGACGAGGACTTCGATCATCAGGTCGTATCGGCCGGATACGATCGATACGCTAAGCACCTTATTCAATTGCCTGACCTCGCGGGCCTTGTCCTCTAACTGGGCAACCTGCTGGATGTTCGCAGCGATCAGCGCGACCTGCTGGTTCGGCAGAATATCGGGATTGATGCGAGCCGTCACCTTCAGAATGCCGGCCTCCTTAAGCCGCTTGATCCGCTGACGGATCATACCTTCGGAGACGTCAAGTTGCCTGGCCAATTCCGTGTTCGAAGCGTTCTCCTTTCGGAGGCGGGCGATGATGCGATTGTCCATGTCATCGGGTTGATGCGTCATACCAACTCGCCAATCTTGCGGCAGTCAAGGCCGAACGCGTCGGCCACGCCGGGACAGGTGACGGCCCCGTCATACGTGTTCACGCCCGTGGCGATCGCGCGATTGTCACGAACGGCAGCGGCGATGCCGTTGTCCGCAAGGTACAACCCGTAGCGGAGCGTCACGCCGGTGAGGGCAAGCGTCGACGTCCGCGCGACCGAGCCGGGCATGTTGGCTACACAATAATGCACAATGCCGTCAATCATGTACACGGGGTCGTCGTGCGTAGTCGGCCTGGCGGTTTCGATGCACCCCCCCTGGTCGACGGCCACATCCACGATGACAGCCCCGGGTTGCATCATCGAAAGATCCTCACGGCGGACCAGGTGCGGTGCCCGCGCCCCGGGAATCAGGACGGCCCCAATGAGCAGGTCGCACTCACGCAACACCGACTGAATGTTGCCCCGCGTGCTGTACAGCGTGCTGATCGATGAGCCGAAAATATCGTCCAGATATGCCATCCGCCGGGCATTGATGTCGAGAACCGTCACGTCTGCACCCATGCCGATGGCGATCTTCGCGGCGTTCGTCCCCACGACGCCACCGCCCAGGATCGCGATCTTCCCCCGTCGCACGCCGGGCACACCCCCGAGCAGAACACCCCGACCACCGAATTGCTTCTCAAGATACTTCGCCCCCTCCTGTACGCTCAGACGGCCGGCAATCTCGCTCATCGGCACGAGGCACGGTAAGGAGTCGTGATCCTCAATGGTCTCGTATGCGACGGACCGCACCTTCCGTTCCAGCAATGCTCGCGTTAGCTTCTCGTCGGCGGCCAGATGCAGATACGTGTAGAGCAACTGCCCTTCATGGAAAAGATCATACTCCTCCTCCAGCGGCTCCTTGACCTTCACGATCATCTCGGCCTCGGAGAAGATCTTGGCCTTGTCCGGCTCCAGCGTGGCACCGGCCTCCGCATAGGCCTCATCCGGGAAGCCCGCCTCACGACCGGCGCCGGCCTCCACCACCACCTCGTGCCCGCGGGATATGTACGCTCGCGCGTCAGCCGGTGTCATCCCCACACGATACTCATGCGTCTTGATCTCTGCAGCAACTCCAATTCTCATTTCGTTCTCTCGCAACTCGTGTTTATGATATTCGTAGTCTTAAAGCCTTCTTTTGCTAGAATCGTACATAAGATCGCATGGTCCGTCAAACAAAAATGGTTTGTCCCGGAAGTGTTGGATCACCAGGCAGGCAATGCGATGGTGCGGGGCTTGCCCTGAGCTACAGACGCATTGGTTGGAGCATGCCTGCGGCCTGCCCGGCAGGCAGGCCGCAGGCATGGCACACCGTCCCAGTTCATTTCTCAACCTCGCCACCCGCCCTGCTAACAGGAGTCACAGAGGCAATAACCGCAGTGAGTTACCTCGGGAGGGCCTTGCCATGATTGAACTTGCAGAAAAATCCCACAGTTTGAGGAATCTCCACAATGCAGTGCCCCTTCCCCTCTCGGGACCGTTGCGTTATAATCCAGGGGATATCACGTTGGCGGACCGCTGACGAAACATGCCCCCGGCAGGGCGCTTGGGGACCTGTCTCGCCACCGGTCGGCCAGGGAGCAGCCGCTTATGGACGAAGATGCCCTTCGTCGGTGCGAAGACCTCCTGGACTATTCCTTCCACGACCGCACCCACCTCCGTCTGGCCCTGACCCACGCCTCCGTCTCCCCCACCCGGCAGGAAAGCAACGAACGTCTGGAATTTCTCGGCGACGCCGTGCTCGGGCTGGTCATCTGCTCCTACCTCTACCGCGAGCATGAGACCCTCATGGAAGGGGATATGACGAAGATCAAGTCCTCCGTTGTCTCCCGCCAGACCTGCGCCGAGGTTGTCCACGAGATCGGCCTGTGCAGCCACCTCGCGCTGGGCGGAGACCTCGGCGACCTGCGAAACCTCCCCCAGTCCGTCGCCGCCGCTGTCCTCGAGTCCATGATCGGGGCAATCTACGTCGACGGCGGATACGAGCCGGCCGAGCGATTCATCCTGCGGGTCATGGGGGGCCACCTTGAAGCCGCCCTGGACAACAGTCACGGCCAGAACTACAAGTCCCTCCTCCAGCAGTACGCCCAGCGCGACGTGGCGACCTCTCCGGAATACCTGCTCCTCGACGAGCAGGGCCCGGACCACAGCAAGTGCTTCGAGGTCGCCGTCTCCCTCGACGGGCGGACCTTCACCAGCGCCTGGGGCCGAAGCAAAAAAGAAGCCGAGCAGGCCGCCGCTCAGCGCGCCCTGATCGAGCTGGGCCTCCTGAAGGAAGACTCCGCCATGGAATCGGCCGACACGGACTGACGGCCTCGACGCCCGGCCTGCTTGCCCGCCCCACACACTACGAGGCGACTCAAGCCAGTACCCAGCAGGCCAGGCGAAAGCTGGGGAGGGCTGTACTCGTGACGTCTCCCAAAGGGTCCTACAACAGCGTCTTGCTTGGTAGTTCTGAGGGAATCGCCACTCGTGTGAAAAAAAATTCCGCTCAATACCCGCCCGGAGACGTGGCGTTGGGATTTTTTGAATTTTTCTTGTACTACATCTTGACAAGCCCTTTGAAGTCTCTACCATATCCTGTTGTTTCCTGCTTTGAGCGGGTGAATCGGACCGCTCCGGGCTGGCCCTGCAAATCGCTGGTGCTTTTTCTTGCGATTTGACGATACGGTCAGTAGAGTAGGAGACCCTCACGGTGACGAACGCAGCCATACTGAGCAAACCGACCGCTGGGAATTGGATGATCGATGCCCGAACAACGCGAATTCTGGGCGCCCTGCTGTTCGCAATGACCGCAGGAGCCTTGGTGCTGATGGCCTTGGAGTCCGAGCCCCCCCGCCCGGACCGCGACCATCTCGCCATCGCCAGCGGCACGACCCTCGACCGTCAGGACTGGACCATCACCCATCCCTGGAAACGGATCGTCATCCACGCCTCCGTCGGCGGGCGGGACAGTCTGCCCAGCCGATGCCACTTCGTCATCGACCGCACGCCCCTCAAGCCTCACGGCAGCATCATCCGCCCGACGGACCTCTGGCAGCGACAGGTGCCCGGCCACCACGTCTACGTCCCCGGCCATGACTTCAACGCCGACTCCATCGGCGTCTGCCTGATGGGCGACTTCTCCCGCCAGTCCCCGCCCGAGGCCCAGTTCGAGGCTCTGGTCGGCTTGGTCCGCAAACTCCAGGACACCTGCGGCATCTCCGCCGACAGCGTCTACCTCCACAGCGAACTCAACCCCGAGAAGCCCTCCCCGGGCCAGGCCTTCCCGGTCGGGACGTTCAACGATCGGCTTCAGAAAGACGACTGAGCCGCCGGCCTCCATGCCCCCGTTCGGACGCAGGCTTTTCCCTGGTAAGCGCGGGGGGAATCTGCGATACTCAAAGGCTGAATTCAGCCCCGTCCGGTGGGGGGTCTACGTGGACCTCTGCCGATCGCGGCATCGACGCAGAACGAAAGGGATCAGCACGTGGCCACGGACAAGGCCGATCAGGAAATCACCACCGTTTCGTCCGAGTATGGCGAGGGGCAGATCAAGGTCCTCAAAGGCCTGGACGCCGTCCGGAAACGACCGGGTATGTACATCGGGGACACCACTGCGCGCGGGCTGCACCACCTGGTCTGGGAAATCGTCGACAATGCCATCGACGAAGCGATGGCCGGTCGCTGCAACCAGATCGCCGTCACCGTCAACCCCGACAACTCCGTAACGGTCAGCGACGACGGGATCGGCATTCCCGTCGGACCCCACCCGACCGAGAAAGTCTCGACGCTCGAGGTCGTCTTCTGCCGACTCCACGCCGGCGGGAAGTTCGACCACGGAGCCTACAAGGTCTCCGGCGGGCTCCACGGCGTCGGTGCCAGCGTCGTCAACGCACTCAGCGAGTGGCTCGAAGTCGAGGTCTGCCGAAACGGCGAGGTCTACCAGATGGCCTTCGAGCGGGGGATCATCAAGGGCGAACTGAAAAAAATAGGCAAGCGCAGGAAGTCCGGCACGAAAGTTACTTTCATGCCCGACGAGCAGATCTTCGCCGACGCCCGCCTGCGCTACGAAATCCTCGCCACCCGTCTCCGTGAACTGGCCTACCTCAACGAGGGCGTCCGCATCAAACTCCGCGACGAACGCGAGGACAAGGAAGAAACCTTCCAGTACGACAAGGGCCTCGCCGCCTTCGTCCAGCACCTCAACGAGGACAAGAACACCCTCCACAAGCCCGTCCGCATCCACCGCGAGGACGAAGAGGCCAAGCTGGTCTGCGACATCGTGCTGCAGTACCACGACGGGTACAACGAGACGCTCTTCTCCTTCGCCAATAACATCAACACCGTCGAGGGCGGCACGCACCTGTCCGGCTTCCGCAGCGCGCTGACGCGGACCATCAACTACTACGCCAAACAGACCAACCTCCTGAAAAAAGACAAGGCCCCCGCCGGCGACGACCTCCGCGAGGGTCTCACCGCCGTCGTCAGTGTCAAGGTCGCCGAACCCCAGTTCGAGGGTCAGACCAAGACCAAACTCGGCAACAGCGAGGTTGAGACCTTCGTCACCCAGACCGTCAACGAACAACTGTCCGGCTGGATGGAAGAGCACCCCGCCGACGCCAAGCGCCTCGTCAACAAAGGCCTCCAGGCCATGCAGGCCCGCGAAGCCGCCCGCAAGGCACGCGACCTGACGCGACGCAAGGGTGTGCTGTCCAGCGGGTCCCTGCCCGGAAAACTCGCCGACTGCCGAAGCAAGGACATGCACTCGACCGAGCTGTTCCTCGTCGAGGGCGACTCCGCCGGCGGCTCAGCCAAGCAGGGGAGAAACTCCGACACCCAGGCCATCCTCCCCCTCCGCGGGAAAATCCTCAACGTCGAGAAAGCCCGGCTGGACAAAATCCTCAATTTCAACGAAATCCAGACCATCATCTCCGCGATGGGCTGCGGCATCGGCGAGGACGAGTTCGACCTCGACAAACGCCGATACAACAAGGTCATCATCATGACCGACGCCGACGTGGACGGCTCGCACATCCGCACGCTGCTGCTGACGTTCTTCTTCCGCCACATGCACCCGCTTATCAGCAGCGGGCACATCTTCATCGCCCAGCCGCCCCTCTACCATGTCTCCCGGAAGAAACACAACGAGTACGTCCGCAACGAAAACCAGATGCGTCTGACCCTTCTGAAGCTCGGCCTGGAGGGCACGACGCTGGAAATCCGCGACACCGCACAATCGCCCCCCGAGGTCATCGAGAGCTTCGCCGGTCCGCAGCTACGCGAACTGGTCGACATCCTCGACGAGCTGGCGGACAAAATCCGCATCGTCGAGCGCCGCGGGCTGACCTTCCCCATGCTCATGGACGCCCGCGGCAAGGACGGGTCCCTGCCGACGCATTGGCTGGTGCTCAACGGCAAGAACCTCTTTTTCCCCTCCCAGGCCAAGTACGACGAATTCATGGCCAAGCGTGCCGACCAGCTCGTCGACGAGGCCGAGAACGACAACGGCGACGGACATGACCGCGAGGAAACCGCCCAACGCGACCGGCGCATCCAGAAACGCGCCGAACTCCACGAGGTCCGCGACATCGAACGGCTGATCGACGAGCTCCGCAAACGCCGCATCAGCATCGAGGATTACTTCCTCCGACGCGAGGAGTCCGTCACCGGCGAACTCGCCCCGGCCAAGTACGTCCTGGTCAGCGACGACGAACCGCTGGAACTCAACAACGTCGCGGAAATCGCCCCCGGCGTCCGATCCCTCGGCGAGCGGGGCATCGAGATCAAACGGTTCAAGGGCCTCGGCGAGATGAACGCCGAGCAGCTTTGGGAGACCACCATGGACCCCGAGCGGCGCGTCCTCCAACGCGTCCGCGCCGAGGAAGCCGAGGAAGCCGAACGCATGTTCTCCCTGCTGATGGGCGACAACGTCGAACGACGACGCCAGTTCATCGAGGACAACGCACTGAGCGTCAAGAACCTCGACGTGTGATTCGGTTGGCCGGGCGACTGGCCGGGGGGAGCTTACTGCGCGCCCTGTGCGCGGAGTTGCTGAAGGAGGTCCTCGCGGTTGATGTGCTGGGCCTGGCCGTTGACGCGGACGACGGGGATGCGGTCGCTCATGTACGCCACCGGGTCGAAGACCAGGATCGTTTCACCGCGGGGCAGGGCGAGATCGGGCTTGAGATAGACCAGCCGGCGGTCTTCCGAGCCGGGACTGGCGAGGAGTTTTTCCGGGAGGGCGCCGGCTTCGACGAGTTCGTCGAGACTCTCGGGGAATCGGCCCCGTTCGAGCTGGTACATTTTGATCGCGCGGCCGACGTTGCGTAGGTTCTGGACGGACTTGGAGAGCTTCGCGAGGTCCTTCGACCGGACGACGGTCTGGAGGTAGCCCAGCGGGCTCAGGTCCGTCTGGGCGGCGGGTTGGCTGTCGGGCACCTTCGCGAGAGCGGACTCGGCGGGTTTCCTCGCCGGTGCGGGCTGCTTCTTCTCGGCCTGGCGCTGTCGCTGGGCTTCGCGCTGCTTGCGCTGGGCTTCGCGGCGTGCTGCGAGGGCGGCTTTGCGCTTGGCCTCCTCGTCGTCGTCCTGTTGGGGCTGGGCGGGTCCGGCATCGAGCTGTTCTTCCGGCCCGAAGCCGGGACCCAGCGAACTCAGCGCCGCCATCGGGCCCAGCATGAGCACGACGACGAATTCCACGAGCCCCACGCCCACGCCGCCGGCGATGAATCCCGCCGCCGCGCCGGGGGAGGTATTCTCGGGGGCCAGCTCCAGCAGATCGCTGTGGTATCGCCCCAGCATCCCGATGCAGCGGAAGATCATGCTGTTGAACATGTGGAACAGGGCGGCGACGACCATGGTGGGAAAAATCTGTACCACAAGAGTCACCAGCCACTGGGTGAAGCCCGGATCGAACATGGACGTGACCGCAGCGACGAGCAGGGCCGTGAGGAGTTCGCCGACCCAGACCGCGACATAGCCCACCACGCCCCAGAGCAGGAGGAACGCCCAGGTCAGCAGGAGCGGGCCTGGCTTTTTGATCGCGGCGCGGAAGCTCCAGCGCAGGTCGAACGCCCGGTAGTCGGCCGAGTGCGCCCAGGCAAGCAACGCCAGCGGCAGCAGGGGGATCGTCACAACCGGGACAACGTAGACGACCGCAACGCCAACGGCCTTGAGGCCCACGAAGAACAGTTCTTTGAGGTCGAATTCCGGCACGTCGGGCGCGACGTTGACGCCTTCGAGACTGCTGAGGCAACAGTCCAGGTAGAACCGCAGGAAATATCCCCCGATGACCAATAACGAACCGAGAATGACCGCGGCGTAGGCGAACAGGCCGATCGGCCCGAGGCAGGCCATGAACATCAGCACGCCGGCAACAAGCATCAGACCGATTCGCAGGCCGATGGAGTAGACGACCAGCTTCAGCAGGCTGCGGAAGTTGCTCACGCCGTAGAAAATCGCCCGCACGCAGCCACTGGCGAGGGATTCGGGTTTCGCGCGGGGCGACTGCACGCCGGGCTGTGCTTCAGCCTGTTGTCGCGCCTGGTCCGCGAGGGCGTCTTTCTGGGCCGGGAGGGGATCGCCGAGGGCGTCGGGGCGAATCCACCCGCAGTTCGGACAGATCATCGAGCCCCCCATGAAGGCATGACAGTCCTGGCACTGGTCGGGGTCGGTTTGATCTTCGGAGCGGTCGGCGAGTTCCTCGTCGCTGAAGCCCAGCAGCGAATCGTCGCCGGTTTCGAGTTCCGGGTGCAGCGAGGTCGGCGGGGGCGGAGCGGGTTCGGGGATCACCTGCACGGTTTTGCACAGCGGACAGCGAGCCTTCCGCCCGGACGTGCCGTCCGGGGCCTTCATCTTCTTGCCGCACTGCGGATTCTGGCAGGGGAACTCGATGGACATCCGCGTCCTCCATGCGAAGGAATTCTACGGAATACTGTATCGGCTAGATGGGGTGAAGACAACAGCTTCCGGAGCGCAAGCCGAAGCATGGTGACGCACAAGAGACGCTTGTCGGCTCAGTCGATGCCGCCCTCGGCGAGGAGGATTTTCAGCAGGGTCCGCTGGAAATGCAGGCGGTTTTCAGCCTGGTTGAAGATGGTTCCCGCGTGGGCCTCGAAGACGGCGTCGGTGATTTCGTTGTCGCGGTAGGCCGGCAGGCAGTGCAGGACGATGGCGTGCGCGGGCGCCATCGATAGCAGCAAGTCGTTGAGTTGGTAGGGCTTGAAGATATGTTCGCGCTTGGCTTTTTCCTCCTCCTGGCCCATGGAGACCCAGGTATCGGTGTAGACGACGTCGGCTTCCCGGACGGCCTGGCCGGGGGCATCGATGACGGCTGAGTCCGCCGAGGGGTTCTCCGCCAGGAGGGTCTCGAAGAAGGTTTCGGGCAGTTCGTAGCCTTTCGGGCTCGAGAGGATGAACCGCATGCCGAGCTTGGCGCAGGCGACGGCAAGGCTGCGGGCGACGTTGTTGCCGTCGCCCACGAACACCAGCGTCTTGCCGGACAGTTTCCCGAAGTGCTCGCCGACGGTCACGAGGTCCGCCATCGCCTGGCAGGGATGGCTGAAATCGGTCAGTCCGTTGACGACCGGCACGGAGCAGTGCTCGGCGAGGTCGGCCACAAGATCGTGCCGGAAGGTCCGCGCCATCACCCCGTCAGCCATGCGCCCGAGGACGCGGGCGATGTCCCGAACATCTTCTCGCGAGCCCAGCCCGATCGACGCCTGGTCGAGGTACATCGCCGCCCCGCCCAGTTGCGTCATGGCCACCTCGAAACTCACGCGCGTCCGCAGGGAGGGCTTCTCGAAAATCATCGCCAGCGTCCGCCTTGCCAGCGGGGCCTGGCCGCTGTGGTTCCGGTAGGCGGGCTTTTCATCCAGCGTCCGCTCGATCAGCGAGGTCAGTTGCGGGCCGGTGAACTCGTTGAGTGTGATGAAGTTTTTGCAGCTCATGGGCGTTTGTCCTGGACAAGTTTCCTCAGCCGGGGTCGGCTGCATTGCACAACTCACGCCGAGGTCACCCCGGCGTCGAAGGTTGGTTCTTTCTGAATCAGCGTTCCGATGCCCCTGTCGGAGAAGATTTCCAGCAGCAGGGCGTGGGGGGTGCGTCCGTCGATGATGTGCGTGCGTTTGACCCCGCCGTCCAGGGCACGGAGGCAGGCCTCGACCTTCGGGAGCATACCGGCCGAGATCGTGCCGTCGGCGATTTTCGCGCGGATGTCAGTCTCCGTGATGGTCGGGATGAAGCTCTCGGGGTCCTCCACGTCTCGACGGATGCCGTGGGTGTCGGAGACGACGACGAACTTCTCGGCCTGGAGTGCGGCGGCGAGTTCGCCGGCGGCGGTGTCGGCGTTGCAGTTGAGTTTCCCGCCGGCCGGGTCCCACGCCAGAGGCGCGACGACGGGTACCGTGCCGGCCTGGCAGAGCACCTCGACCAGCCGGGCGTTGACCTGCGTGACCCGTCCGACCCGGCCGAGATCGATCTTGCGGTTGCCCTCGGCGAGGAAGAGCTTCTCGCCGAACAGCACGCAACTGCTCAGGGTGTGCAGGCCCATCGCCTGGGAACCCAGCGACTCGACGGTCTGGCAGATCGACCGGTTGATCTCATTGCACAGCACGTGCTCGACGACCGTCAGCGTCCGCTGGTCGGTGTAGCGTCGGCCCTGGACGAACTGGACCTCCAGCCCGCGGTTTTCCATGGCCTGGCTGATGGCCTTGCCGCCTCCGTGGACGATCACCGGGCGCATCCCGACGGTGTTCATGAACACCACGTCGTTGAGGATCAGGCGCATCGCCTCCGGGGCGTCCATGACCGACCCGCCGAACTTCACCACGACGATCTTTTCGAGGTAGCGCTGGATGTAGGTCATGGCCTCGTTGAGGGCTCGGGCTTTTTCGATGGCCTGGTCCATGGGGCGACTCCGGGGTGCTTTGGCGGTGAGTCAACGGTACCCGCCCGGGCGTTCGAGGTCAAGCAGGCTCGGGCGAGCAAGAGCCGGTTGCGTTGTTCTGTTGCCCGCATGGTTATTGGCCATGGCGGGGGTGT
>CAYMAP010000088.1:0-10575 GCA_964388425.1 uncultured Planctomycetaceae bacterium
TTGCGTTGACGAATCGCCCTGATGTTCCGTTCCGTCGACTTTGGAGGGGCTCATCAAGATACCCTGTAGATACGGGGTAGGCTGGAGCTGCGCCAAGCGGTTTGCCAATCATTACGGCCGGGCTTTCAAGCCGACCCGCTCGGATTCCGATATGTTCTGACCATCCCGACCTATCCGCACGACGTGCCGACAGGTCGACAGCATGGTCGGCGTGCTTCCTCCAGGCAATCGGTCGGCGAGGTCTTCTTCGGGCAACGGAGGCGCTGGCACGACTCCAGAGCGAGGCTGTTGCAGGTGTCGCATTCTGCGACAGTCGAGGCAGCGCTGCCACATCCTGCGACGCGTCATGCGACACCATGTCCTGCACGTTTTCGTACCAGTTCATAACACAATCCGCAAGGCACTGTCTTGTAATGCCCTGAAAAACAGGAACATAAGAAAAAGGGACTTTTTTTGGCCCTCTCGCCGTTCTTCTGGCACCGGAGTTGCACTCTAACGGGCGTAAGCAAAATTGAGACACACCGCCAAAGCCAAAGCGGATTCACAAGTGAAGATGTTTTCTACCCCCGTTCCTCACGGAACGGTGTGGATGTCGAGGAGCCTAGCGGTCTTTGCTGAATCAACCTACCCGGCAAGGGTCGCGCCTACGACGAGAGAGGCATGAACCTCTCAACAGGGAATCTCGACAACGACCAAGGCCTCGCGGTGGAGATGAGCGCCCACCCGAAAAGCCTGTAAGCAGTTTCACCCTCCTTTTTTGAAACTGTGGGTCGGAGATTCCTTACCAGGTAGAGGAAAGTTGCTACGCAGCGAAGGCTCGTGGAGATGAGCGCCCACGGGTTGGTATCCGGTCTCTCCTCCTCCGGATGATCGTTGGAGCAATGACCTAGGAGTGGGACCTCTACCAAGGCGAAGGGCGATATACGTGGCCTTGAGCAAGCTACGGTGTCGCCCATTTTTTTGCGCTGACCGAGGGGGTCGCGGTTAACCCGCGGCCCCCTCTTTTTATGGTGTGTCGGGCATGGTGTGATGACTTGGAGGTGCAAGTCCTACGGACCTTTGTGACGGGAACCGTTCGCCGAACCGCAAGGGCTGCCGCCGCGAGGCGGGGTCTGAAGGAAGCGGCAGGCAAAGCTTCGGCCCGACGAACAGGAATCGCATACGAGGCGGAGGCAGTTTTCGCAGCGCAAAAAAAAACACGAACCCGGGCGTCTCCATTTGCCCGGGTCCGCAGTCTCGTCGTCCCTGACGGTTCGTCCAGTCCGGTGCCGTCCGACTGGTCTGTGGGCCGCCCTCCGTCCGGTCGCAACCTCCTGCGCGAGGGTTTTTGGCAGCCAGGTGTCCGTCCGTGGGATAGGTTGTTCTTGCGTGCGTGGGGCCGTCGAAACGGTCGGCCTGTCAGGTGATCTGTTCGTTCAGCAGGTCCAGCAGTTCGCGGGCCGGTGTGGATTTTGGCCCGGCGGGGGTGGACCAGGTCAATTCTCCGCCCTTGTCCAGCAGTTGTTCCATCCGTTGGACCGCCAGGACGACGGAACTGTGGTTCTTGCCCATGAAGCGTCCGATTTCGGGGAAGCTCATGCGAGTATGCCGCCGGGCGAGGTACATGGCGACCATGCGCGCGGTCGAGACCGTCCGCGTCCGCCGGGAGGAGTGGATGTCCGCCGGCGTGATGCCGAAGAATGTCGCGACGACACTTTCGATATCGCCGAGCGTGATCGCGCTGTCGGTCCGCGCGAGATGCTCGACCAGCGTGTCACGAGCCATCGAGAGGGTGACTTCCCCGACCTCCAGCGCCGCCAGAGCCGAGAGCTTCACCAGCGTGCCCTCCATCTCGCGGACCGACCCGCGGATGTGCATGCTGATGAACTCCAGGACGTCCTCGCGGAGTTTCAGCCTGAGATGGTTGGCCTTCCGACGGAGGATTTCCATTCGCGTCTCGCGGTCGGGCGGGTCGATCTTGACGACCATGCCGGCGAGGAATCGGCTGACAAGCTGTTCGTGGAGTTCCCCGACCAGCCGGGGGTGGGCGTCGGAGGCCAGCAGAATCCTCGCCCCGGCGGATTCGATGGCGTTGAACGTGTGGAGGAACTCGTCTTGGGTGGCTCGTTTGGCGGCGAGGAAGTGTACATCGTCGATGGCCAGCAGATCCAGCCTGCGGTAGCGGTCGCGAAATTCGCTGCCCTGTTTGTTGCGGACGGCGGTGATGAATTCGTTGGTGAACTGTTCGCCGGTGACGTACTTCCATTTCAGCGGGCCTTGCCCATTGCCGCGGGCGAGTTCGTGGCAGATCCCCTGGAGCAGGTGGGTCTTGCCCACCCCGCACGATCCATGCACGAACAACTGCCTGAGTTGGGAGGCCTTCGCATCCCCCATCGCCATCGCCGCCGAGTGTGCCAGCCGATTGCAGGGTCCGACGACGAAGTCGTTGAGTGTGTATTTCAGCTCAGCCGGTCTCTGGGGCTGGCGGGGTCGGCTTCGGCCCTGGGTCGCGCGGGAGACGATTTCCGCCTGCATGTCGAGGTTGTGGCGCGAGCAGTGCGAGGACAGTTGCGGGTCGATCGTGACCACGACAGGGCACTTCCGGCCGAGTTGCTCCTCGGCGACCGCGGCGAGTTCCCCATGATAATGCTGTTCGATCCAATTGGCGACAAAGGGGTTGGGAACGGCGACCTTCACCCGCTCGTCCTCCAGGACCACCTCCGTGCCGTGGCGGAACCAGGCATTGAACTTCTGTGGCCCGATGCGATCCTGCAGCGTCGCAAGCACTTGTTTGAGAGCCTGGCTGTCTGCGCATACTGTCCCTGCTGAGGATTTCATCGATTTTCCTTCTCTCGTCCTGAAAATCCGTTAAAAATGTCCTGGTCGGCCGTACAAGCCGGCTCTGGCACCCTCGCGTGGCATTGACGTGATAAAGCTCTCTCAATCGCCACTCGATCAAAGCAGGAACAAATGTAAGCACTGATAAAATGCCGGTCAATTACAAAGAATGGACTTTCTTATCCACACAGCCCAACGCAAGGAGCTTCCGCCGGTTAGTGCGAAAAAAAAGTTTCTCTCCACAATGTATACACAGGCCCACCCAGGGCCCTGAGGCAACCTGACCATGCCGGATCTCGCCGAAATCCTCTCCCGCGACCTGCTGCCTTGCGTCCAAAAGCCCGGCCAGTACGTCGGGCTGGAGCACAACGCACGCAGGGAACCCCTGCAAACAGGGGCTGTCCGCGTTGTGCTGGCCTTCCCGGACGCCTACACGGTCGGCATCAGCCACCTCGGCAGCGGCGTGCTCTACCACGCCCTCAACGACCTGCCCGGCGTCGTCGCCGACCGCACCTACTGCCCTCTGCCCGACGCCGAGGCCCGCATGCGCGAGCGGGACATTCCGCTGTTCGCCTGGGAGTCCCGCCACGCCCTGACGGACTTCGACGCTGTGGGCTTCAGCCTGGGCTACGAACTGTGCGTCAGCAACGTCCTGACGATGCTGGACCTCGCGAAGATTCCCCTGCGGGCCGACGAACGGACCAACGACTGCCCGCTGATCCTCGGCGGGGACGCCCTGGCCGACTCGCCCGAGCCGCTGGCCGACTTCATCGACGTGTTCCTGCCCGGCGACGGCGAAGAACCGCTGCGGGCGCTGGTCGAGCTGCTTCCTCAGGTCAAGGCTGCCGGTCCGCGACCGCCCCGCGAGGACCTGCTGCTGCGGATTGCGCGCGAAGTCCCGGCCGCATACGTCCCGCGATTCTATCGGCCGGGACCGTTCGGCGGGGTCGAGTCGGTCCGCGATGACGTCCGGCCGACCGTCCGGAGGGCGTGCCTGGATCATCCCGGCCCCAGCAAGGCTGAGACGCACCCCCTCGTGCCGCTCTTCGAGGGCGTTCACGAACGCGTCGTCGTCGAGGTCATGCGGGGCTGCCCCAACGCCTGCCGCTTCTGCCAGGCCGGTCACACCCGTCTGCCCCTCCGCCGGCGAAGCCCCGAGGACATCCTCACCGCCTCCCGCGCCGGCATCGACGCGACGGGCTACGACGAAGTCTCCCTGCTGAGCCTCTCGACAGGCGACTACCCGGACCTCGAGGGCCTGCTCCGCCGACTGCACGAGCAGTTCGCAGGCGAACACGTCAACATCTCGCTGCCCTCGTTGCGGGTTGACGCCCAGCTCCGCCTGCTGCCGGCACTGACCGGGGAGGTCCGCAAGTCGGGCCTGACCATCGCAGCCGAGGCCGGTACGGACCGCCTCCGCCGGGCCATCGGAAAGGACATCACGGAGGACGACGTGCTCGAGGCCGTCGCCGCCGCCTGGCGGGCGGGCTACGGCAGCGTGAAAGTCTACTTCCTGGCCGGGTTGCCCGGCGAGACGCCCGCGGACATCGACGCGCTGTTCGCCCTTTGCCGAAAGCTCTCCGACACCCGCCGGGGCCACGACGGGCACCGCGGGGCCATCCACGCCGCCGTCTCCTGGTTCGTCCCCAAGCCCCACACTCCCATGCAGTGGGAGCCGATGCGCAGCATGAACTACTACTTCGACGTCCGCGCCCGGCTGATCGACCTCGCCCGCAAAAGCCCCGTCCGCTTCCGCTTCCACCGCATCGAGCGGTCCGTCCTCGAGGGGCTCATCGCCCGCGGCGACCGGTCGCTGGGGCGGACGATTCTCGCCGCCTGGCGGAACGGAGCCCGCCTGGACGGCTGGGACGAGCACTGGAACTGGGACGCCTGGCAGGCCGCACTCGACGAGACCGGCGTGGACATCGAGGCCGTCACCGCCGCGGAAATCCCCACCGGCCGACGCCTGCCCTGGGACCACGTCTGCTGCCATCTGCCCGTCGAGGCCCTCCTCCGCCGACGTCGCGCCATGCACGACCTCCTCGATACAGAGGCGTAGGCGGGACAACATCATGGCCATCCTTCGGACTGGCCATGCCACCCACTCGGAAACATCCAGCCGGGGTAGCCCCGGGCATGCCCGGCGCTGGGCGATGTTCACTTTGCCACAGTCACAGGGGGGTATACCGGCCAACCTGCACTCGGACGGAGGGGGCACGGGACAGGAGCGGTTTTTCAATTCGGGGAAGTGCCCGGACCTACCCCCCGGCCGCCGCGATCGGCAACAGGGGGGTACGATGTCTGGGGCACCTCCCAAAATTTTTCAATTCTCCCTTGACAGGAGCGATAGAGACGCCTACAATTGACTGACCAGTCAGTCATGTTCTCCAAGGCATCACTCCCGGGCATGGAACGCAAGCAAGCCATGATTGATAAGCCAAGCAACGACAAGATATTGACTCGAAAGCGGGAGATCTTCTCCGCGGCGGAGAAGGTCTTCGGCAACCAAGGGTACGCGGCGGCGACGGTCGAGGAAGTCGCCTCCGAGGCCGGTCTGAGCAAGGGCAGTATCTACAATTATTTCACCAGCAAGCAGGCGCTGTTCGCGGAGCTGTTCCGGGAGATAATCCGCCAGACCGAGGTAGACGTCGACGCTCTGTTGAGCCAGGATCTCCCGGCCCGTCGGAAGCTCGAGGGCCTTCTGGACCTCTGGTTCGACCGGTTCCCGCAGTTTCATCAGATCGGTCGGTTGGTATTGGAATTCTGGTCTTCGGCGGCGGCGGACAGCGAGGGTCAGTTCCACGCGGTCTTCGACGAACTCTACGCCCGCAACCGCAAACGGGTCCGGGGCGTACTGCTCCAGGGCGAGCGGGCGGGCGAGTTCGTCCTGCCCCACGGTCCGGACATCGGCGCGGACCTGCTGCTGGGAGTGCTGGACGGCATTGAGTTGCAGTTTCTCGTCGGAGTGCTGCGGGAAGTCACGCCGGAGTATCTCGCCGCGTTGAAGCACGCGATCTTTTCCGCCCTGTCCCAGCCCAGGCGGAACAACGAGGAAGGGTCCCCGTCGTGAACACGCAACCGTCGCATTCAAACCGTCCCCTCCGGGGGGGCTTCGTTGGAATCCTCCGCCTGCTCGGCCGACCGTTCGGTTGGCTGGCCGGTCGTTACCCCGTGCCGTTTTTCGTGGTGCTGTTCGGTCTGCTGGTGATCGGTTTGCTGGTGGCGTTCGTGCCGAAGCGCGACGATTCACGCCCGGCCTCTCCGCCCCCGCCGCTGCCGGTCGAGGTCGTCGAGGTCCAGCCCGTGGAGGTGTTTCGCGACACGTTCCGTCAGCCCGGCGAGGTCGCTCCGAACCGCACCGTCGATATCGCCGCCGAGGTCGCCGCACGCGTCGAACGCTACGCCGGCCGGGACGACCGCGTGGGCGAGGACGGCCAACTGATCCGCGGGCGGACGTCCGCGGGCGCCGTCGCCGAGGGCGACGCCGTCCGCAAGGGCCAACCCATCCTTCAGCTCAACACGGACCTGCTCCGGGCTGAACGCGACCGCGCCAAGGCCGACTTCGAGTACCAGAAACGCGAGCTGGCGAGAATCAAGCAACTCTTCGAGCAGAACGTGGCCACGGCGTCGGAGGTCGACACGGTCCGTTCGGCGCACGACATGGCCAAGGCCGCCCTGGAACTCGCCGAGGCCAACCTCGAACGAGCCGTCATCGTCTCGCCCATCGACGGCAGCCTCAACGACATTCCCGTCGAGGTCGGCGAGTACGTCAGCCCCGGCGTGCTCGTTGCGCGCGTCGTCGAGATGGACCCGGCCGTCGTGGTCTTCGACGTCTCGGAAAAGGACATCGGCTTCCTCGGTACCGGCGATGAAGTGACGATCACGCACGGACTGGTCGAGATCAAGGAGCTGACCGGGCGGATACGCTACATCAGCGAATTGGCGGCCCCGGCCTCGCGGACGACATGCGTGGAAGTCGAGGTCCCCAACCCCGCCGGGCCCGACGGCAAACGCCGACTGCGAGACAAGCAGATCGTCGAGGGGAAACTCACCCGCCGCGTGCTCCGCGACATCCTGCTGATTCCCATGGCCGCCATCATCCCCCTGGAAAACGGCAAGGTCGTCTACGTCGTCGAGGACGGAAAAGCCCGCCGGCGCGAAATCACAATCGACCCGAACCTCACCGACGACCAGCGCGTCTGCGTGACCGATGGGATCCAACCGGGCGCGAAACTCATCGTCAAGGGCCTCGTCCAGGTCGGCCCCGGCCAGCCCGTCAGCATCCAGCCCGCCCGCACGCCCGTGGCCACCCAGCCCGTTCCGACCGCCCCGCCGGCGGTCCAGCACGAGGGGGACTGAGCCATGCTCCTCTCCGACGCGGCACTGAAAAATCGCACCACCATCCTCGTCCTGGTCGTCATCCTCGTCATCGCCGGGCTGGTCAGTTACCTCACCTTGCCGCGAGAAAGCGCCCCGGAAGTCAAAATCCCCTACATCCTCATCACTACCCCCCATCGAGGAGCCGACCCGGAAGTCGTCGAGGAGACCGTCACCAACCGCATCGAGCAGGAACTGACCGGCCTGAAGGGCATGAAGGAGATTACCTCGATCTCCCAGGAGGGCCTGAGCATCATCACCGTCGAGTTCGATCCCGACGTCGACATCGACGTCGCCCTGCAGCGCGTCAAGGACAAGGTCGACTTGGCCAAGCCCGAACTGCCCTCCAACACCGACGAACCCGTCGAGCCGGTCATCGACGAAATCAACATCGCGGAATTTCCCATCATGCTCATCAGCATGTCCGGCCCCATCAGCCCCGTCCGCATGGAGCGAATCGGCGAGGACCTCGAAGACGAGATCGAATCCCAGCCCGGCGTGCTCGAGGTCGACCTGCTCGGCGCGCTGGAACGTGAGATCATTCTGGAGGTCGACCCGGACCGTCTGGCGATGTACGGGTTGACGATCGAGGAACTCCTCCAGCTCGTCCCGTCGCAGAACATCAACCAGTCCGCCGGCGGGCTGGAGACCGAGGGCATCCGTTTCAACGTCCGCGTACCGGCCGAGGTCGAGGACCCCGCCGAGATCGACCGCTTCCCCCTCGCCGAGCGGAACGGCAAGACGATCTATCTCACCGACCTCGCCACCGTCCGGGACACCTTCAAGGACCGCGATACCTACTCCCGGCTCAACGGCGAGCCGGCCCTGACCCTGGCGGTGAAAAAACGCGTCGGCGCGAACATCGTCGAGGTCGCCCAGCGCGTCCGGGGCATCCTCGACGAGGCCCGCAAGGTACTCCCGGCCGGACTGACACTCGAGGTCATCGACGACCGCAGCGAGGATATTCACGACATGGTCCTCGACCTCGAGAACAACATCCTCACCGGACTGATCCTGGTGCTGGTCATTCTCATGGTCTTCATGGGCGTCCGCAGCAGCCTGATCGTCGCCCTGGCGATCCCGATGAGCATGCTCATGAGCTTCGCCATCATCCAGGCCATGGGCGTGACGCTGAACATGGTCGTCCTCTTCAGCCTCATCCTCGCCCTGGGCATGCTGGTCGACAACGCGATTGTGATCGTCGAGAACATCTACCGGTTCATGGAGATGGGGTACGACCGGCTCGAAGCCGCCCACCGCGGCGCCGCCGAGGTCGCCTGGCCCATCATCGCCTCGACCGCTACCACCATCGCCGCCTTCAGCCCTCTGTTGTTCTGGCCCGGCGTGATGGGCGACTTCATGAAGTACCTGCCCATGACCGTCATCATCGTCCTGAGCAGTTCGCTGTTCGTGGCGATGATTATCAACCCGGTGATCTGCTCAAGGTTCGGCAAGCCCCGGGCCGCCAGACAGCCCGCCGCCGAGAGCGACAGCCGATTCGTCGCCGCCTACCGCCGACTGCTGCAGGGCGGGATGGCCCACCCGGTCAGCACGCTGCTGGCGGCGTTCTTCCTCCTCGCGTCCGTCCTCATCCTCTATGGGAAACTCGGGCGCGGCATCGAACTGTTTCCCGACACCGACCCCGACCAGGCCCGCATCAGCCTCCGTGCCCCCCAGGGCACGCACATCGAGGAAACCGACCGCACTGCCGGCCTCATCGAAAGGCGGGTCGACCCCTTCCGCACCGGCCCGGACGGCTCGATGCGGATCGAGCACGTCGTGACCAACGTCGGATCGGCCGGCGGGGGGTTCGGCGGCGGGACCAGCGGACCCCACGTCGCCGAGCTGACTCTCGTGTTCCCGGACTACGAAGATCGCGTCGACAACCGGGGCAAGCCCTGGAAGTCCGCCAACGTCATCAATCGCATCCGCGAGGCCCTCGTCGACGTCCCGGGAGCGGAAATCAAAATCGAGGAAAACGAGGAAGGCCCGCCCACCGGAGCGCCCGTGACCGTCCGCATCATCGGCGAGGACATGAACGTTCTCAAGGACCTCAACCGCCGGGCCATGGACCTCATGAAGGACGTGCCCAACCTCGTCAATATCCAAAGCGACCTCGAAGCCGAAAAGCCCGAACTGGTCTTCCTGCCCGACCGCCGGCGGGCGGCGATGCTGGGCATCAACACGGCCGTGATCTCGAACACCCTCAAGAGCAATATCTTCGGCACGAAGGTCGGTGACTACCGCCACTTCAACGACGAATACGACATCCGCATCCGCCTGCCGGAAGACGAGCGAAGCCGACTCGACCACATCACCCGCTATCGCGTCCAGACGCCGGCCGGCAAGAGCGTGCCCATCACCAGCCTGGGCCGATTCGAGTACCGCCCCGGCATGGGAACCATCCACCGCATCGACCGAAAACGCGCCGTCACCATCACCGCCGACAACGAAGGCAGGCTCGGGCCGGACGTTCTGGCCGACGTCCAGGAACGCCTCAGGCAACTCGATCTGCCCCCCGGCTACCGCATCGAATACGCCGGCGAGAAGGAAGAACAGGACGAAGCGTCCGCCTTCCTGTTCAAAGCCTTCGCCCTGGCCGTCGGACTCATCATCGCCATCCTCGTGACGCAGTTCAACACGCTGTCGGCCCCGCTGATCATCATCACCACCGTCCTGCTGAGCACGGTCGGGGTCTTCGTCGGTCTGCTCGTCGGGAACCTGCCGTTCGGCATCATCATGACCGGCGTGGGCGTCATCAGTCTCGCCGGCGTCGTCGTCAACAACGCCATCGTCCTGCTGGACTACACCCGCCAGCTCCAGCGCCGCGGCAAGACCGTCACCGAAGCCGCCGTCGAAGCCGGCATCACCCGCCTCCGCCCCGTCCTCCTGACGGCCGGGACGACCATCCTCGGACTCGTGCCCATGGCTACGGGCGTCAGCTTCGACTTCCACTCCTTCGAAATCGCCTCCCGCAGCAGCTCCAGCCAGTGGTGGCGGTCCATGGCCATCGCGGTGATCTTCGGCCTGGGCTTTGCGACGATGCTCACCCTCGTGGTCGTCCCGAGCTTCTACGTCATGCTCTACCGGCTGACCAGCCGGCTCGGCATCGCCGGCCTGCGACCCTCCGAGGCCCAGCAAGGCCCCAAGCCCGTCCTGGAAGATTATTGACCCTCCGTGCTTGTTTCCGCCCGTCTGCAAAAGCAAAGGCAACGGACTGCGGACAGAGGAATGGGCAGCGGTCGCCGGCAGCAGCGCCGTACCGTGCCGGGCGGTGGATCAAGGACGGCGAGGATAGCGGGCCGCCGGACCGCGCACAGCCAGCGTTCGATCTGCGCAAGGTTGAGAACCACGCCCATTCCTCGCAAGACCGCGCTGCTG
>CAYMAP010000089.1:0-10428 GCA_964388425.1 uncultured Planctomycetaceae bacterium
GTACCCGCACCGGCCTGCATCGGGGGCGGGTGCATTCAGTCGACGAATTTCAGGACCACCCAGTCGCGGGCGGTTTCGACCCGTCGGCCTGACCCGTCGCTGCCGGTCTTGACGAAGACCAGGTACAGCCGATCCACGGGCAGGTTGCGGACGTCGGTCGGCCGCCCGTCGAGGACAACCCGGCTGACGGTCCGCCAGCAGAGGTATCCCGCCGCCGCTCCACCCTGCTCGAACTGCCGGACGCCCTGGGGGTCGAACCGGTGGGTTTTCGGCCCGAGGTAGAGCCAGTTGTGATACGCCCCCTGATCGTCGACGACGAGGTTCTGCAGGGGGTTCATGAGATCCTCCGGGATGGCGGCGTTGCGGTCGCGGAGCTGATCGAGCGGCGCGCCGTCGGCGGCACGCATGTAGAGCGTCGGCTTGAGCGAAGCCTGCACGAGCATCGTGCCCATCCGGTCAAACCAGAAGACCATGCGGAAGGGCGCGCGGCGAAGGGTGACGACGTGGTTGTCGCGGGGAATCTTGGACCATTGGCCTTCGGCGTTGCGATGCTCGACGCCGAGGGTGAACGCCCGCTGTCGGGTCGGTCCAGCGGGGGGCGGGTCGCTGCCCCCTCCGAAGTTCATCTCACAGCCGGTCAGGTACACCAGCCCGGCGACGAGGCAAACCGCCGCAACGCGAAACAACACTTCCAGGATGGGTTTGTAGAACATGACAGCTCTCCTTGCCGTTTCGGGCAGGTCGCTTGCAGGCGGACTCGCCCGCTTCACGGAGGTCTATATCGGCAGGGGGGGGCGGAAAGCTTGCGTTGAATTATCGGACGCTCGCGCCAAACTGGCAGTCGGTGTCAGACTGACAGAGCAACAGGAGCGACTCTTGTGATATCTCTAAGTTCTAACGTCCTGCTAAAAAAGAAGTTGCTACTCAGAGGCGGTTCTGGCACAACGGTTGCGAGATAACGTGTGCGGATGACTGCCGGTCCGTTTCCTTCCGGTACAAAAGCTGAAATCACAGACGGCAGTAGAAAGGAGATGAAACGATGGATATTGTCAAACAACGCAACAACAGTGGTTCTCTCGGTACGCTGCAGGATCAGATGAACGATCTGTTCGGGCGGTTCTTCGAGGACTGGCCGCTCTCCAGCGTGGAGCGTGGCCTGGGCTGGCTGCCCGTGGACCTCGCTGAGGACGACGAGCAGTTCACCGTCAAAGCCGAACTGCCCGGCCTATCGTCGGACGACATCGACCTGTCGGTGGTGGGCGATACGCTGACCATCAGCGGCAACAAGAAGGTCGAGAAGGAAGACGAAGGCCGAAATTACTACCACGTCGAACGCCGGTACGGGACGTTCCGTCGCGGCGTTAGGCTGCCGTCGACCGTCGACGGCGAGAAGGTGCAGGCACGCTACAATAACGGTGTGCTGACCGTCACGCTGCCCAAGGCCGACCACGCCAAACCCCGGCGGATCAACGTCAAGTCCTGACGCCGAGAATCCGCGAATACTCCTGGGCGGGAGGGAACGTACCCCGTCCGGGAGATCCGGCGAATCCACCCGACGAGAAGCCTACGTGCACGGCGCGTGGGCTTTTTTCTTGATGCGCCACTCAAAAGTCGACGGAACGAAAAAAGCAGGGCGATTCGTCAACGCAAAGAATAGAGTTACGTCCCCAAAATGGTCCTACAACCTCGTTCTGGGTAATTCTGAGGGAGGCGTCTTTCTTCGGAACAAAGCCGTGGCCGGACAAAAGAAAGCTTTCCCACGCGGGGTCCTCGCCTCGTCGGGCATGGACGGAGGGATCGGCTGACGGCAGGCGGGTCCATTCCCTCAGCCGAGGGCGGCTGAGCCACACGCCGGGGCGAAAGGCAAAACCTTGCGGCTCGTGCTTTTTCGCCTTGGTTCGCGGACCCTTCGGCCTATAGAATACCCTCCGTGGCGTGGTGCGCACGCCGGGAACCGACCCTCTTTGGAAGGAGACACCCCATGACGAATCGACTTGCCCTGATCCTGCTGCTTGTTTTCAGTTGCACCCTGACCGTCCCGGCCCAGCAGGGTGCCCAGCCCGCTGGTCCGCAGGGCCCGCCCCCGGGACCAGACCCTAACCAGCCCCAGGCCGAGTCGATCCTGACCCACCTGCCGGCCGACACGATGGGCTTCCTGGTCATGCCCAACATCAAGGACATGCTCGCCCACGTCGAGCGGACGGTGACCGATATCGGCCTGGGCGAGGAACTCCAGCAGAATGCCCCCGGCGGGCTGCTGCCGATGATCGCCATGATGGCCGGTCTAGGCGAGGGCTACAACCCCAACGGCGGGGTGGCGGTGGTTGTGCTCGACTTCAAAAAAGCCGGCGTGGACGTCGACAGCCTCCTTGAGGGCAAAACGGCTCCGGACTTCAAGCCCCCCATCGTCATCTACATCGCGGGTAAGGAGCTGACCTCGATTTTTCCCGCCGCCCAGAAAATGGAAGACGGCACGATGGTCGTCCCGCCGATGGGTCCGGTGCACACCGCCCGGGCGGGGTCGTACCTGATGATCGCCCCCTCGCAGAAGGCCCTGCAGCTCGCCCAGGCCGGCCCGCGGGCGCCGACGGCGATGCCTCCCGCCCAGATCAAGGCCCTCGGGCAGGCGGACATCGCAGCGTACTACAACATGAAGAAAGTTGCCCCGCTGATCGAGAAGCTCCTCGCCAAGTCCAAGCAAGACGCCATGCCTCCCGCCGCCACCCAGCCCGCCGAAGCCGGGGCACCCCGCCCGATGATGGGCCCCGACATGATGCTGGGCTTCGGGATGTTCGAGATGGCTGCGGACCTGCTGGACCAGATGTCGCACGTGACGGCAGCGTATCGTCTGGACAAGGCCGGCCTGCTGGTGGACTACCTCGTCGATTACGTCCCCGGCAGCGATCTGGGTAAGATGGTCGCCGCCTACAAGCCGTCGCCCAAACCGCTGATGAACCGCATCCCCGACCTGCCCTACGTCCTGGCCGGCGGCTGGGAATGGGCCGGCGCGGACATGTACGTCGACCATTCGATGAAGATGCTCGAGCAGATGCTCGGGCTGGCGGAGCTGAAAATCCCCGCCGACCTGCGCCAGCGGATGGTCAAGCTCAACGAGGCCCTTGGCGAGGAAGTCACCGCCATGCAGATGGTCGGCGGCATGCCGAAGGAAGCCGGATTGTTTGGGCTGGGTTTCGTCCTGGAATGCAAGGACGCCGCGAAGGTCAAGGCCCTGCTGCCCCAGAAGGCCGCCAATCTGACCGAACTCGCCCAGGCCACCATTGCCAAAAAGGACGCCGAATTCGAGTCGCTTCAGGTCAAGTATGTCAAGAACGCCGGGGCCGTCGCGGGGCTGCCCGTCGACGCGATGGAACTCACCCACAAGGAACTGGCGGAGTTGAGTCCCAAGGAGCGCGCCGACATGGTCAAGGTGCTCGCCGAGAACAAAATCCGCTTCTACGTCGTCCAGACCGACGACAAGACGCTGGTGGTGACCATGGGCGGGTCCATGCCGTTCCTGACCCGTTGCGTCCAGGCCGCCCAGGCCGGCGGGAAGATTCCCGCCGACCCCGGCGTGGTCGCGGCGATGAAGCACCTGCCCAAACAGCGCGTTGCCGTCTTTGTGATGAGCCCGAAGAACTTCTTTGACGCCATCCAGAGAGGCATGACGAAGATGGGCGAGCCCTCCGACCTGCCTGCGGACTTCGCCTTCAAGGGCACGACGCCCTTGGCGGGCGCCTCGACGGTCAAGGGCACGACGGTCCATTCGGTCGTGTTCGTTCCCGTCACCGCCGCAAAGGACGTCTACGCCTGGATCATGGCGGAGATGCAGGCATCGATGCAGAAGATGCAGCAGCCCCAGCCCCAGCCGGGTGGGAGTGATTTCTGAGCCGATCCCTTGAATCTTACTTCCTTCCGGGCCGGCTCGGGACGCGCGACGTGTTCCCGACCGGCCCGGTGGCTGCGCGGTGACAATCGGCGGCAGGTCTGCTACCCTCTGCCCATGCGAATTTCATGGCACGACAGGTTGACGTTCGGCGTGGGGATGCTGCTGGTCTGTGGTTTGTCGGCCGGTTCTGGAGGCTGTGCCGCGCGGGTCGAGCCGAGAATCATTGCTCCCCGCGTCATCGAAAACAAACCGTTGCGCGTGGTCGTCACGAGTTATCCCGGCGAGCCGGAAGCCATCGACGTCATCTCGGCCTCGGCGATCGGGCCGGGCTGGGGCAAGCCGGTGTGGGGCGGGAGTTGTTTCGTCCGTCCGACGACAGCCGAAGGCCGCCCGGGGCAGAGGATCCAGGTCGGCCGCCCGCTCGAGAAGGGGTTCCGTCCACTGTCGCCGGCCTCGATCGCCGGACTGTTGCCGGGATCAAACCATCGGCTGGTCTTGCGGGTACGCTATGCGGGGAGACTTTGGCGCATCCTGGTACCGGTCGAAATCGAGCGACGGAACCGAACGCTGAGGTATCGGCTCTTGAGCGAACGGCTCAGAGACCTCGGCCCGGAACCATAACGCCGGCGCGCCCGAAGGCACAGATGTTTGACGCAGCCGACCCGCCGGTGTATTGTCTGGTGACCCGTGGATCGTGGATTGATCCGACCCGGAGGAAACGTGGTGTTTCCCGACGGTCGATCCTTATCTCAAGTGAAAGGAGCGCGACATGCTGAGCATTCTCTGGCTGGCAGTGATGGTGCTGTACCTCGTGGGGATGTGGAAGGTCTTCACCAAGGCCGGTCAACCCGGCTGGGCGGCGATCATCCCCATCTACAACCTCATCGTGCTGATTGAGATTTCCGGCAAACCGTTGTGGTACATCGTCCTGTTCCTGATTCCCATCGCCAATCTCGTTGCCGCCATCCTGGTCGGGATCGGAGTGGCACAGCGGTTTGGCAAAACCGAGGGCTTCGGGGTCGGCCTGGGCCTGCTGGGGTTCGTGTTTTATCCCATCCTGGGCCTGGGCGATGCACAGTACCAGGGCCCGCCGGTCGAATCTCCCACGGCCGGTGCGGTGGCCGGCTCGATCCAGAACAAGGCCGCCGACCTGACATCGCAGCAGCAGCAGCAACCCCCCGTTCAGGCAGACAACCAGCAGAACCAGGCCCCGCCCCCTCCGCCACCTGCCACGTAGGAGCCCTCCATGTCCTGGTACTGCTTCGTCAATCAGCAGCGATACGGCCCGGTCGAACTGGAGCTGCTGAAGGAATGGGCCCGCCAGGGCCGACTCCGACCGACCGACCTGGTCTGGGCGGAGGGCATGGACCAGTGGACGCCCGCCGAGCAGGCCGACCCTCTCGGCGACGCCTTTGCCCAGGCCGGCCCGCCCGTCGCGGTCGCGCCGAGCTACCAGCAGCCTGCCCAGGAACCGGCTCCCGGTGCCGTCACCAGCATGGTTCTGGGGATCATCGGGGCGGTCATCGCCGGCTGTGCCGGAGCGGGACTCGTCCTGGGGTTGCTGGCGTTGCATTACCGCAAACGGGCGATGGTCTACCTCGAATCCGACCCCATCCGCTGGGGCGGACGGGGCATGGCGACGGCCGGGTATGTCCTGGGTATCATCGACATCATTCTCGGCGCGCTGGGAATGGTGTATTTCTTCATCTGGATCGGGTTGTTCGGGACGATGATGTGCGCTGCCGGAAGCGGAGCGCTTCGCCCCTGACCCGTCGCTGGATTTCGCTTGGGGAGCCGTCGGCATGACGACGTGGTATTGTGCGGTCAATGAGCAGAAGTACGGACCGGTGGACGAAGCCCCGGTGCACGTCTGGATTCGAGAGGGTCGACTCGCCCCCGATACGCTGTTCTGGAGCAAATAACCCCTTGCCCGTCCCGCTTAGCCGCGTTACAATAAACGACTCGCAATGGATCGAAATCACCGACACCGCATGTTACGCAGGCAGAGACACGAGGCACGACCATGAATTACCCACGACGCGTATCGAAAATCAAACGGGCACGCAAAATGGGCTTTCGCGCCCGGATGCGTACTCAAAACGGCCGACGCATCATCAATCGCCGTCGTCGGCAGGGACGGGTTCCGGTGCAGTTGTAAAACGCGGAACCATCGAATCACGTTGACCGACCGGTGTGACCGATCGGTCTTTTTATGCGCGGAGATTACGCCCGGGGGGGGGCTGCTGCAGGCGATCGGGTAGGCCGGGGCCTCGCCACACCACCGGACGTGCCGTTCGGCATCCGGCGGTTCGTCAAACGCTCGCCAGGTGACGATGTTCCTCGATCAGGCTGATGGCCCTTCGCGTCCCAGCGTTCGGGTCGGCAGGGCATGGTTCATCTGGCTGGCCCCGGCGTTCCACCACGGGCCGTGCCCGTTGTAGGCGCTGGTAGCCACCCGCTCGCGATCCAGTCCTGCCCGGCAGAGTTTGTAACAGGGCAACAGGGCCAAGATGGCCCTGCACCTCATGGGCGAGACGCCCATGCCACTTTTCACGCACGCGATCAGACTTTCAGAGCCTGCTTGAGGGGCTTGACGTGGTCGGTTTTCTCCCAGTGGAACTTCCGCGCGTCGCGCCCGAAGTGTCCGTCGTGGGCGGTTTCGGCGTAGATGGGCTTGAGCAGGTCAAGATGCTTGATGATGCCCTTGGGCGTGAGGGGGAAGACGTCCTGGATGGCCTTGGCGATGTCCTCTTCGGGGACGACGGCCGTGCCTTCGCAGTCGACGAGGACGCTGATGGGCTCGGCGACGCCGATGGCGTAGGCAAGCTGGACCTCGCAGGCGGAGGCGAGCTTGGCGGCGACGATGTTCTTGGCGATGTGCCGGGCCATGTAGCTAGCGGAGCGGTCGACCTTGGTGGGATCTTTGCCGCTGAAGGCCCCGCCGCCGTGGCTGCCTCGGCCGCCGTAGGTGTCGACGATGATCTTTCGCCCGGTCAGTCCCGCGTCGCCGTGGGGTCCGCCGGTGACGAATCGCCCGGTCGGGTTGATGTGGAACTTGATTTTGTTGTTCCACAGCTCGGGGCAGTGCTTCTGGATGACGGGTTTGACGACCTGTTCGATGAGCTGCTTGCGTGCCTTGGTGGACATGTCGCCGGATCGGTCGCAGACAGCTTCGGTGTGCTGGGTGGAGACCACGACGGTGTGGACCCGCTTGGGGACGTTGTCGTGGTACTCGATGGTCACCTGCGTCTTGCCGTCGGGCAGGACCCAGTCGAGGATGCCCTGTTCGCGGACTTCGGTGAGTCGCTCGGTCATCCGGTGGGCGAGATGGATCGGCAGGGGCATGAGGGCCTTGGTCTCGTGGCAGGCAAAGCCGAACATCAGTCCCTGGTCGCCAGCGCCCTGGGCGTGTTCGCCGGTTTCGGTCACGCCCTGGGAGATGTCGGCGGACTGTCCGTGCAGGGCGCGCACGACGGCGCAGGAACGGTAGTCGAAGCCGATTTCCGGATGGTCGTACCCGATGCGTTTGATGGTCTCGCGGGCGATTTCGTCGACGCGGGCGAGCTGGTCCTCAGCCTTTTTGGTGTGGACGGTGACCTCGCCGGCCAGGACGACCAGGCCGGTGGTGACCATGGTTTCGCAGGCAACGCGGGCGCGGGGGTCGGCGCCGATCAGCGAGTCCAGCACGGCGTCGGAGATCATGTCCGCGACCTTGTCGGGGTGGCCCATGGTGACCGATTCGCTGGTAAAGAGGTGTTGGGTGACGTCAGGCATGGATGATGAACTCCCTTCGATGATGATGGCATACTGCCGGTTTCAGTGTCAGAGCAAGCCTTCAAGTATAGCGAACCGTCGCCCGGTTGCAAGACAACCATGGACGGTCTCGCTTTGCCAAGGTCAGCCTGCAACCTGGCAACCGTCGAGGGGTAGAGGGAGGTCCGGTCCGGCGACCGTACGGAAGGTGCGGGGGACGGGGTCTGCTACCGTTCGGGCTGGTCCCCTGTGCCGTACTGCCTTCGGAGGTCTTCGATGAGAGCTTCGCGCCGCTTGAGGATGGCCTCGCGGAGGTCGGGGGGGAGCTGGTCCGGCAGGATGTAGACCTTCACGTCGTGTCCGCTGGAGGTCTGGAGAGTCGTTTCGAGAAAGACTCCGCCCATGCCACGCTGCCCGTTGGCCCCGGCCTGAACTTCCAGGAAGACCGAGGGCCTGGCGTGCAGACCGTCGCCCTGGACGAGGAACTCGATCCCGGTGTTGCCGCTGATGACCTCCAGGGCCTGGGCGATGGTGGCGTCGGCCATGATGAGGGAGTAGTTGGTGCGCACCTCGGCCGGAAGCATCTTCAGCAGTCCCGGCGTGAGGGTCAGTCGAACGCGGGCCTTGCGGGCGAGGTCCAGCAGGACCTGGGCGAGGCGGGCGTTCTGGTAGCGCAACGAGACGGTTCGCTGGAGTTGTCGTCGGATTTGCTTGGCGCGGGGCAGGAGGACCACGCTGTTGCCGTCGAGGTGCCAGGAGAGCTTGGCGGCGTCGCAGAGGGCGTCGAGGTAGTCCGCGGCGGTGGCGGGCAGAGCGGATCGCGAGGTGGTCCTGGCGGAGTCCAGTGCCGCGTGCCCGCCGGGCAGATCGACGAGTCGGAGCGTGAGGTCGTCCAGCCCCGTCGCCTGCCGGAGTGTGTCGCGCAGCGAGTCGGCCGGCTGACGAACGGTCGCAGTCAGCAGTGTCCCCAGCCGCTGGAGTTCGTCGTAGGTCGCGCGTCGGCCCATGCGGTACAGCGCGTCGGAGGGGTTGATGACGACGGCCTCGTCCTTGATGCTCCAGTCCAGCCCCTGCGGACGCAGCATGGCCGGCAGGGCCTTGCGGAGCGTGACGTCCTTGAGCGTGACGGTCAGTTCGGTCCTCTCGCCGTAGGGCAGATAGTCCAGGGTGTCCTGGGCGAGTTCGATGTCCACGCCCGCCGAGCCGGCCAACCGGGCGAAGACCTCGCCCACGGGGCGGTTCTCGACGTTCAGCGAGACCTGCCGATCCAGTTTCCGCTGGAGCGTCTGGGCCCGGGTCGGCATCGGCAGCACCGTCAGCAGCAGCATTGCGGTCATCCATCGTCCGGTCATGACTTTCTCCTCGTAGGGTTCTATGCAGTCCAGTGCGGCAAGGGCGTTGGTCGGACCTACCCCGTCGATCGTGGTCAGCCTCCCAGCCCGTCGACCGTCAGGGCGGAGAAGTGGGGCGGCAACGTGGGTGCGGGCGTATCGAACGGCAGGCTTTCGGTGACAACGGCGACGACCGCACCTTCGCCTCTGCCCGAAGCGGGCATGGGCGGAGCGTCCAGCCGACGCATCGAGATACGCACCTGCGGGTTGGCTGGGCTGGCTTCCGCCCGATGCAGCCGAACCCGTACGAACGGGCCGGTGATGTCCGCCCGTGAATGCACGTCGTCGGCGGGGCGTAGGATCGTCCAGGCGAGAGTGACGGCAACCACGCAAGCTGCCGCCGCAGCCAGTCCGGCCACGACCGGCCTGACGATCCGTCGGCGTCGACGCATACTTCGCTGCTCTCGGCGGATCACCTCGACGATTCGCTCCCGCTGGCCGGTCTGGTCAACGTCCGCGATGTCGGTTTCCGCAAGGCGATGCAAACCGTCCCGCAAGGCCTCGTGTGTGGCCATCAGCCGGCGCAGCTCCGTATCGCCCGCCAGTCGCCGGCCAAGGGACTCCGCGCGATCCGCCGGGAGTTGCCCGTCAAGGTAGTCTAACAGTTCACGTTCCATGTTGTCATGTTCTGGGTCAGTCATGGCTTGGCTTTCGTTGTGAATTACAGCAGATGTTCCAGTCTCTGACGAAGCGTTTTCCGTGCGGCGAAGACGTTCCATTTCACGGCTTCAACACTGCACTGAAGGATATCGGCGATTTCTTTTTGCGGCATGTGCTCCATGCTGAACAGCACCAGCGCAATTCGCTGGGCGTCGGGCAGTTCGCTAACCGCCTGGCGGATCGCCTCCTGGAGGTCGTCCCCGACGGCGCTGGCCAGCGGGGTCGGCTCGCGGTGGTCCGGCCGGTCGAAGGTAGGCGCGTCATCCGTCCTGCTATCCAGCGACAGCGTTTTGCGCAACGCCCGAGACCGCCTGCGGTTCAGGGCCAGATTCCCGACAATCCGCCAAAACCACGTCCGGAATCGCCGCGGGTCCTGAAGCGACGATATCTTCGTAAATGCCTTCACAAACGATTCCTGCACCACTTCCATCGCGTCATCCCGATTGTTCAGCAAACGGTAGGCCAGCGCGTTGGCCCGATTCTGGTATCGGCGAATCAGCTCGGTGAATGCGTCCGCATCTCCCTGGCGGGTCCACAGCACCAGTTCGCTGTCGTCGGGCAATGCAGGCTGGTTTGTCATAACCGTCGCCCTTGTAGACACCCCCGAAAGGGCATTGTTAGTTCGAAACAGCGGATTTCTCCACAGGTGGCCCGATCATAGCGTCCCCTGGTCAGCGGGAAAAGCCCCGAAAAAAAGTACGCACGAAAACGTCCTTTCTTGACGCACCCCTCAAAAGT
>CAYMAP010000090.1:0-10403 GCA_964388425.1 uncultured Planctomycetaceae bacterium
GGCGGTGGAGGTGGCGGGGGAGGGAAGCAGCCGTTGATCCCGCCGGTGGCCGAATTGCGTCTTCTCCGGCTGCAGCAGCAGCGGGTCTACAGCGAGACGCGGCGGGTCGAGCAGGAACGGTCCGACGGCAAGCTGGCCGGCCCGCAGGCCGACTCGGCGGTCAAGGACCTTGCCCAACGCCAGCGGCGCGTCGAGATGCTGACCCGGCAGATGATCGAAAAGATGAAAAAGAACCGCGGGAACAGGTGACGGATGATACCATGCACGCTGTGACGAAAACTCCCAGAACGTCTCTGCGATGGCTTGTGTTCTCGGCGATGCTGGTCTGCGGGGTGCTCCCGGCCGGTGCGCAGGACGTGTTGGACCCCGAGGACCTTGTCCAGCCTGAGGGTCTGGCTCCCCCGGCGGACGAGACGGATTCGCTCCAGCGGATTCTCGACGAGATGTCGCCGGAGGAGATCGAGGCGCTGATCGAACAGGCGGCGACGCGGCGGTTGAGGACGGAACGACAGCAGGTCGTCACGGAACTTCGCGACAATTTGCTGTACGAGGAGTCCGCCATCGCCGAAGCCGCCGCCGCGCTGCAGAACGCCCCGGCCAACACGCAGCAGGACAACATCGATCGGATTGTCCGCGCGTTGGCGAGGGTGGACGAGCGGTTTGCCCCGGCGTGGAAGCTGTACGAGGAGGGCAAATTCGCCGAAGCGGCCGACAAGTTCAAAAACATGCTGAATCCCGAGGATGCGACGTACCTCAGCGCGGCAATGTACTACGTCTGTGCGAAGGCCCATCGCAAGGCGGGTCGGCTGCGGCAGGCGGCCCAGACCTACGGGGACCTGCTGGTGAACCTGCCGGACCGGATCAGCTTCGCGGCGGCGTCGGCCTTGGAGGCTGCGGAGGTCTACGAGGAGATGCACCGCGGGTACTACGCCATGGAGATGTACGCCTACGCGCTGAACAACTACAGCCTGACGATGGACGCGCAGACCGCCTCGCGGGTGATGGAAACGTACGAGACACTCCAGCAGACGTACGAGAACCCCATGGCGTCGCTGGCGACGTTGATGCAGGACGCCCGCCAGCGGCTGGAGGAAAAGCAGACGGGCAAACCCACCCAGACCAAGCAGGAGGAAGTCATCGCGCTGCTGGAGGACATGATCAAGACGGCTGAGGAGAAAAAGCGTCAGCAGAACCAGCAGGCCTCCGGCCAGAAGCGGCGGCGGCAGAACGGCCAGCAGCGTCGGAAAAAACAGCAGCAGCAACAATCCAATCCCCAGCCGAACTCGGGCAACCCGGTCAGTCCGGCGCGGGTATCGAGCCTCGTGCCCGGTCCGGTGTCGCGTCCGAATCGGCTGAGCCGGCAGCACGGCGCGACGGGCCAGGACCGCTGGTCGGAACTGCCCCCCCGACAGCGCGAGGCGATCCGCAACGTGCTTCGCCAGCGGCTGGCTGAGCAGCGCGGCGACCAGGTCCGCGACTACCACCGAAGCCTTTCGGAAAGCGATTGACCATGTCCGTCCGAGGAACGATTCTCTGCCTGTTTTGCCTTGCGGGTTCCCTGCCGGCCGGGACGGTTCGTGTAACGCTCCTGAACGGCCGATCGGTCGAGGGCACGTCGTTGACGTTGACGGACCAAACGCTCGTGTTGCCCTCTCAGGCGGGGGACCAGACGATGGCGAGGCAGAACGTGGCGTCGATTCGGCTGGGCGAGGCCCGATCGGTGTTGCCACCCGGTGAGCCGATGCTGCTGACCCGCGCGGACGGTCGGCTGCTGGCGAAGGGGCTGCGTTTGCGGGGCACGGAAGTCCAGTTCGACAGTCCCCTGCTGGGCGGGCAAAGCCGGATGCCGATCGGGTCGTGCTCGGCTCTGTTGTTACCGGAGCCGGGCAAGCGGGCGGCTTGGGTCCTTGCAGAATGCAGGCGGCGGGGCTATCAACCCGCCGGTCAGGATTTGCTGGTCGTGGTCCGCAAGGACGGGCGGTGGCAGTCGATTGGCGGCATGCTAGTGGGGGTGGGTGAGAAGAAATTGACGTTTCGTTATCGGGGAGCAGACCGGACGCTGGACCGCACGCGGGTCCGCGCGGTGCTGCTGGCAGAGGCCGATGCGACGGAGCCGGTCCATCCGGCCGGCATGGTGATCGGGTTCAGCGGGGAGCGGGTCGCCTTGGTGTCGTTGACCGTCCGTGACGGCCAGGCCCGCCTGGTCGGCCCCGTGGTGGGGAGGCGTTCCCTGCCGATGGATCGGCTGGCGGAGATACGCTTCCGTTCCGACCGCCGGGTTCCGCTGGGCGAGCTTTCGCCCGTCGAAGTCCGTGAGGCCGGTTTGTTCACGACGTACCCGCACCGCGTGGGGCGAAGTGTTGCCGGTGGGCCGATCCGGCTGGGCGGGCAGACCTACGAGACCGGCCTGGGCCTGCACAGCCGGGCTGAGCTGGTCTACGAACTGGACGGGGCGTTCGAGAGTTTCCTGGCCCTGGCGGGGATCGACGACGCCGTTCGCCCGCAAGGGCACGTGACGCTGAGGATCCTGACCGACGGGAAGGAGGCGTTCGGGCCGGTGGACCTCTCGGGCCGGGACGATCCTCGTCCCGTCCGCGTGGACGTACGGGGCGTGGATCGGCTGACGATCCGCGTTGACTTCGGGCGGGACGGCCTGGACGTAGGCGACCACCTCGACCTGGCCGAGGCCGTCCTCATCCGTGTCGGGGACAACAAGCCTTGACGGGCGATCTCCAGCGGCTCGCAACCGATGCGGGGTTTGCGCGAGTCGGCGTCGCGCCGGCCGGGCCGGTCGCCGGCGAGCGGGCGTTCCGCGACTGGCTCGAGACGGGGTCTCACGCCGGGCAGGAGTATCTCACCGAGAACGTCGATCTGCGTTTCGAGCCGGGCCGACTGGTCGAGAACGCACGGAGCGTGATCTGCCTGGCCGTCAGCTACCACCCCGGCGATCTCGACGAGCCGGACGGGGCGTTCATCGCGCGGTATGCTCGAGGCAGGGACTATCACCGAGTCCTCAAGCAGCGGGCCTGGCGGTTGTGCGACCGGTTGCGCGAACTCGAACCGGGCTTCGCGGCGCGCGCGTTCGTGGACACCGCTCCGCTGGCCGAACGGAGCCTGGCGGCCCGGGCGGGGCTGGGATGGATCGGGCGGCACGGCAACCTGATCGTGCCCGGACTGGGCAGCTACGTCCTGCTGGCTGAGATCGTCTGCAACCTCGACCTTCCCCCCGGCCGCCCGCGCGACAGCGGCTGCGGGGATTGCAGCAAGTGCCTCGCCGCCTGTCCGACCGGCGCGCTGGTCGTGCCGGCCGTGGTGGACTGCCGACGCTGTCTGAGCTGCCAGACCATCGAGAACCGCGGCTCGATCCCGCGCGACCTGTGGGAGCACCTTGGCCGGCGGGTCTTCGGCTGCGATGCCTGCCAGAGCGCCTGCCCGCACAACCGCAACCGCCCGGCAGGGGATCCCGAACTGCTCGGCCAGCCGGAACCGGCAAGCGTAGCGCTGGCGGAGATTATCGAGTGGGACGAGACAGACTGGGATGTCTTCACCCGCGGGTCGGCCCGGCGGAGGGCGACGCATGCGATGTGGCTGCGTAATGCCGTCCTCGCCGCCGGCAGCACGGGGTTAGGAGACCAGGCCGGTGCGTTGCGTAAGCTTCGCGGTCGACGTGAGGACCTTCGCGAGGAGATCGACTGGGCACTGGGTTGCCTGGCGGAAACCGACGGCGTATAACCGAACCATGAGCGAATCGAAACAACAGCGGATCGAGCGGGCGATCACGGACCTGCTGGAGGCGGTCGGGGAGGATGCTCTTCGCGAAGGGCTGGCCGACACTCCCCGCCGCGTCGCGCGCATGTACGCCGAACTGTTTGCCGGTCTGGCGGAGGACCCCGGAGCGTACCTGGATGTGAGCTTCACGGAAACCTATGACGACATGGTCGTCCTTCGGGACATTCCGTTCTATTCTCTCTGCGAGCATCACCTATTGCCCTTCATGGGCAAGGCGCACGTGGCGTACCTGCCGAACGGGAAGGTCGCCGGGCTGAGCAAACTCGCCCGGGTGGTCGAGGCCTTCGCACGTCGTCCGCAGGTCCAGGAGCGCCTGACGACCCAGATTGCCGATCTTCTCATGGAGAAGCTCGATGCCAAGGGAGTCGGCGTGATCCTCGAGGCGACGCACACCTGCATGACCATCCGCGGTGTCCGAAAGCCCGGGTCGGTCATGGTCACCTCCGCCATGAAGGGGCTGTTCCGCACGAACCTCGCCACCCGCACCGAGGCGGTCAACCTTCTGACCGGCGGACGGTCGGCGACGTACTGAGACATCGATCTGTCTGTCTGGCTTGGGGCTTTGCGCGGGAGTGCGGCAGAGGTATACTGCTCGGCGTGACGGTGCGACAGACGATTCTCAGGCCGGTCGCGAGACTGGCGGCGTGGCAGGTGCGGGGCGGGTATCTGAAATTCCTCGCCGCCCACGAACGGACCCGGGAAGTCCAGCAGCGGCTGCTGGAGGAACTGCTCGGTCGTTTTGCGCGAACCGATTTCGGGCGGGATCACGGATTGGCGGAGGTTCGGACGTTCGAGGAATACCGCCGGGCGGTTCCTCTGGGCGATTACGACGGCTTGAAGCCCTACATTCGTCGGGTCCTGGAGGGCGAGTACACGGCGTTGCTGCCGGCGGACCAGAAACCGCTGATGTTCTCGATGACCAGCGGCACGACCGGCGAGCCGAAGTACATCCCCGTCACGCCGCGTTTCCTCGCGGACATCCGTCGCGGCTGGAACACGTTCGGCTTCCGGATGCTGGAGGACCACAAGGGGGCCTGGCTGCGTCCGATCGTGCAGATGTCCTCCAGCAAGTGTGAGCGTCGCAGCCCGACCGGCCTGCCGTGCGGAGCGATTTCCGGCCTGCTGGCCGAGACCCAGAAGCGCATCGTCCGCCGGATGTACGTCGTGCCGCGATGGGCGGCGAGCCTTCCCGACCCGGCCGCGAGGTACTACACCATCCTCCGCCACAGCGTCGGGCACGACGTCTGCTTCATCACCACCGCCAACCCCTCCAGTACGTTGAAACTGATCGAGACCGGCCAGCAGCATGCCGAACACCTCCTTCGCGACCTTGCCGACGGGACCTTCACCCTGCCGGAGGGCGAACTGCCCCCCGGCGTCCGCCCGAGTAGGTTTCGCCCCGACCGCGCTCTGGCACGCCGGATCGAGCAGGGCATCGAACGAGACGGCAGACTCCTGCCGAGACATTTCTGGCGGCTGGAACTACTGACCAACTGGACCGGCGGAACCCTGAAACTCTACCTGCCGAAACTCAAGGAACTCTTCGACGGCATCCCCATCCGCGACATCGGGCTGCTGGCCAGCGAGGGACGATTCAGCATCCCGCTGGAGGACGACACCCCTGCCGGTCCGGCGGAGATCACGTCCAATGTGCTGGAGTTCATCCCGGCGGAGAAGCGGCAGACGGAAAACCCCGAGACGCTGCTGGCCGACGAGCTGACCGTCGGGGAGGAGTATTTCCTGGTCGTCAGCAACTTCGCAGGCCTGTTGCGGTACAACCTTGACGACCGGGTGCGGGTGGTCGACAAACAGGGCCAGTCCCCCGTGATCGAGTTCCTCTGCCGAGGACTGCACACGGCGAACATCACCGGTGAGAAACTGACCGAGCAGCAGGTCGTCGAGGCGATGCGCCAGGCATGTGAACGGCTCGGCTGCCGAATTCAACGATTCGTCGTCCGGGGCCGATTCCCTGCCGAAGGCACGCCGTACTACGAACTGCAACTGGAGCAGTCCGACGGGACAGACCTCTCCTTGCTGGCCGATACGCTGGACAAGAATCTCCAGGCGCTGAACGTAGAGTACCGCTCGAAGCGCAGCGGGGGACGGCTCGGCGGGGTCCGTGTCGCGGTTCAGCCTGCAGGCTGCATGGAGCGGGCAGAACAAAAGCGCCTCGCCGACCAGGGCGGGCGGAGTGAGCAGTACAAACACCAGTACCTCCTGACGGACGTGGCCGAGTAGACGCCGGACGCGTCGGCCTGAGAAGCGTTACGGCCCGGTCGACCGCGTCGTGCGGGGCTGGTAGCGCAGCACCCGCCAGTATTTCCCCCAGTCCTCGTGGACCACTTCCTGAAACAGGCCGGCCAACTCGTCGCCCGGGCGCCGGGGCACGATCAGGTACCATTCGGTCGCGTCGGCGTAGTCGTCGCTGCCGGCCAGGGCGTCCAGGGCGACCGCCAGTTCCGAGGCGTTGAAGGGCGGATTGAGCCAGGCGTATTGCGTCATCACCTTCCGGGACCATTCATCGAGCACCCAGGGCGTAAGATAATAAAACAATCGAAAGTCTTCCCGGCAGACGTAGAGCGACCGGCGGGCCCTGGCGCGGATGTCGATCTGGTCGGTGATGAACAGTGACCGCGGATCCGTATTCAGGCCGGCCCAGTCCGCCACAGCCAGCAGTTCGGTGTCTTTGTGGCGCTGATCGTGAATTTCCTGGACCCGAAGAGGTTTGTTCTCGTCGGCCAGGAAGGCCGTCCCCCAGTCGTACAGGACATGCCGAAAAAGACGGAGATTGTCACTCGGCAAAATCCAGGCGACCAGGATCGCCGCCAGCGCCCATCGCACCAGCCAGCCGCTGCGACGCGCCAGCCGAAACAGCTTCGTCAACGCCTGGGCGGCCAGCCCGTACAGCCCCAGCATCACCCAGGCCGAGGCCTGGATGAAATCGACGTATGGCGTGGCCGATCCCCACAGCCGACCGATCCACTGGCTCAGCCCGTGCAGCCCCAGTGCCACGAGCACTCCGCCGAGAATGAGTCCGACCCAGAGGTCCAGATTGCGCGAAGGATACTGCTCGAAGCGCCAGAGTACGACCGCCGAGGGGATGGCCAGGGCGGCGACGTACAAGACCCAGCGAAGCAGCGAATTCCGCAGCTCCGGGTACATCACGTCCAGGTCCGCCAGTCGCAACGCGTCGAGCACCGCATGGGCGGAGATGCCCGTCGTTTCGGCGGCCGCCGCAAGCTGGCTGCGCAACGACAGGAAATACATCAGATAAGGCAGCGTGCCCAGTGTGAACAGGGCGATCGAAAGCCCCGCCTGAAGCAGCGCCCCGCGCGAGAAGCGATTCCTGAACAAGTGCGTCAGCAGGAGCACCAACGCCAGGTTCGACGCCGAAACCAGATGGATGTTCCCCAGCAACCCGAGGAACGCGAACGTCAACCCCACATGCAGCCGATGGCTGTTGCGGAGGTAGGACATCAGCACCAGGGGGGAACAGGCAATGACCAGCCCCTGCGGGGAGATCGTCTCGAGGGGACCGATCCCCCAGAACCAGTCCCCGAACGTCTCCAGCACCGTCACCGACAGCACCGCTACGAAGGCTGAAATCGTGCTGCTGTGCGTCTGGCGCCACAACAGCGCGTACATGCCGCAAAGATACAAAAAGACCATGGGCCCGGCCAGTACGCGGAAGGGCAGCGTCAGGTCCTGGTAGCCCGAGGGGATCAGCACCGCGTCCAGCAGCGCCAGGAAGACCGGGGTGGGCAGTTCGTACAGCCGACCCTGCCCGTGCAGCTTTCCGAAAGCTGAGTCGTACCGCAGCAGCGTCGGGTCATGCCTCCTCGCCGCCGCCGCTGCGAAGGCTAACTGACTTTCGCTGAGGCGATGCTCGGTGAAGGCCCACCACCCGGACCAGCCGGCTACGAACAGGAAAATCACCACCGACAGGATGTGCTTGGATGACGGAACAGGCCTCATGGTTGTCGCGTTCCCTTCTGCTGCCGAAGATGATAATATAGATTCCCGTCTCTCCGCCAGAGAAGAGAATCCCCATGTCCTGCCCGTCTGCCAGCCCGGATCTTCTCACCAACTTCGCCGACCGCATGGATGAGGACGGGTTCCCCGAGCCGGGCGAGGGGGTCCTCGTCGGAGTCTCCGGCGGGGTTGACAGCGTCGTGCTGCTGGATTTGCTGGCGGAGCTGGCAGGCCGGAAGCGGAGGCGGTACCGCTTGACGGTTGCACATCTGGACCACGGATTGCGTGCGGAATCCGCCGAGGAAGCTGACTTCGTGGAGAGTCTCGCTCGCTCGCGTTGGCTGCCGATCGTTCGCGAACGGATCGAAGTCCGCGTTCAGGCGGATGCTGCAGGCGAGGGTGTGGAACACGCGGCTCGGGAGGCGCGGTACGCCTTTTTCCGCCGGGCCGCCGGAAACGCCCATGCCACCGCCGTCGCGCTGGGCCACCACGCCGACGACAACGCCGAAACCATCCTGTTCCGCCTCTTCCGCGGTACGGGGCTGCGAGGATTGGCGGGAATCCCGCCCGTCCGCGCCCTCGGGAGGAACCTCCGCGTCGTCCGGCCCCTGCTGGACTTTCCGCGGGAGCGACTGCTCGCCTGGGCCCGTTCGCGAAATCTCTCTTGGCGGGAAGACCCCTCCAACGAAGACCCGGTGTATCGCCGAAACGTACTTCGCCACGAACTGCTGCCCCTCGTCCGCCGCACCGTCAATCCCGACGCCCGCCAAGCTGTCCTGCGCCTGGCCGACCAGGCGCAGCAGGCGGAGCGATTCGTCCAGCGGTGCGCGCGTGCGGTCCTGGCCGAAAGTCTCTCCCACCGCCAGTCCGACCGCGCGCTGATCGAGTCAGGCCGTCTCGCCGTCGAGCCGGACATCGTGCGGACTACCGCACTTCGACTGATCCTGGAGGACATGCACCTGCCTCAGCGTAACCTGTCGGCCGAGCATCTTTCCGCCGTCGACGGGCTGCTGTTCGAGTCGTCCGGTACCGTGAATCTGCCCGGGGGCTTCACCGCAACGCGACGGGGCAGCCAGCTCCTCCTGGCCGGTCCGGGCCGGGACAACCATGCCCGGCAAGCCGCCCCTTGATTTCGCGCCCGTCAGGGAGTGAACTGTCGTCATGACATTCGTGGTCCAGTTCGGAGCGTGGATCATCGCCCGGATCGCGCAGTTCGGCGATTTCTGCCGGTTTTCCGGCCGGGCCGTCCGCAGCCTGCCAGCTTTGATCCGCCGTCGGCAGGGCTGGGCGACCATGATCGAGCAGTGCTTCGACATCGGTACACGCAGTCTCCCGGTGGTCATGGTCACCGGCGGGTTCGTCGGCGCGGTCCTGGCCGTCCAGACCGTTACCCAGTTCAAGGCCATCGGCATGATCGACAGCATGGGCACGATCGTCAACATGTCCGTACTGCGCGAACTGGGACCCATCCTCGCCGGCGTGATCCTCGCCGGGCGCGTCGGGGGCGGACAGACGGCCGAACTCGGCACGATGCGCGTCACCGAACAGATCGAAGCCCTCCGCGCCATCGGCGCCGATCCGATCGGCGTGCTCGTCGCGCCACGCTTCCTCGCCTGCATGGTTATCATCCCCCTGCTGTGCCTCTACACCAGCCTGACCGGCATCCTCGGCGGGTTCGTCATCAGCGTCCATCTCTACGGTGCCAACGCCGCCCAGTTCTGGGCCAATGCCGCCGATACGGTCCAGACATACGACATTTTCTACGGCCCCGTCAAGAGCCTGTTCTTCGGCGGGGTGATGAGCCTGATCTGCTGCTACAAGGGCTTTCACTGCCAAGCCGGTGCCGCCGGGGTCGGCCGGGCCTGCACCGAGAGTTTCGTCGCCAGTTGCATGGCCATCCTCGGGCTGGATTTCTTCCTCGGCATGTTCATGAACTCCCTCATCGAAGCTATCTGGGGACTCCGCGTCCTGCTGGGCTGAGGTATCACGCGATGCTCAAACCGATCGAACACTGGCTCTCCCGTCACCGGAACCCTGCGAGTTTCTGGCTGCACATGCTGGGCATCCCGGCCTGCTTTGTCGCCGCTCCGATTCTGCTACTCCTTGAACAATGGCTCCTGGCCGGGTGCTTCTTCGTCGGCGGATACGCCCTGCAGTTCCTTGGCCACCTCATCGAGGGAAACCGCTCCGGCGAGGAAATGCTGCTTCGCAAACTCCTCCGACTGGACTCGAAGCAAAAGAAATAGGCCTTTCCGAAACCGCCCACATTCCGTCACGAATGACAGATAACCACCTGTCCACCCGGACAGCAACAGGCCCCAAAGGACTCCTCTTCCAACCGAGGAATGGGTCCGTCGAATCACAGGAAGGGCCACGAAGAATAGATTCCGGCATATCTAACTGCATTGTTATAAATGAGTAAGCTCTATATGGGGCAGGGGCTGGGACATCGGGGAAACCCCTATTTTCAAAACGGTGGCTGGATTTACGAGATTTAAGCTTGACAAAATTTACAACTAATATACTATAGTATCCGAAAGGGATTTAGAATCCCTTGGGCACAGCGCCATTTTGAAGATCATGGGACACCCCGACTGAGAAAGGGTAGTATGATGACCAGAGTTGAACACAAGAATGATGCG
>CAYMAP010000091.1:0-10313 GCA_964388425.1 uncultured Planctomycetaceae bacterium
TGGCAGCAAGCAAAGTCTCGGCGCGATCTCGCAAATCGAATGTTTCAAGGTACCCCCATGTCGAATGACCCATGTTCCAACAAATCCCAATCTCCAATCGCCAATATACAAAGCCCTTTCGACCTGTTATCGTTTTGGTTCTGCACGCAAACCGATGCGGCCTTGCTTGTTTTGTCTGTCGTTTGAGCATTGATATTTGCGAATTGCCTGGACAGTGAACCTTGATGCGCCCCTCAAAAGTCGACGGAACGAAAAAGCAGGGCGATTCGTCAACGCAAAGAATAGAGTGACATCCCCAAAACGGTCCTCCCAGCGTGTTCTTGGCAGTTCTGAGGGAGGCGTCAACCTGGAACATTTCTCCGCAGGAGACCCCATGATTGTCGTACACGTCACACACGAAGCGGTCGAGAAGATCGGCGGGATCGGGACCGTCATTGACGGCTTGACCACCGCCAAGGCCTACCAGCGGCAGGTCTCGCGGACCGTCCTGCTGGGCCCGCTGTTCAGCACCGACAAGCCCGTCAACCAGCGGCTCGGCGAGGGCGGACGGATTCTCTACAGCAGCCTGGACGAGGTCGACACCGGCCACTGGCGAGAGAAGTTCCTGCCCATCGAGCGGACGTATGACGTGGGGATTGTCTACGGCCTGCGCCGCATTCGCGAGCCGTACTCCGGGCGGGTCGTGGACGTCGAGGCCCTCGTTCTGGACGTCTTTCACGCCAACCAGTCCAGGCTGAACCTGTTCAAGGGCGAGCTGTACGAGAAGTTCGACATCGCCTCCAGCCGCTTCGAGGACATCTGGGACTACGAGCAATATACCCGCCTGGCCGAGCCGGGCTACGAGGCCCTGCGGGTGATCGGCGCGATCGATCCGGCCCAGCAGACCGTCCTCATCAGCCATGAGTACATGGGCATGCCGACCGCGTTGCGGGCGATTCTCGCCGGCGAGGAGAACATCAAAACCGTCTTCCACGCCCACGAGGTCGCTTCCGTCCGCCCGATCGTCGAGAAACACCCCGGTCACGACACGATGTTCTACAACGTCATGGAACAAGCTACCCGGCAGGGCCAAACCCTCGAAGACGTCTTCCCGCAGGTGCAGCAGAACTACAAGCACCCGCTGGTCAAAGCGGCGAGGTACTGCGACTTCGTCTTCGCCGTGGGGGATTACATCGTCGAGGAGCTCCAGTTCCTCGACCGTCACTTCAAGACGATGGGCGTGGACCTGGTGTACAACGGCATCCCGCACGACGGGGCGTTGACGATCGAGGACCGCAACCGGAGCAACAGCCTGCTGCGACAGTATGCCGCGGAGCTGGTCGGCTTCGAGCCGACGTGGATCGCCACGCACGTGGCCCGGCCGGTGCTGAGCAAGGGCATCTGGCGGGATGTGCGCATCCTGCACGAGATGGAACCCCTCCTGGCCGATCGCGGCGAGACGATGGTCTACTTCATGCTCGGCACGCTCGGCGGGCAACGGCGGATTCACGATGTCCGGCAGATGGAGCGGGTCTACGGCTGGCCGATGCAGCACGAGCACGGCTACCCCGACCTCTGCGGGGGCGAGGAGGTCGTCTTCGGATCGTTCGACGTCTTCAACCGGTCCCACCAGCAGTCCCGGGCCGTCCTGGTCAATCAGTGGGGCTTCTCGCCGAAGGTCTGCGGCGACCGGATGCCGAAGGAGATGACCATCGCGGACCTGCGCCGCGGGTCGGACCTCGAGTTCGGGCTGAGCGTCTACGAACCGTTCGGCATTTCCCAGTTCGAGCCGCTCAGTTACGGCGCGATGTGCGCGGTCTCGAACGTCTGCGGATGCATGGGCTTTGCCCGGCAGGCGATGCGAGGCGGGGACTACGACAACGTCATCGAGGGGAATTTCCTCGGTGTTACCGGCTGCGATTCGCTCGACGATCGGCTATCATTGAGCATGCCCGACCGCGACCGGGTGGAAGCTGCCGAGGCACGTCGGCTGGCGGCGATCATCGTCGACCGCCTGCCCCGCGATCCGGACACATTGCAGCGGCGGATGCGGAACGGCGGCGAACTCTCCGGTCACATGAGTTGGGAGCGCGTCGTGGAAGACTACTTCCTGCCCAGTCTCGGCCGGGCCGTCCGCTCCCCAGCACCCTGAGGTAACCATGAAACTCTCCCCCGCAGCCGAACTCGCCGTCCGAGGCTCGCTGGTCCTTGCCGAACAGTACGGGCAGGGGCCGACCACCCTCGCCGACGTCTGCGAACTCCGCGACCTCTCCCGCGAGTACCTCGCGAAGGTCTTCGGACTGCTCGCGCGGGCGGATATCCTCACGCCCGTCCGAGGCAAGCACGGCGGGTACATGCTCTCGCGCGACCCGAAGGACATCTCCCTGCTGGACATCATCGAAGCCGTCGAGGGACCCCAGGCGTTAAACCTCTGCCAGTACGACCCGCCCAAATGCGAACACGCCGAAGACTGCAAGGTTCAGCTCGTCTGGGCGGAACTCCAGGAGATTTTCGAGGACCGCCTCCGCTCGAAATCCCTCGCCGAGTGCCTCTGAACGCGGTGGATTCCGCGCTGCATTCATGTTGTGATTTCGTTACGATGCTCTTTTCCGTCGCCTGGCCCCCACGGGTCGGCCGCACTGCATGGAACGGAGACCGAATTGAGCGACGAATTACACCACGAATGCGGCATTGCCGCCCTGTACTGGCTGGACCGCAAGGCCAACGCGCCCGGACAGGCTTCGACACTCGCCGACGGCGAGGTCGCACACCTCCTGCCGATGATGCTCCTGAACCTCCAGAACCGCGGACAGCTTGCCGCGGGCATGAGCAGCTACCACCCCGACCGCCAGCAACTGCTGGACACCTACAAAGAGATCGGCTCGGTCGCCGAGGCCTTTCGCATGTCGCACCCGTCGGACCACGAAGCGATCCTCCGCGAATACGCCGGTCGCGCCGCCATCGGGCACACCCGCTACGCCACCAGCGGACGCGACGACAGCCGCTACGCCCAGCCCTTCGAGCGCCACCACGGCCGACTCTGGAAGTGGTTCGCCTTCGCGTTCAACGGCAACCTCGCCAACTACGCCGACCTTCGCGACAAACTCCTGGCCAAACGCCACTACGTCTTCACGCTCAACACCGACACCGAAATTCTCATGCATGAGCTGAGTTACCGACTCCGCGGCGACAAGGTGCCCGACCTCCGCTCGGCGATGGCGGGGATGAGCCGGACTTTTGACGGCGCCTACAACCTCGCCTTCCTCGACGCCATGGGACGCATGGTCGTCGCCCGCGATCCGCTGGGCCTCCGCCCCCTCTGCTACGCCGTCCAGGGCAGACTGTTCGGAGCCGCCAGCGAGTCCGTCGCCCTGACGAACCTCGGGTTCGACCAGGTCTGCGCCCTGCCCCCCGGACAGATGGCCATCATCGAGAACGGCAAGCTCCGGATCGAGCAGTTCGCCGAGCCCAAACGCAAAGCCTACTGCTTCTTCGAGTGGGTCTACTTCTCCAACGTTGCCTCCCAGATCGACGGAACCAGCGTCTACACGGCCCGGGCGCGAAGCGGACAGCGACTGGCCGAACTCGAAGACCAGCCCGTCGACGAGGACACCATCGTCGTGCCCGTCCCCGATACCGCCAAAGCCGCCGCCGACAGCTTCGCCTACCACATGCGTGTCCCTTCCGTCGAAGGACTCATCCGCAACCGCTACGTCGGGCGGACCTTCATCCAGTCCGACGCCACCCGGGGCAGCAGCGCCAAGAGCAAATACACCGCCCTGCCCCACGTCCTGGAGGGCAAAAAAGTCTTCCTCCTGGAGGATTCCATCGTCCGCTCGACGACCCTCCGCATCCTCGCCGAACAGATCCGCAAGCACGGTCGAGCGAGAGAAATCCACGTCCGCGTCGCCTGCCCGCCCATCGTCGCTCCGTGCTTCTACGGCATTGACATGTCGACCCTCGGCGAACTCTTCGCCCCGGACTTCACCCCGCCCCGATACAAGGGCATCCCGGACCAGGCCATGTTCGACGCGATGGCACGCAGCCTCGGCGTCGATTCCCTGCGGTACCTCTCCGTCCCTGACCTCGCCGAGTGCCTCCACCTCGACCTCGACGCCCTCTGCACAGGCTGCGTGACGGGCAAATACCCCAGCGCCTGGGGCAACAAGCTCATCGCCGCGGCCAAACGCAACCTCCGCAGCGAAAAGCAGGGCCGAACCTACGAGTGACCCACATACCTTCAAGCCGCCGATGATGTCCTGCCGCTTGACAGAACCTCAAAAAAACCTATCCTGAACGAGCTGTCGCCAGGTCGGTTTTTTCGGAGAACAAGGCAAATCATGAACAATCGCAACGTCACCGTCATCGGGCTTCAGTGGGGCGACGAGGGCAAGGGCAAGGTCGTCGACGCCCTCGCCGCCGAAAGCGACTTCGTCGCGCGTTACTGCGGCGGCGCCAACGCGGGCCATACCGTCACGGTCGGCGACGAGCGTTTCGCGCTGCACCTGATCCCCTGCGGCATTCTGCATCCGAACGTCATGAACGTTGTCGCCAATGGCGTGGCGTTCGACCCCTCGACGGCCGTCGAGGAAATCCAGACCCTGCGGAACCGCAACGTCGACGTCGGGGCGGACAACCTCTCCATCAGCGCCACCGCCCAGGTCGTCATGCCGTGGCACAAACTGCAGGACCAGCTCTCCGAGCAGCATCTCGGCTCGCGGAAAATAGGCACGACCGCGCGCGGCATCGGCCCGTGCTACGCCGACAAGGCCAACCGCTCCACCGCCATCCGCGTCGCCGAACTGACCGACCCCAAGCTGCTCGAACAGAAGGTTCGCATGCTCGTGGGGATCAAGAACCGGCAGTTCGCCAGTTCCTACGAAGCCGCCCCCATGAACGCCACCGAAATCGCCGAGCAGTACGTCCAGCTAGGCAAGGAACTCGCACCGATGGTCCGCAACACCGGCGCGATGCTCCGCCACGCCACCGCCGAGGGACAACGCGTCCTCTTCGAGGGCGGGCAAGGCAGCATGCTCGACATCGACCACGGGACCTACCCCTTCGTGACCAGCTCGAATGTCACCGCCTGCGGCGTGCCCAGCGGAGCCGGCGTCCCCCCCGCCGCCGTCGGGAAGGTCGTCGGCATCATGAAGGCCTACACCACCCGCGTCGGGGCCGGGCCTTTCCCCACCGAGCAGGACAACGACGTCGGCAACGCCATCCGTCAGGCCGGTCGCGAGTACGGCACGACGACCGGCCGACCCCGCCGTTGCGGCTGGCTCGACGCGTGCATCATCCGCTACACCGCAGAACTCTCCGGCGTGGACGAGCTGGCGCTGATGCTGCTGGACGTCCTGAGCGGACTGGACGAACTGAGCATCTGCACCGCCTACCGCATCGACGGCCAGGAGGTCCGCGATCTTGACCCCGCACACCTCGCGAACGTCGAATGCGTCTACGAAACCCTGCCCGGTTGGAGCGAGGACATTACCGGCTGCAGACGCTTCGAGGACCTTCCCCCCAACGCACGACACTACGTCCAGCGCGTCGGCGAACTCACCGGCCGACCCGTTGGCATCGTCTCGGTCGGACCGGACCGCCTGCAAACCCTCGCCCACCAGACGCAGATCGAGGGCCTGGCCTGATGCCCCCGGCCACGCCCGAAGAAATCGCCTCCGCACGTGCCTCCCTCGGCGTGCCCGACGAACGCATCCCGCGCTCCGTCGCCATCATCATGGACGGCAACGGGCGATGGGCACGACAGCGCAACTTCCCCCGTCCCGTCGGACACTCCGAAGGCGCCAAGGCCGTCCGACGCATCGTCACCGAAGCCGCACGACTCGGACTCGACGCCCTGACGCTCTACAGCTTCTCCCTGGAAAACTGGTCCCGACCGCGAGACGAAATCAACGCCCTCATGCACCTCTACGCCGAATATCTCGTAGAGGAACGACCCACCGTCATGGCCAACAACATCCGCCTCCGCCACGTCGGAAGGCGCGACGGACTGCCCGAACCGGTCCTCCGCGAACTCGACGAGTCCGTCCGCGTCTCCAGCAAAAACACCGGCATGTGGCTGTGTTTGGCGCTGAACTACGGCTCGCGGGCCGAAATCCTCGACGCCGTCCGAACCCTCGCCAAACGCGCACGCACCGGCTGCCTCGAACCGGAGAACATCGACGAACAGGGCTTCTCCGACGCCCTGGATTCCCACGGCGTCCCAGACCCCGACCTGCTCATCCGAACCGCAGGGGAGATGCGCATCAGCAACTTCCTGCTCTGGCAGATTTCCTACGCGGAATTTTACGTTACCGAAACGCACTGGCCCGACTTCGACGAAGCCGAACTGCACAAAGCCTGCATCGCCTACGCCAACCGCCAGCGGCGATTCGGCGGCGTCGACGACTCCAACGCATGATCGCGCAGATTTCGTCATCCGAACACCACTGCCGGTCGACAGACGGGTTACCGGTCGATCCAAGATCCATCCTGTTCCAACACAATCCCCGGCCATGACCGAAACCAAACAATGCGACCGTTCCACACAACATGACTCGCATGTTCTACCCCTGGGAGTACATCCATGCCCCGCAAACCCCGACGCGACACATTGGTCTTTGATTACCGATCCCGGCTCGACGCCACCGAAGCCCCCGTCCTGCCCGCCAACCCCCGCACGCAGAATACCACCGACATGCGAAGCGACACCGTCAAGAAAGGCCACGAACGAGCACCCCACCGCAGCCTGCTCAAAGCGACAGGCCTGACCGACAAAGACATCCGCAAGCCCTTCATCGGCATCGCCAACAGCTACACCGACGTCGTCCCCGGCCACTGCCACCTCGACGCCGTCGCCGAGTACGTCAAGGCCCAGATCGAAGCCGGCGGCGCCACCGCGTTCATCTTCAACACCCCCGCCGTCTGCGATGGCGTCGCCATGGGACACACCGGCATGAAGTATTCCCTGCCCTCGCGCGAAACCATCGCCGACTGTGTCGAAACCATGGTCCGCGCCCACGGCTTCGATGCGATGCTCTGCATCCCCAACTGCGACAAGATCGTCCCGGGCATGTTCCTCGGAGCCATCCGCTGCAACGTCCCGACGATCTTCGCCTCCGGCGGGCCCATGGAAGCCGGCCGCGTCGACGGCCGGGACGTCGACCTCATCGACCAGTTCTACGCCGTCGCACAGTTCAAGACCGGCAAGATGAACAAGGCCCAGTTCGACCGCTGGGAAAACAACACCTGCCCGACCTGCGGGTCCTGCAGCGGCATGTTCACCGCCAACAGCATGAACTGCCTTTCCGAAGCCATCGGCATGGCCCTGCCGGGCAACGGCACGACGCTCGCCACCAGCCCCGCTCGCATGGAACTCTACCGCTGGGCCGCCAAACGCATCGTCACCATGGCCAAAGAATGGGCCGGCACCGGCAGCAGGACCTCCTACCCCCTGCTGCCACGGAACATCCTCTCCCAAAAAGCCTTCCGGAACGGCTTCGCGCTGGACATGGCCATGGGCGGCAGCACGAACACCGTCCTGCACCTGCTCGCGATGGCCAACGAAGCCGGCGTGACGTTCACCCTCGACGACATCGACCGCATCTCGAAGAAAACCCCCAACATCTGCCGCGTCGCACCCTCGGCCACCTCGGAAGGCAAGGTATACCACATCCAGGACGTCCACCGCGCCGGCGGCATCCACACCATCCTCGGGCAGCTCTGGTGGGACAAACGCTCCCTCGTCCACACCGACGTCATGACCGTCACCGGCGAGTCGCTGATGGCCAACCTCGAAAAGTGGTCCGTCCGCAGCAAACACCACTGCGCAATGGCCAAGAGAATCTACCGCCAGGGCGGGCTCGCGACCGGCCGACCCACCGAGGAAGTCAAAGCGATGTACCGAGGCGCTAAACCCAAACAACGCGCCGCGAAAAACACCGGCAAAGTCCCCGCCAAGGACATCATCCGCCCGCTCGAACAGGCCTACACGAAAAAAGGCGGGCTCGTCGTCCTCAAGGGCAACATCGCCCGCGACGGCTCGGTCGTCAAACTCGCCGGCGTCGACCCCAGCATCTACCAATTCACCGGCAGGGCCATCCTTTTCGAACGCCAGGAAGCCGCCTGCGAAGGCATCCTCGCCGGGAAGGTCAAACCCGGCTACGTCGTGGTCATCCGCAACGAAGGACCCCGCGGCGGGCCGGGCATGCAGGAAATGCTCGCCCCCACCAGCTACCTCAAGGGCATGGGTCTCGGCGAACAGTGCGCGCTGATCACCGACGGGCGTTTCTCCGGCGGGACGGCCGGACTCTGCATCGGACACATCGCCCCCGAAGCCGCCGCCGGCGGGGAGATCGGCCTGCTGAAAAACGGCGACGAAATCACCATCGACTGCCTGGCCGGCACGATCCACGCAAACGTCTCCGCCGCCGAGTTCAAAAAACGCGCCAAAGCCTACAAGCCCGCCCCCTGCCCCATCCTCCACGGCGCCCTCGGCCGATACCAGGCCCTGGCGACCTCCGCCGACACCGGCGCGGTCCTGACCTGGCCGGACAAAACCCAAAGCCCCAAGAAAATGCAAAATGGATAATCGACGATCGGGCAGAGAACTTTGACTCACACAAGAACCCCTGGAGCATATCCTTACTCAAACGGACCGATTCGCAAAGCCCGAAGGGTGGGGGTTTGCCGTCTTCATCCACAGTGGCCACGCCCGCGCGTTGGACCTGCCGCTTCCCGACGGGCTCCGCAATGGAGCCCGGGCGATCTTTCTCGACCGTCGTGCGGTGAGGAACACGCATTTCCCGGCGAATTCGGGGATTCGGTGAGAACACGATCCGTTGTCGGAAGGCGTGTTATCTCCAGACCTGCTCCATGGCGGCGTCGAGGGCCGGGGCTCGGCCGGTCCAGTCGAACGGCTGCATCGCTCGGCTAAGCCGGTTGGGATCGTCGGGCCAGAGCGAACCTTCCCGACAGCGCCGGGCCAGGTCGACCAGCCGGGCCGAGAGTTCCGCGACGCTGCCGTCGTAGAAGAACGCCTCGGCTCCGTCGACTCGGCCGAAGAGTTCCGGATAGGCCAGCCGCCTCGGCAGCAGGGGCAGGACCCCGGCGCGGGCGGCCTCGACCATCGCCAGGCCGAAGAATTCGTGCACCGCCGTCGAGACGCACACGTCCGCCCAGCCCAGCACCTGCCGATAGGTCTGACGGTCCGGCTGGTAGCCCCAGTAATCCAGCCGATCGGACCATCGCTGCCGGGCCCGGTCGAAGACCTCCGGTGCGTCGCGGAACTGCTCGCCGATGACCCCGAGGCGAAAATCCTCCCCTGCGGCATCGAAGGCTTCCAGGGAGGCGAAGAAATCCTCCGGGTTCTTGTCGTGTTCCCACCGGGCGGCCCAGAGGATTCGGATCGGTCCGGTTGGGCGCGGAGGGCGTTCGCCCGGCGGGGCGATGCCGGGGTACTGCACGGCGAATGTGCCCTCGACCGAGGCCAGCTCCTCCTCCAGCCGGGGCTGGGGCATGCGCCAGAGCAGTTCCGCCATCGCTGAGCGGAAGGTGTCGCGGTGATAGACGGAGTTGAACCAGACGGCGTCGGCGGCGACGAGCGAGCTGAGGTGGATCAGCCCGAAATGTACATCCCGCACGTCGCGATGGCGATCGGGGTAGCTGAGCTGGTTCTCGTGGAAGTACACGACCGCCGGCAGTCCACCGAGCTTCTGGGGGGCCAGCCCGATGAACTCCGCGAGGTTCAGCATGCTCGAGCAGAACAGGGCGTCGAAGGTCCGCCCGCTGAGGTCGTCACGAAGCTGCCTCGCGAAGCTCATCGCCGCCTGCCGCATCCGCCATTTCCAGTGGTGAGCCGGCGCGGTCAGGAGCGTGAAGTCGTGTCGGCTGTGACGGGCCCAGCCGTCGAGAAACGCCCGATGGCTCCCGCCGTAGTACGGCTCGCAGGCAAGGATTCGCATCACGGAAGTATACGTTCCCTCCGCCAGTGGAAAAAGCCGAAGCGCCCAGACCTTGCTGCGGCGATTCGAATGGAGCAGGCGCGTGTGCGGGAAGCTGCCGGCGAGGACTCTCGCGCCGGCAAGTGCTACATGGACATCGTCAAGCGATACCTCAACGCCGGACAGGACGCCGAGGCCCGGAAGGTCGAAAAGAAAAGGTTCTTGCTTCCTTGTTGGGATTTTATCTTAATTGATGCGCCCCTCAAAAGTCGACGGAACGGAACATCAGGGCGATTCGTCAACGCAAAGAATAGAGTGACATCCCCAAAACGGTCCTCCCGGCGTGTTCTTGGCAGTTCTGAGGGAGGCGTCTTAATAACAAAAGGACGCGACATC
>CAYMAP010000092.1:0-3680 GCA_964388425.1 uncultured Planctomycetaceae bacterium
AATAAAATGGGGATTCTGCGTTGACTCCCAAGATGTGGATGGGTACACTCGGAAAAATCCCATATGTTGGGATCGGGCACAGGCCAGAGGACCCCTTGCATGCAGTGTCCCTTCTGCGGGCAGGACAAGGACAAAGTGATCGACTCGCGGAGCAGCGAGGGCGGGCGTGTAGTGCGCCGGCGTCGTCACTGTCTGGCGTGTCAGAGGCGGTTTACGACCTATGAGCGGGTCGAGGAATCCATCCGCCTGACGGTCATCAAAAAAGACGGATCGCGCGAGCCTTACCAGCGTGAGAAGCTTCTGATCGGGCTGGAGAAATGCTGTTACAAACGTTCGGTCAGCAGCGAACAAATTCGAACCATCGTGGAGAATGCCGAAGAGGAGATCTTCCGGAATTTTGACAAGGAAGTGCCCTCGAGTTTCATCGGCGATGCGGTGGCGGCACGTCTGCGTGAGATCGACAAGATCGCGTACGTCCGCTACGCCAGCGTCTACCGGGAGTTTGCGGACGTTGGCGAGTTGATCAACGAAGCCCAGGAAGTGGAACGACACCCCCGCGTCGGGCCGGAGCAGAAGGAACTGTTCGCCGACGAATAAGCCCCGTTGCCGAGGGGCCCGGGCGAGGGACGCCCGGCGGGATGGACGAATAGGGAGATTCGACATGACTTCGTCACGGAAGATCAAGGTTCGCAAGCGGGACGGAAGCCTGGAGGCGTTCGACCCGGCCCGGCTGGGGGCGACGATGGTGTACGGGCTGAATCGCACGGGCGGGCCGATACGCCTGGGGCGGGACCTCGCCCGGGCGGTGGAACTCTACCTCCGCCGTCGTCGGCGGAGCGTCGTTTCCTCGACCGCGCTGTTCGAGATGGCCGTCAAGGCCTTGCGCCGCGTCTGCATGGGCGAGGCCGCCGAGGTCATCGAACTGCACCGCACGCTCCGCGCGGTCCGCCGGCCGTTGCTGGAGGTCCGGCACGACGGGGGGCACCTCACGAAGTGGGACAAATCCTGGCTGGCGATGATGGGCGAGCGGACCTGGGGGCTGTCCCGCCGGACGGCTCGAATCTTCGCCGGGGAGATCGAGTTGCAACTCCTTCCCCAGGAAAGCCGAACCATCGACCGTCAGGCCGTCATCGACCTGCTGAACGAGCGGGTGGCCCGCTTCGGTCTCGCCGATGCCGTCCCCCTCCGCCAGTACGCACCGCAGGACTGACGTCCACCGCGTGGTGCCCTGCCCGCGTTCGGCTTGGGCGTTGAACATGCTGCGGGGGGCTTTCAAGGCAACAGGCTTGACCGAACCGCTGCAGGCCCTCCGGCGGGTACGTCGTTACTGCGATATCTGCTCGGCCTGGGTGTCCTCGATCGCGTCCAGTCCGGGGATCAGTCGTTCGTAGTCATGAACGGAGGCGTCGTCGAAACAGGCCTGAAGAATCTCCCGGCCGAGCGGGTCGAGTTTTTCATAGTCGAATTCCCGCAGCTTGCGATGGAAAAAGTCCCGCAGGATCGCCGACCCCGCGTCGTAGGCCTCGTCGCCGACGTCAATCTGCTGTTCGACCCGCAGAAAATGCTCGGGGATCATGGTTCCCTCGATGGTCATGCGGTTCATGGCATAGCCGAGCAGAGGGCAGCGGGCCGGGCCGATCTTGCCCTTCGGGAACCGGGCCGTGCCGCGACGGGCGAGATATTCCCGGGCGATCCACTGGGGCATGAAGCTGACTTTCCAGGCTCCGACGTGCTGGTTGGGGATGAGCACGAACCGTGTCTCGGGGGTCTGGTGGATCTGTCTCAGGAGCAGATTGGCGTGGTCGATCATCCGCCCGGTCGCGAAGGGCCAGTATGACCCCACGCCCTCGCTGGTCATCCCCGCAGTGTCGGTGATGGAGGGGTTGGCGTGGCCGCGAGGGGCCACGAGTCGCCACAACCACGCCAGGGCCGGCGGGAGAATCTGCACCAGCCCCAGGATGCCGTAGGTCGGGTCGGTCTTCGTGCAGGGCGGCGTTCGAATGCCGAAACTGCGGACATGGACCTCGACTTCACGGTTGACCACGTGCGGCACGTCGCAGCGTGGGACGATGACTCGCGGGTTGGGGCACGGGGTTTCCGGCGCATCGTACTGGTGCTCCCAGATCAGACACGTCGCGCCGGGAGTTGCATCCATATTCAGGAAGATCAACGGCTCGGGCGGAGTGACGGTGAGTTTCTCCAGGTGCGGGTCCGTCCCGTATTCCTTGATGTGATTGACACGGAGGAACCAGGCGTTTTCGGCGTCGGAGACCACCAGCCGACCCGGGCGCTGCCGGTCCGGATGAGCCATCGCCATGTCATCCGTGACCGGGCAGAGAGTGCAGAACTGGTCGATGGACAGGAAGAACTTCTCGCCGGTGACGATGTTGTCGGCCGCGAGGAGACGACCGTCCTCTTGCCGATGGGGATGTTCGAGCATTTCGCTCTTGCCGCCGCCGCTGGCGCCTTCGTGGATGATGACCGTGTGGTTGTCGTACGGCGTGACGACTTCGACGGTCGAGGCGTGCAGAGTGGTCCATTCCTCTCGCTCGCCCATGCCCAGCAGCACCCCGTAGACGCCCTTCTTCGCGCTGGGGCCGGGGTAGAGGTTGTAGGAGAAGATCTCGTGACGTTCCCCGATACGGTTGTGTACGACTACCTGTTTGCCCTCGAAGGTGGTATGACGAAACGGAGGTGCGAGGTAAATCACCGCCTGGGTGCGGAAGGTCGCCGGAATCTTCTCCGCAGGCAGCATGCTCTGGAGGTCGGCCAGTCCGCCGATGAAAAAACCCGCGTTTTTCGGAGCGATCAGGATCCCCCCCGGCCCGTCGTGGGCCTCGAAGTCGCCCACGGTGAAAAACGTCACGCTGAGGTCCTGCCCGGCCAGCCAGGCGAACGTCTCCTCCCGCAGAGGCTCGAAGGGCCTGCCAAAGTTCGCCTCAAAGCGGGTTTTGTCGGTCGGCTCGGCATCACCGATCATCATGCAGTCCGGGTCGCGGCGGCGCATGTAGGGTTCGGGATAGTTCACGCTGAGTCCGTTGCGGACTTTCGAGACGGTCGCTTCGACCTGTCGGCCAACGCCGGGCACGTCGTAGGCCACCTCAAAGACGCTGCTTTCCTGCCCACCCATGGCCAGGTCGAGCACCTCCTCGCGGTTGCGGGGGAAGATCACGCTCCGGGCGCGTTCCAGCAGCGCTTTGACTTCCGCCGGCAGGTCCAGCTCTCGCCATTGGCCGGTGGCGTCGACCAGCGGGCACTCGGATCGGGACTCGGGCATCGGTGCTTCTCCTTGTCTCTCGAGCGATAGACTTCGGGTTCCTGGGTGTGTTGCGTGGGGGGCTGACGTCGCGGGTGGAAGCATCGAACCTGCTGCATGCTGCCGACAGATCCCCTAGCCGCCCGCGTCGAAATGTCCAGTCGGTCCAGCGTGGTCTGCTGCCTGGCGTCCGATTGCGGACTCGACTGGCGCTGTGGAAAGCTGGAGCGTACTGACGGAGTATCGTACCCACGAAAACCCCTTTTGACAAGCCCGTACTTTTCATCTCTTTGGGGTTGGTTTCTCCGGCGGTGCAACGAAAAGACCAGGCCCGTCCGGGCGAACCGGACGGGCCTGGCCAGTTACAACGGGTGGTCGTGGTCGGGCTACTTCGTCTTCTTCATCGCTTCGAGTTTGGCCTTGG
>CAYMAP010000092.1:3780-10187 GCA_964388425.1 uncultured Planctomycetaceae bacterium
CCTTGGCAACGCCCTCAGCCTTCTTGTCCATGCCCTGCATGGCCGTCGTCGTGCTCCGCCCGATGCAGATCGCGTTGCCCACCTTCTGTCCGGTCGACTTGTCGATCAACTGCACGTCGCAGACGGTCTCCTCGAACGGGCCGAACAACTGTCCCGACAGCCCCGCCTTTTCGTAGTAAATCACCGTGCCCTGCACCACCAGCGTCGGGCCCGGCGCGTTGATCGGGAACCCCGCATCGGTGAGTTTCTCGCGCAACTGCGTGGCGATCATCCCCGTCAACGAGCCTGGGGTGGAACGGAAATCGCTCCCGAATTGGCCAATCTCAATGCTTTCGTACTTGCCAAGGGGCCTGGAACTCTCGGCACCCATCGAGGGGTCCTCGGCATAGAACCCTTTCGGGCCGGTGGCGACGCTCACGCCCTCCTTGATCGCCCGGCTCACGCAGCCTCCCGAAAGCACTATCCCCGCTGTCAGCAACACCAACACCAGTTTCGTCGTCTTCATCGCAACCTTCCTTTCCACAAATTCGTTGCTCCTGCCCAATGCAGGAGGTCCCGATTATTGTAAAGCCCCCACCCGAGCAAAACCACTTTTGCCGTGTGCCTTTCCGCGTTTTTCCCGCTCGTTGACTTTCCCACGCTGCCGGCCGAGAATGTTCGGTCGTATGACCTCCGACGACAACCTCACCTTCGCCGAGTCCCCGTACGACGCCGACCAGGGCGGGGGGTTCATCCACGACCTCATCGAGGAAAGGCAGTTCGGAGGACTCAAGGAAGCCCTGATGGGCATGGAAATCCACGACCTGGCCGACCTGCTGGTCAACCAGGAAACCGACGACCTGACCATCGCCTTCCGTATCCTTCCGACCGACACCGCTGCCGAAATCTTCGGCTACTTCTCCGCCGAGCAGCAGCAGTGGCTCCTGACCGGCATGAGCCGGCAGCGCGTCGCCGAACTGCTTAACGAAATGCCCCCCGACGACCGGACCGAACTGCTCGAGGAAGTCCCCGGCGAGCTCGCGCAGAAGCTCATCGCCCACCTGACCGGGCAGGAGCGCACCATCGCCAACGACCTGCTGGACTTCCCGCTGGACAGCATCGGTCGGCTGATGACGCCCGAGTACGTCGCCGTCCGCAAGGACTGGTCCATCGAGCACGTCCTGCGGCACCTGCGAAAAATCGCCGCCGAGCAGGAAACCTACATGGTCATCTACGTCGTCGACGACCGCTGGAAGCTGCTCGACGAAATCTCGCTCGAAGACATCGTCCTGGCCGAACCCGAGCAGGTTGTCGAGGAACTCATGGACGAGCAGGTCGCCAGTCTCAACGCCACCGACGACCAGGAAACCGCCGTCGAACTCTTCCGCAAATACGATGCCATCGCGCTGCCCGTCGTCGACAACCAGGGCACGCTCGTGGGGATCGTGACCTTCGACGACGTCATGGACATCCAGCAGGAAGAGACCACCGAGGACATGCAGAAGATGGCCGCCATCGGTACGATCGAGGACGGGTACTTCTCCGTCTCGACTCCGAAAATGCTCCGCAAACGCCTGCCCTGGCTGGCGATGCTCCTGGTGGGCGAAACCGGTGCCGTCTTCGTCCTCAAGGGCTTCGAGCAATGGCTGGCGGTGCTGGCGATGTTCATGCCCCTCATCAACGCCACCGCCGGCAACACCGGAAGCCAGGTCGCCATGCTCATGATCCGCGGCTTCGCCATCAGCGAAATAGCCCCGGCCGACTGGTGGAAGGTCTTCCTGCGAGAGCTTCTCCGCGGCCTGGCCATGGGCGTGCTGCTGGGCTGTATCGCCGGGGGCATCGTCCTGGCCGTCGGCGTCAACCCCCGGGCGGGACTGGCCATTACCCCCCCCAACGCCGCTTTCGCGGCCGGAGTCGCCATGCTCGCCGCGGTCACCCTCGCCAACCTCCTCGGCGCGATGCTGCCGTTCTTCTTCAAACGCATCGGCGTCGATCCCGCCGTCACCAGCGGGCCTTTTATCTCCGTCATGATGGACGTCTCCAGCATCCTCCTGTTCTTCTCCATCGCCTCGGCCATCCTTCATCTCGTCCGTTGACCTTCTTCGCCACGACCCATCGGGAAAGGTGGGGGCTTGCACCCGCGCTGTTTCTCAGCCGGGGCGGTTCGACCGTCAGTTCACCGCAGAACGACTGGGCTACACGCGGTGGGATACGTTCGCACCCGTCCGCGATTGTTCGCGGCAAAGTAGGACGGCGAAACCTTCCTCTTTTTCCAACGCTCAGGCCGAGGTCTCGCCGATACAATGCACGTGGGAGTCGTGAATCGGAGTCGACCTGTGCGCTGGTTTCAAACAATCCTGGAACGCTTCCAGTCGCTGCTGAACACCCCTCGGGAGGAACTCGGGCGGTGGTCGGGCATGGTGCATACCCAGGTGCGTCTCTGGCAGCACTGCATGCGACGTCTCCGCCAGCGGCGGGCGATGGCTATGAGCGCCGAGCTGTCCTTCCGGACCATTTTCGCCCTCGTCCCCGCGATGGTGCTGGCGGTGCTGGTTCTGCGATCCCTCGGCGTGACGGACCAGGGCAAGCGCGACCTGCGCGATCTGCTCGAACAGGCCGGCCTGACTCAGATCCAACTTTCCCGTGCCGAGGATTCGCCTGATCCATCACCGACTTCAGCAACCGCCCCCGCGACAGAGACATCGCCCACCAACGCTGTGCCCGAAACCCAACCCGCCACCACGCCGGCAGAGAAGGTTCTGGCCCGCAGCGTCGCCGACGAATTGCTCGACCTGGTCAACGAGGTCGAGGGCAAGCTCCGCGTCGCCACCGTAGGCCCCATCGGCGTGCTCGTGCTGGTCTGGTCGGCCCTGTCGCTGCTGTCGACTATCGAAAGCTCCCTCAACCGCGTCTTCGAGGCTCCGCGAAGTCGGCGGCTCTGGCGGCGCGTCCTGCTGTACTGGTCCGTCGTCACGCTCATGCCCCTGCTGCTGACCGTCGCGGTCTTCGTCGGCAAGAAAGCCACCGCTGCCGTCGAGGGCATCCCGGTGGTGGGGCACCTCGTCTCGGCCGGGAGCTGGCTCATCCCCGTCCTGCTGGGCATCCTGCTGCTGGCGATGGTGTATCGGCTCATGCCGAACACGTTCGTTTCGATGCGTACCGCCTTGGGCGGGGCCGTCCTGGCCGTGCCGATCTGGATGCTGGCCAAGTGGGGCTTCGGCATGTACGTCACCCGCGTCGCCGCCCACAGCGTCTACGGAGCGATGGGGCTGCTGCCGTTGTTCCTCCTGTGGGTCAACCTTTCCTGGGCCGTGTTTCTGTTCGGGGCTGAAATCGCCGCCACCGCCGCCAACCTCGAGCGGATGGAGTCGGCCGAACTCGCCGAACGCATGCGTCTCGGGGCGTGGGAACGACTGGCAGTCGCCGTTGGCGTCGCCGACCACTACCAGGCCGGCCGGGGCCCCGCCCTGTCGACCGATCTCTCCGACAGCACCCACCTGCCCGCGGTGGCTGTGCAACGGCTGATCGACGAACTCCTCCACGCTGACCTCGTCGTACCGACCGAGTCCGACGGACCGCCCGCCTATGTCCTGATCCGACCGGCCGGCAGCGTCGGCGTCCTCGAAGCCATGGGCATCGCTGCCGACGACATGCACGCCGGTCAGTCCCAGCGGTACGGCCCGCGGATCGAGGCCGCCCTCCGCCAGGTCCACGCCACCGCACACGAGGCCCTCGGCAAGACGACTCTTGCTGATCTTCTCGAATCCACCGATTCATCCACTCGGTCCGACGCGCAATAACGCAAAGCCCGCGAATTCCTCCAGACCCTCCGCCGAAAACGCGAAACCCTCCCCCAGACCGTTCTGCCCGGAAAGACCGATCTGTATAAGCCCTCCGACGGGCCGAACGATCCCTCCCGTCATAAAATGGAAGCAAATTGTTGGCCTGACTCAAATAAACAGCCTGTTGGTTTGTGTTGAAAACGCTATAAACGCTCTCTTTAGAGGACTTGCCCTGAAACGTGAATAATTAAAATAATGTTAAGATTTAAGCGCCGCATGGCTGCTTTAATTTATTTATTATCAAACGATTGCGATGGTTTGTGCGCAGTGTTAATAAAGCAGCCCCGCGAGACATGGAATGTTAAGATTCAGTCAATAGCACTACAGGGCGTTGACAAGAGGCCTGTAGTTTGATATAAACTCGTAAAGCCTGTAGTTCAACAGTAGTGAACACCATGAAACAATCGCTTTCGCCATACAATCGCCAGATGGAAATCCTCAAGCGTCTGCGTGCCCGGGGAGAATGCTCCGTGGAAATGCTCGCGGAGGAATTTGACGTCAGCGGGATGACAGTTCGCCGGGACCTGCAGGAACTCGCCCGCGAGGGCAAGGTCACGCGCACTCATGGCGGGGCGGCTCCGTCGTCGCAAGTCAGCTTCCAGTTCGGCTTTCTCCGGCGGATGAACGAGTTGCAGCCCCAGAAGCAGGCCATCGCCGATCTCGCGGCCGGCCTCGTCACCGATGGCCAGAGCATCCTGCTGGACTCCGGGACGACGACGCTGGCCCTGGCGAGGCAGCTCAAGGCCCGGCGGGGCATTACGGTGATCACCACCTCGCTGCCCATCGCGGCGGAACTCTTCGCCTGCGAGGGTGTGGAGATTCTCCTCCTGGGCGGGCTGCTGCGGCACGATTCTCCGGACCTGACGGGGGCGGTCACCGAGGCCAACCTCGAAACCCTCCACGCCGACATCGCCTTTCTCGGCGCTGACGCCGTCGACGCGGAGGGCAACGCCTACAACGCCTCCCCGCAACTGGCTCGCATGCTGGGCAAAATGAACTCCGCCAGCGAGCGGACCTGCGTCGTCGCCGACTGCACCAAGCTCGCCCGTCGCGCCCTGGTCCGCTACGCCACCGCGGAAGACTACGACACGCTGATTACCGACGACGGGGCCGACCCCCGCGTCATCGCTACGCTGGAACAGCACGGAATTCACGTCCTTGAACCCCAACCCGAACCCGCAAGGAGTTTTGCCCCATGACCACCGCAGCCTACCAGACCGGCGAATGGGCCCACGTGGACCTCAACGACATCCCCGACGTCAAGGTCCCGCCCCCCGGGCCGAAAAGCACCGAATGGCACGACCGCTGCACGACGTACTTCAAGGGCCTCTCCGGGCAGGTCAAGCTCTTCCCGGTGACGTTCACCGAGGGCAAGGGCTGCGTCCTGACCGACGCGGACGGCAACCGCTACATCGATTTTTCCAGCGGCATCTACGTCACGACGCTCGGGCACTGTCACCCCAAGGTCTCCGAAGCCGTCGCGAAGATGGCCGGCACGCTGATGAACGCCCACGACTTCACCACGCCGATCAAGACCCAACTCGTGGAGAAACTCGCCGATGTCCTGCCCGGCGACCTGGCCGGTTTCCAGTTCTACGACTCCGGCACGACCGCCGTCGAGGCCGGCCTGCGCGTCATGCGGGCCGCGACCAACGGCAAGCAGGAACTGCTGAGCTGCTTCTATGACTACCACGGCAAGACCATGGGCGGCGTGAGCCTCGGGCACATCCGCAGCTACGTCTACGGCCCGACCCGCGCACCGGGCTTCCACATGCTGCCGCGCCCGGACGCCTACCACCCCTGGTGGACCCAGGACGACGGGACCATCGACACCGACAAGTACATCGAGTTTTTCGATACCTACATCGACAAGGGCACGGCCCACAACGTCGCGGGCTTCTGCCTGGAACCCATCCAGGGCTGGGGCGGGTCCGTCATGCCGCCGGACGACTTCTTCCCGAAGCTCCGGAAATACTGCGACGACAACGAGCTGCTGCTGATGGCCGACGAGGTTCTCACCAGTTGGGGCCGGACGGGCAAATGGCTCTGCATGGAACACTGGGACGTCGTGCCCGACGTGGTCTCCATCGGCAAGGGGTTCGGCAACGGCTTCCCGGTCACCTGCGTCGCCGTCCGCGAGCCGTACAAGGAAAGCTTCGAGAGCATCTCCGCCAGTTCCAGCTACGGCGGGAACCCGATGGCCTGTGCGGCCGCCCTGGCAAGCACGGAGGTCATCGAGGAAGAAAACCTCCTGGAGCGGTCGGCCCACCTCGGCGAACTCGCCCAGCAGCGCATGGAGAAGATGAAGGACGAGCACGCCATCGTCGGCGACGTCCGGGCCAAGGGCTGCCTGATGGGCATCGAGCTCGTCAAGGACAAGGCCACCAAGGAACCCTTCGACGCCGCCGGCAAGAGCGTCTACCAGAAGGCGTTCCGGAAGGGCCTGGCCTGGATTCCCGCAGGGCACATCCTCCGCATGAGTCCGCCGATCATCATGGAAGACGATGTCCTCATGAAGGGGCTGGACATCATCGACGAAGCCATCGGCGAGACCGAAAAGGAACTCTGCTGACCCACAGAACACGG